>NZ_JAUZVB010000001.1:334801-669602 GCF_031844365.1 Exiguobacterium sp. BG5(2022)
ATCGGTGGAGAGGTCACATCATTTAAAGTTCAATAAAGCCATGGCGGAAACTGTTGTTTCCGTCTTTCTTTTTGAGACGCTAGTTGACGGGGTATAAGGATTATCAGACAATAAAGCAAAATGAGAGCATAGTGGGAGGGCAATCCATGCAACAACATATCATTGAATCAACACATGTCAAACCGACCATCAACCCGAAAGAAGAAATTCGTCAACGCATCGACTTTTTGAAAGCATATGTGAAACGAGCCGGTGCGAAAGGACTCGTCCTAGGTATCTCAGGTGGGCAAGACTCAAGCCTTGCCGGAAAGCTATGTCAACTCGCCATGGAAGAGCTTCGTGAAGAAACGGGTGGCGAGTATACATTTTATGCGATCAGATTGCCATATGGTGAGCAACACGATGAGCATGACGCGCAACTTGCGCTTGAGTTCATTCGTCCGGACAAATCGTTCACTGTCAACATTAAGCCTGCTGTTGACGCATCGGTTGAAGCGTTTAACCGTGCAACGGGTCTCGAATTGAGTGACTTCCATAAAGGGAATACGAAGGCACGTGAGCGGATGAAGGCACAATACGATATCGCGGCAACATTCGGTGCCCTTGTGGTCGGAACGGATCATGCTGCGGAATATGTGACAGGATTTTATACAAAACACGGTGACGGAGCTTGTGACCTCACACCGTTGACCGGTTTGAACAAACGTCAAGGGAAAGCACTTCTCCATGAACTTGAAGCGCATGAGCGTGTGATTTATAAGGTGCCGACGGCTGACCTTGAAGATGGTCGCCCTGGACTTCCTGACGAAGTCGCACTCGGTATGACGTATGATCAGCTGGACGACTATTTGGAAGGGAAGACAATCGACCCAACAATCGCCGAGCGAATCGAGACAATTTTTAAACGTTCACGCCACAAGCATCACATGCCTGCCTCGTTGTACGACGAATGGTGGCAATGAAAAAAGGAGGAGCTGTCTCGAGACAGCTTCTCCTTTGTTGTCTTACGCTTTCTTAAGCGGTACGAACTGAACGATCAGGATGCAGGTAAAGGCGATAAAACTGAGGAGTGGGATGGTGACGAATCCAAAATAGTTGACCCAACGAATCAGGCAGTCGTTCGTACAGAAGGCTTCACCGTTCGGGATACGTTCTAAAATAACGTGATACAGACTGATACACCATCCGGCACCGGCCATAATCCCTACGAACAAGCGGTTGACGTCTCGTGCAGTCAACATGATAGTCAAGTAGTAGATGGCTAGTGGATACATAAAGATGCGTTGGAACCAACACAACTTACAAGGTAAAAAGAGCATGATCTCTGAAAAATAAAGGCTGCCGAGCGTCGCGACGGTCGCAACGATAAAGGCGAAATGATGACGTTGCATCAGATTTCCTCCTAACAATCAAATTGATGATTAAACATGATATGATACATTGAAACAAATACTTATTCAGTATACAATCTTTCAAACGATAGAGAAACAGGTGACGTGATGCAAGTTTCGGAAGTAGAAGTGTTAATTATTCTTGCGGAAGAATTGAATATGCGGAAAGCAGCCGAGCGGTTGTTTGTCTCACAACCAGCGCTCAGTCAACGGCTCGTGACCATCGAACATCAGTGGGGAAAGAAGATTTTCGTTCGCTCCACAAGAGGGCTCGCATTGACGCCAGATGGGGAGAAAATCATCGAGTTCGCCAAAAAGATGTACAGCGAAGAACAAGAACTGAGGGGTGAACTGACTGCCAACCAAGGGGAAGTGTACGGGACTTTGAAAATTGCCGTCGCCTCTATCATGGGACAATATTGGTTACCCAAGGTATTGAAGACGTTCGTTGAACGCTATCCGTCTGTCCGTGTCAAATTGGTCACCGGATGGTCGAGCGAAATGATGCGTTATATGCTCGAAGAGAATTTTCATATCGGAATCATTCGAGGGAATCCTGATTGGCGAGGAGAACGGATGAAGTTGTTCTCCGATTCCTTGCATTTGGTCGATCTAAAAATGACCGACCTCTCCCAACTAAAAAACAATGAGCGCTCGTTTATTCAATTCAAGAGTGACTCGACTTATTACCAGGAAATATTAGAGTGGTGGCAGGAACGGTTTTCGAGTCCACCTCTGACGACGCTGGTCGTCGATCAAATCGAGACATGCAAACAGATGGCGTTACACGGAATCGGGTTCGCGATTCTCCCTGAATCGACCATCAAAGATGTGAATGAGATGAATAAGATTCCATTGACGTCGTCGGGTGGTGTGCCACTCGTACGGGACACATGGATGCTTTCGACAGAATCGATGTTGGAGTTGGCGCAAGTTCAAGCGTTTTGGAAGATCGTTGAAGAAATTACGAAGGAGACTGAATGATGAATTGGGCAATTGAAGCGAGAAGACAGCTGCATTTAATTCCGGAAGCCGGATATGAAGAGTTCAAAACACAAGCGACACTTGAGCAATTGATTCGATCGCTCGATTCACCACGTGTTCACATCACACACTGGCGAACAGGTCTTTTCGTCCGGGTAGATGGTCTCGTCGGTGAGAAGACGATTGGATATCGAGCCGATATGGATGGACTGCCCATCACGGAAGAGACGGGGCTAGAATTCGCATCGATTCACGAAGGAATGATGCATGCATGCGGACATGATGTGCACATGTCGATCGCGCTTGGGTTAATTAAACGAGCGGTCGAGGAACCGCTTAACCATCACCTTGTCGTCTTTTTCCAACCGGCCGAAGAGGGCCCGGGAGGAGCCGAACCGATGGCGAAATCAGAATTGTTCTATCACTTCCGGCCGGATGCACTGTTCGGCTTGCATGTCGCGCCTGAATATCCTGTCGGCATGGTCGCTTCAAGACCGGGCGTGTTGTTTGCGAGTGCGCGAGAGCTTCATATCACCATTCATGGAAAAGGGGGGCATGGTGCTTTCCCTCACGCAGGGATTGACGCTGTTATCGTTCAGGCCGCCCTCATCATGCAACTGCAAACGATTGTGTCACGGAACATTGACCCGATGGGAAGTGCGGTCGTCAGTATCGGAAAAGTCGCAGCAGGAACGAAAGAAAATATCATCGCTGATACGGCCAAATTGGATGGGACGGTCCGTGCATTGTCCGACAAAGAAATGGTCGTGCTTGAAAGCCGGATTCGTCAAATCATTGCCGGTGTCGAGATGACGTATAACGTTCAGATTGACCTTGAATTTGGTAATCGCTATCACGAGGTCGTCAATGACGAACGTTACCTCTATCAATTCGAGGAAGCGGTGGAAGAGGTCGGCTATTCTTATAAAACGTGTGTCCCTGCCATGACGGGTGAAGATTTTGGATATATGTTGAAACAGGTCCCTGGATTCATGGTTTGGTTAGGCGTAAACGATATGGGATCAGGACTTCATCAATCGACACTCAACCCGGATGAACGTTCGATTGAAGTAGCCATCGATTTATTCGACCACTACTTCCGTAATGTCATGATTCAATAACACGAAGCGGTCTCGATTGAGTCCGCTTTTAGTGTGCCCGAAAAGGAGTGAACGAGGGTGAAAAAGGGAAACATTTATTCATGTAAAGCGACGATTTTGTGGCGATTGCTCAAATGTGAACATTTTGCGAACTCGAGCATTGAGACATTACAGCGCAATATAAAATCATTATGATGTAAGTATCGAAGGGTATTCATCTGTGATTGTCGTTTCATACATGGGTTCGAAGCGATAGAGAGAGATAGGAGGTAATCAATAGATGTTTCAAGATCCTGTCCTGATGAGTCGAGCATTGACGGCACTCACATTAGGTTTTCATGTGATTTTTGCCACACTCGGCGTCGGGGTTCCACTTTTAATTTTATTGGCAGAATTTTTAGGAATACGTAAAAAAGACCCGAAATACACGCTCATGGCTCGCCGTTGGTCGCGTGGCTATGTCGTGACGGTAGCAGTTGGGGTTGTGACAGGTACGGCCATCGGTCTGCAGCTTTCACTTCTCTGGCCGAATTTGATGCGCGTTGCGGGTCAAACGATTGCGCTCCCGCTTTTCATGGAAACGTTCGCCTTCTTCTTTGAAGCGATTTTCCTTGGTATTTACTTGTACACGTGGGATCGATTTAAAAATCCGTGGCACCACATGCTTCTCGGGATACCGGTTGCAGTCGGTGCATTGTTCTCAGGGTTCTTTATCACAACGGTAAACAGTTTTATGAACCAGCCTGTAGGGTTTGATATTGTCGATGGTCGATTGGCAAATGTCAGCCCACTCGAGGCGATGTTCAGTCCGGCTATGCCGACTAAAATGGCACACGTGTTGACTTCAGCTATTTTAACATCCGCGTTCATTCTAGCTGCGATTGCAGCCGTTCAGTTGTTACGTCAACGTCGAAATCAACTCGACAAGATGTCGATTGAATATCACAAGAAAGGTCTCCGTCTGACGATGACGGTCGCTTTGATCTTTGCGATTGCGACAGCGCTCGTCGGTGACTTCTCAGGTAAATATTTGGCTCAGTACCAACCAGATAAATTAGCCGCGGCAGAATGGCATTTCGAAACCTCCTCCGAGGCTGAATTGATTTTGGGTGGATGGTTAGAAGATGATGGTCAAGGTGGCTATGAAGTCCGAGGCGCCTTGAAGATTCCTTACGCGCTCTCTATTCTTGCAGGTGGAGTCCCGAACTACGAGGTGACGGGTCTCAATGAGTTTGCGAAAGAAGATCAACCGCCGCTCTTCGTTCACTATCTATTTGATGCGATGGTCGGAATTGGGATGCTTCTCGCACTCATCTCCTTCCTGTTTGTACTCGGCCGCTATATTAAACGTTTGAACCAGTTCAGCAAGCCGATGCTCTTTGCGATTGCAGCCGGTGGACCGCTAGCCATGGCAGCGATTGAGTTTGGGTGGTTCTTCGCTGAATTTGGTCGTCAACCTTGGGCGTTATATGAGTTAATGCGTACGAGTGAGGCAGCTACGACTTCAGCGAACGTCGGTTGGATGCTTGTCGCTTTCGCGATCCTCTACGCGGTACTTGGAACAGTGACTGTGGTTGTCCTATCACGCCTGTTCAAAGAGAATCCGGTAGGGAAAGAACTAAAACAATCCGAGCATCGTGGTGAAGCGATGTTTGCGGATGAAGTGTGATCGGAGGGTATGACATGCAAATTCAAGAATTAGGGATTGCCGTCTTATGGACGTTCCTATACGGCTATCTCATCGTCGCATCGATTGACTTCGGTGCAGGCTTCTTCGCTTTCTATAGCCGCTATACGAAACGTGATCACTTAGTGAACCGACTCGTCAAACGGTATTTGTCACCGACATGGGAAGTGACGAACGTATTCTTCGTTTTCTTCTTTGTCGGGATTGTCGGATTCTTTCCGGACACCGCTTATTACTATGGTACGGCATTGCTCGTTCCGGCGTCTGTCGTGTTAATTCTGCTTGCGATTCGTGGTAGTTTTTATGCGTTCGCTAACTATGGCTCAAAGGAAAGCACGCTCTATATGTTCCTTTATGGAGCGACGGGATTACTCATCCCAGCTTCGATGTCGACGGTACTGACGGTCAGCCAAGGAGGTTTCATCACGGAAACAGAGAACGGGGTCTTCTTTGACGGAGCGAAGTTGTTCACCAACTTCTACTCCTGGACGGTCGTCATCTTGGCGATTGTCTCCGTCCTCTATATTAGTGCCATGTTCCTCTTGTTCTACGCGGACAAGGCACGTGACCAAAATGCCGTCGAACTCGTTCGGAAATGGGCTCTATTCTGGAGCGTCCCGACGATTATCGCATCGGGTCTCGTCTTCTTTGGATTGAAGTCGCAAGCTGCGTGGCATTACGAAAGTATCCTAGGAGGGAACTGGTGGTGGTTTGCGATGAGCTTCTTGTTCTTCGTCATCGCCGTCTCCTTCGTGTATATGAAACGAAATTACGGGGTTGCCTTCTTGATGGTCATGGGACAGTTCTTCATGGCATGGTTCGGATACGGATATTCTCACTTACCTTACATCCTGTATCCGTACATCGACATTAATGGAAGTGTCGTCAACGAGTCGATGGCGGTGGCGCTTGTCATCGTGTTCATCTTAGGATTGCTCCTACTCGTTCCGGCACTCTACCTCTTGCTCCGTTTGTTCTTGTTTGACAACGACTACGTACGAGGGAAACGCTCGAGTGGAAAAGCATAATGGCGAGAACGGGATTTCCTTTATTTAAAGGGAATCCCGTTTTGTATTTTGTATAGAGTTTTGAAGTGGAATCAGTTACACTGAACGAAGAATCAAGAAGTGAACATGTGTAGGAAAGGGATGTAGCATCATGACAGGTGAATTTGCAGTCATCGGATTAGGACGATTTGGTGGGTCGATCGTCCGTGAATTGTCTTCAAATGGATATGACGTCCTCGCCATCGATTCAGATGAGGAGCGTGTCAATGAGTTTATGGGATTGGCAACCCATGCCGTGATCGCCGATACAACAGATGAAAATGTGTTGAAGAGTTTGGGGATTCGTAACTTTGAACATGTCATCGTCGCCATCGGGGAGAATATTCAAGCTTCTATTTTGACGACGTTGATTTTAAAGGAACTTGGTGTTCAAATCATCACGGTGAAAGCAACAAACGATTACCATGAAAAAGTACTTCGTCGAATTGGGGCAGACAATATCGTCCACCCGGAGCGTGACATGGGCGTTCGAATTGCGAATGGATTGATGAGCCAAAGTATCCTCGACTACCTCGAATTATCGAATGAACATTCGATTGTCGAAATAAAAGCATCGGACAAGTTATCTAACAAATCACTCATCGATTTGGACTTGCGGGCGAAGTACGGGGTGAACATCGTGGCGATTCGTCGCGATGATGATGTCCTGATTTCTCCTCAAGCGGATGAGATGATTTTATCGGAAGATATTTTGATTATCATCGGGAAGGATACCGATTTGGATAGACTAGAGCGTACACTTCGTTCGAGATAAAAAAAAGACCTTTGGAGCGATGCCGCGATCGTTGAATCGATTGATCCAACTCGACGGTTTGACTCCAAGAGGTCTTTTTTAAATGAGTTTCATCGCTTTCAAGCCGTACTCGATTCCATCTTCAAGGATGGATTTCGTGACAAAATCCGCCACGTCTTTCGTTTCGGTGCGACCATTGCCCATGGCGATTCCAGTACCTACATACTGAAGCATGGCCAAGTCGTTCAACGCATCTCCGAAAGCGTACGTATTCTCAAGACGGTAGCCATTGGTCTCAATAAAGTGACGGATGCCATCTGCCTTACTGGCCCCTTTGTTGATCACGTCCATTGCATGAGGATGCCAACGGATAAAATCGAACTCACGGTAGGCGTTGATATAATGATGCTCGTCTTCAGGCGTGCAATACAGTAACGTCTGATACACATCTTCTTCTGTATGGAAGTTCGGTTCGAATGAAGGAATCGGCATGTCGAGTTCACCGAGCGATTGTTTGACGATGGCATCATTCGGTCTTGAAGCACCACCACGGTCTTGTCCCAAATAGACGAGAGTATGATCATTTGAAGCGGCGTGCGTCGTCAATCGGCCGAGTGCATCTTTTGAAAGCGTGTTACGATAGACGATTTCACCTTTATGCACGACAATCTGACCGTTATAGCAAACAAGACTATCAATCCCGACACGTTCTGGGATATCGGATAGCATGGCCGGTCCTCGTCCCGTCGCGATGAATGTCTCGACGCCGTTTTCTCGCAATGCCTGAATTGCTGAAATCGTGGAAGGCGGTATATAACTACCTTCATGTAAAAGCGTGCCGTCAATGTCGAAGAAAACAACCTTTTGATCTTCCATTTGATTCACCATTCTTTCTCTTTATCTAAAAAATATGTTTTCTGAACCCACTAAAAGGATAACACGAAATAGGGAAACTACCACGAATATCACATCGTTAGTGAAATATTGTCATGATATGAGCTATAATGAAAAAAGAATCTTACGGGCATATTCGAGAATCACTTATGTTTCACATAGATGTATTAATAATTGAAGTAAGGAGAGATTAAATGAAGTTTGTTAAGAACCACCAAACAGCCGTGTTCGCATTGGGCGGACTCGGAGAAATCGGGAAGAACACATATGTTGTTCAATTCCAAGATGAAATCATCGTCATCGATGCGGGAATCATGTTCCCAGAGGATGACTTGCTTGGAATCGACTATGTGATTCCTGATTACTCGTACCTGATTAAAAACAAGGACAAAGTAAAAGGGGTATTCATCACTCACGGTCACGAAGACCACATCGGGGGAATTCCATTCTTATTGAAGCAAGTGCAATTGCCGATTTACGCGACGAAGCTCGCGCTCGGATTGATTAAAGTTAAACTTGAGGAGCATGGGTTGCTTCGTGAGGCGGAACTCCATGAGATTGATGAGGATTCACTCATCAAGTTCCGCAAGACGAGCATCTCGTTCTTCCGCACGACGCACTCGATTCCGAACTCACTCGGTGTCGTCGTCAAGACGCCACAAGGGAACATCGTCCATACGGGTGACTTCAAGTTCGACTTCACTCCGGTAGGTGAGCCGGCAGACCTCGCCAAGATGGCGGAAATCGGAAAAGAAGGCGTGCTTTGTCTCTTGTCCGATTCGACAAATGCAGAAGTGGAAGGCTTCACGATGAGTGAGAGCGTTGTCGGTGGGACGATTAGTGAAACGTTCCGGAAAGCGGATGGTCGAATCATCTTTGCAACATTCGCATCGAACATCTATCGCTTGCAACAAGTGGTCGATGCGTGTGCCGAGACAGGTCGCCATCTCATGATTTTCGGTCGTTCGATGGAGAAAGTCATGACGATTGGACAAGAACTCGGTTTCATCAACGTTCCGAAAGGGATGATCATTGAGGCGAATCAAATGCGTCACTACGACCCGAATGAAATCGCGATTCTTTGTACCGGCTCGCAAGGGGAACCGATGGCAGCGCTCAGCCGTATTGCGAATGGTACCCATCGTCAAGTGTCAATCATTCCTGGGGATACGGTCATCTTTTCTTCTTCTCCAATCCCAGGAAATGCCATCTCCGTCGGGAAGACGATTGACCAGTTGTATAAAGCGGGAGCGGATGTTGTCTACGGTAAGTTGACGAACATTCATACATCAGGTCATGGTTCGCAACAAGAGCAGTTATTGATGATTCGTCTGTTGAATCCAAAATTCTTCATGCCGATTCACGGTGAGTACCGCATGTTGAAAAAGCATGCTGAGCTTGCTGAATCGGTAGGAATCCCGAAAGAGAACAGTTTCGTTATGGATAATGGTGAAGTGCTTGCTGTCGACTCGGAGTCGGCTGCGGTCACTGGCAAAATTTCTGCGAACGCTGTGTATATCGATGGGAATGGAATTGGTGATATCGGGAATATAGTATTAAGGGATCGCCGAATTCTGTCTGAAGATGGACTCGTTGTCGTCGTCATCAGCATCGATGGCAAGACGCGCAAACTCGTCTCAGGACCAGATATCATCTCACGTGGATTCGTCTATATGCGTGAATCAGGTAGTCTGATTCGTGACGGCGAACGATTGTTGAAGAAAACCGTCGAACAAGGATTGTCCAATAAGCAGATGAAGTGGTCGGAGATGAAACAACTCGTCTCAGACACCCTTACACCTTATTTGGCACAAAAGACGCGGAGACACCCGATGGTCCTGCCGATTATTATGGAAGTATGATTTGACGGGCTGTAGGAGACTACGGCTCGTTTTTTTCACCAGCAAATGAGGAGGGGGAGCTTATGGCGAAGGAAAAGGGGAAGAAAGGGTGGCTGAAATGGGGAGCTGCAATCGTAGCGGTCATTTTTCTCATCACGCTCGTATATCATCAAGTCAAACCATTACCGGAAGGCGTGTCGAGACAATCTGAACCATATCTCATCACAGATGACCAAATCGATTTTCTCCACGATTTGACCTATCAAGGGGAAGATACGGAGATTGTCGAACAAGAGATATTTAGTGAAGTTGAACGAGCAATACGTGAGGCAAAAGAATACATCGTCATGGACTTTTTCTTATTCAATCCTTATTCGAATGAAGACCGACAATATCCGGACATCACATCGCGCCTGTCATCGACATTGCTTGAGCAAATGGAGCGATATCCGGACTTGAAAGTCGTTTTTATTACAGACGATATCAATACGACTTATAACGGGCACGTTTCCGACCACTTCGATGTACTGGAGGAGGCAGGGGTAGAAGTCGTGTACACAAATCTCGACGAACTTCGTGACCCAAATATTCTTTACTCCACGTTTTATCGAATGGCGCTTCAATGGTTCGGTGATAGTCAATCCGGCTGGTTGCCGAATCCGATGGCCTCTTCGGCACCGGACATTACGGTTCGTGCTTATTTGAGGTTGCTCAACATCAAAGCGAACCATCGGAAGGTGATGGTCACTGAAAATGAGGGATTTGTACTATCCGCCAATCCACATGACGCTAGCGGATACCACTCGAATGTCGGTGTCCATTTAAAAGGACCGATTTTAAAAGAAATCGTTGAAGGTGAGCAAGCGGTCGCGACGTTCTCGAAAGGAGATGCACGCCGATTCCCTGATGATGAAGCGTTGTCGAAGATTGAAAATGCGCCGAGTGAGGCACCAATGGAGATTCGTTACGTCACCGAAGGGAAAATTCAAGAATCAGTGCTCGATGCAATGAATGGGGCGGACGATGGAGACACCATTTGGATCGGAATGTTTTATTTGGCAGACCGGAATATCATCCAAGCAATCGAGGATGCCGCAGGGCGCGGGGTGACTGTGAACTTGATCCTCGATCCGAACACGAATGCGTTCGGTCGATCGAAATCAGGGTTACCGAACTTACCGGTGACGGCAGAACTGAACACCGTCAACCCGGAGCATATCGAGATTCGCTGGTATGATGTCGGTAAGGAACAATATCATCCAAAAATCCTCTATGTAGATGGTGAGGAGAAAACCGTTGTCTTAGGATCGGGGAACTATACGACCCGGAACATGAACGATTACAACCTAGAGGCAGACGTCGAAGTGACAGGAGAAGTGGATACAGCCTTCTTTGATGAGGTGGACGAGTATTTTAATCGTCTATGGAACAATGAGAACGGCGCGTATACGGTAGCATATGATGAGATTCAAACGGATCTCCCGCTCGGAAAGTATATGATGTATTGGCTCCAAAAAGTCACATGGACGATGACCTATTAAAAAACAGCTATCCTCAAAGTTTGGGGATAGCTGTTTTGACGTTAGTTCGTCTCGATTGGATTAAACTCATTCGTGTATTCATATAAGAATTTCCCGGTCTCTTTCAAGACGTCACTTTTACGGTGAAGCGAGAAATGGTCGTACGGCACAGTTTCTGTCTGAATGTTATTCGTATACTCTTCAAGTAACAGCGAACTTGCCGGCTCAATCAAATTGAATTCGCCACCTCGTCCAGAGAAGGAGAGTACCTGAACGGACCTCGGCCATGTCTCGAGTTTAGACTGGAATGCTTGCAGTCCGTCTGAGTTAGGGGACAAATCACGGATGGCAGGGCTTCCGGTATTAATGCCGAAGTTACTGGCAGATAAACCGAAGTTTGCAAGGCGCGTCCCGCCGAACGGGCTATCGAACGTCACAAACTTATCGACGATGTATGTCTCTTGATTCAGGATATAGTTGGCAGCGGCTACGCCACCCATGCTATGGCCAATGATATACATCCGATCGAATGATCGATTTCTCGTTTTTTTATATGTTTCAATGGCTGCATTCAACCACTTTGTCTGATTGTTTAAAGAAGCCTCTGCATCTTCGAACTCGATTCGGACAATCGGACGAGTTGAACTAAAATCATATATTTCACAGTCGGTCTTGCCTTTGACAGTCACGGTACAAAGCGCCCCGTCAGTCGCTTGACCACTTTGTTCCATCGCTTGAGAGAAGCGGAGGAACGTCCGGTCTGTCCCGAGTAGTCCATGAACTGCAAACGTAGGGATGAACTCATTCGTTTGAGAAGCTTGACGTATCGCCTCGGATTGACGCTCGTTCGTCAACTCTTGTCGGAAGGTGACGATGATGAGAGCAAGTGAAAGTGAGACGATCAACAGTCCGAGGAGACGTGAACGAATGGATGTCTCTTTTGGGTTGCCAACATTCCGACGATATTTGCGCCAAATGAAGTAAGTCAATACGGCCGCTGCAATCAGAACGATTCCCGTCACGATCCAAGCGTTGACGTTCGGTACATGGGCAACTAGCTTCACGTTATTTTGCCGACCGCCGTAGACTTGCCACTCGACATGTTTCATAGAACGGAGGTCTAGGCCAGTTCCATCCTCAACGAATACGCCGGTCGGAACAGTCAAGTTAAAGCGAATGTCGGCTTGGCGGATATATCGTTCAGCCAATTTTTTGGGGGAGCCGGTTAGTTCAACACCGGGTAAGTCGACCCGATCGAGTCGGAGGTCGAGATTGGTTTGGAGTGTATATGAATCAAACCAAATGCCTTCCTGTTGTTCGATGTCGAACTGAATATCCGGAGGGACTAAAATACCGGCTGGTCCCGTTTTCCATTCCTCTTTAATCTGTTGCAACTCGTCCACATTTTTAAATGTCTTCTTTAAGACCATGCCTTCGTAGTCATCAGGACTCGAATAATCTTCCGTCTCATATCCGTTCGCTTCTGCTTGCTCTTTCCACGTATCCCAGTCGAGTCTGAGATTGAGCAATTTCATGACTGGATGATCACGGAACGCGTAAGTCGTTTCAAGCGAAACAGATTGGTCATAGTGGACGGTCGCATCATAATTGATTCGCACACATCCACCGATTAAAAGAAATAAAAATGGGAATAGTAACAACAGTGCCCTTTTTCTCGAACTAAACATGTTAAATCGGTTCGCCGTATGTTTCTAACGGGTTCGACATATTGATCCGGTCATAGAACATGATCCCGTCTAAATGATCGAGCTCGTGCTGACATACGACAGCGCGCATTCCGCGCAGACGAAGCTTAATCGGCTTCCCCTCGCGGTCGAACCCTTCTAACGTGATTCGACGAAAACGAGGTACATTTCCTTTGACCACGCGATCGACCGATAGACAGCCTTCGCCGCCATTCAAAAATGTCTGTTCGACGGAATGACTTGTAATTTTAGGATTGAAGATGGAGAGTTTAAACGTCTCTTCCTCTTCTTGTAGCAATACTGTGAAGAAACGGCGATTTACACCGAGTTGAGGTGCGGCGATTCCGACACCACCTCGTAACTCGTATTTCTCGCTCATCTCTGGGTCTTGACTATTGACAAGAAACGTCTCCATCTCGTCGAGTAACGCCAAATCTTCTGTTGTTGGCGGAATCGAAACTTCGGCTGAACGCGCGCGAAGTCGCTCGTCTCCTTCGCGGATGACATCTTTCATGGTTAACATACACAACTTCCTTTCTATCGAACTTATATGATTGATTATATCATATTTAAACAGGAAGGAATGTGGATGGTACAGAAGGTGAAATGAAAATAATACAGTGGTGAAAAGGATGTCATATCCCTTGAATGTAAGCGTTTTATTTCGGTAAGCATATTTTTTGCGTTATTGAAACAACCCGTTTTATACTAACAAGGAAACGTCAGGAGAGGATAACTTTTCTGAATCACGTTAATACAGATTGCTTTTTTGGACAGATACACGTAAGATTTGAGATAGTGTTTGATCACAAAAAAGACAATTGTCTCATAGTTGAAAGGATGAGGTGAAACGAATGAACAACGTTCAGGTACTTCAAAACGTGGAAGAAAACTTCCAAACGTTCCGTATTCTCGACGAGAAGGGTGAGGTCGTCAACCAAGACGCAATGCCTGACCTAACGGACGAGCAACTTCAGGAACTCATGCGCCGCATGGTCTATACTCGAATCTGGGACCAACGCGCCATCTCACTTAACCGTCAAGGTCGCTTAGGATTCTACGCGCCAGTGGCAGGTCAAGAGGCGACGATGATCGGGACGCAATACGCGCTCGACAAAGAGGACTGGATCCTTCCAGGATACCGTGATATCCCACAACTCGTATTCCACGGACTTCCGCTTTATCAAGCGTTCTTGTTCTCACGTGGACACGTGGCGGGAAACCGCATCCCTGAAGGTGTCAACGTATTGATGCCACAAATCATCATCGGTGCACAAATCATTCAAACTGCGGGTGTGGCAATGGGCCTCAAACGCAACGGCAACAAAAATGTCGCCATTACTTACACAGGTGACGGTGGCTCATCACAAGGTGACTTCTACGAAGGATTGAACTTTGCAGGTGCATTCAAATCACCAGCAATCTTCGTCGTTCAAAACAACCGTTTCGCTATCTCAACTCCTGTTGAAAAGCAAACTGCAGCTAAAACGATCGCGCAAAAAGCTGTTGCAGCTGGAATCAACGGAATTCAAGTAGATGGAATGGACGTTCTTGCAGTGCTCGCAGCGACTCAACAAGCTCGCGTCGACGCACTCGAGGGAACACCGACACTTATCGAGTCACTCACTTACCGTTACGGACCACATACGCTCGCTGGGGATGACCCAACACGTTACCGTACAAAAGAACTCGACACAGAGTATCAAGAAAAAGATCCACTCGTACGTTTCCGTCTCTTCCTTGAGAACAAGAAACTCTGGAACGAAGACATGGAGAACGAAGTGATCGAGCAAGCGAAAGCTGACGTGAAAGAAGCAATCAGCCAAGCAGACAAAGAACCAAAACAAAAAGTTTCGGACTTCATCAACAACATGTTCGAAGAACTTCCTTCAAACTTGAAAGAACAGCTTGAAGAATATACTGCAAAGGAGTCGAAGTAAGTTATGGCTCAAATGACAATGATCCAAGCGATTACTGATGCGATGCGCGTTGAAATGAAACGCGACGAGAAAGTACTTCTTTTCGGAGAAGACGTTGGTAAAAACGGTGGGGTATTCCGCGCGACGGAAGGTCTCCAAGACGAGCTCGGCGAAGACCGTGTCTTCGACACGCCACTCGCTGAATCAGGGATTGGTGGTCTTGCGATCGGTCTAGGTCTTACTGGATTCCGTCCGATTATGGAAGTTCAATTCTTCGGATTCGTATTCGAAGTTTTCGACTCAATCGCAGCTCAAATGGCACGTATGCGTTACCGTTCAGGCGGCGCTTACAGCCAACCAATCACAATCCGTTCACCATTCGGTGGTGGAGTTAAGACACCTGAGCTTCACGCGGACAGCCTTGAAGGCTTGATGGCTCAGACACCTGGTCTTAAAGTTGTTATTCCATCAACTCCTTACGATGCAAAAGGTTTGTTGATCGCGTCAATCCGTGACAACGACCCAGTCGTGTTCCTCGAGCACATGAAATTGTATCGTTCATTCCGTGGCGAAGTACCTGAAGGTGATTACACAATCGAACTCGGTAAAGCAGATGTGAAACGTGAAGGTACAGACGTTTCAATCATCACTTACGGTGCGATGGTGCATACTTCACTTAAAGCAGCGGAAGAACTTGAAAAAGAAAACATCAACGTTGAAGTAATCGACCTCATGACAGTGAGCCCGCTTGATATCGACACAATCGTAGAGTCTGTTAAGAAAACAGGTCGTGCGATCGTCGTTCAAGAAGCACAACGTCAAGCAGGTATCGCAGCGAACGTTGTAACTGAAATTCAAGAGCGCGCAATTCTTCACCTCGAAGCACCAGTTCTTCGAGTAACTGCACCAGACACAGTCTTCGCATTCGCACAAGGTGAAGACATGTGGTTACCTGACCATAAAGATGTCGTTGCAAAAGTTAAGGAAGTTGTGAACTTCTAAGATCGTGTCGAATAAACGATGAGGGAGAATTGTCTCCCTTGTCGTGTTTACATGATGAATTGATGGGAGGAAAAACCAGTGGCAGTATTTGAATTTAAATTACCAGATATCGGTGAAGGTATTCACGAAGGTGAAATCGTCAAGTGGTTCGTAAAAGCAGGGGATACGGTCAAAGAGGACGATGTTCTTTTAGAAGTACAAAACGACAAAGCAGTCGTTGAAATCCCAGCTCCAGTCGACGGTACAGTCAAAGAAGTTAAAGTTTCTGAAGGTACAGTTGCTGTAGTCGGCGACGTCCTCATTACGTTTGACATCGAAGGCGACGCACCAGCAGGTGAAGAAGAAACACCTGAACAACCGAAAGCAGAAGAGAAGACAGAAGACGTAAAAGAAGATGTGAAAGAAGACGCGCCACGCGACGTTCAACTTCACAAATCTGAGCGTGTTATCGCTATGCCATCTGTCCGTAAATATGCACGTGAAAAAGGTGTCGACATCCGTGAAGTAAACGGTTCTGGCGACAACGGCCGTGTATTGAAAGAAGACATCGATGCATTCGCGAACGGCGAAGCACCGTCTGCAGAAGCTACAACAGAGAAAACAGAATCTGTAGCACCAGCAGCAGCTGCGAAAACGGAAATCAAGCCTTACGAGTCAGCGACTCCTGAACTTGAAACACGTGAGAAAATCCGTGGAATCCGTAAAGCCATCTCGAAAGCTATGGTTAACTCGAAACACACTGCACCACACGTTACACTCATGGACGAAGTCGACGTTACAAAACTCGTTGCACTCCGTAAAGATTTCAAACAAGTCGCGGCTGACCAAGGCGTGAAACTCACGTACTTGCCATTCGTCGTGAAAGCATTGACTGCTGCAGCGAAAGCATTCCCAACAATCAACGCTTCAATCGATGACGTGAACGAAGAAATCGTCTACAAAAACTACTACAACATCGGGATTGCAGCTGACACGGACAACGGACTCGTTGTACCAGTCGTAAAAGATGCAGACCGTAAATCAATCTATGCACTTGCTACAAACATTAACGAACTTGCAGGTAAAGCTCGTGAAGGTAAGCTCGCTGGGGAAGACATGAAAGGCGGATCGATCACAATCACAAACATCGGTTCAGCTGGTGGACAATGGTTCACACCTGTCATCAACCACCCAGAAGTTGCGATTCTCGGTATCGGCCGTATCGCTGAGAAAGCTGTCGTGAAGAACGGTGAAATCGTTGCTGCGCCAGTACTTGCACTTTCATTCAGCTTTGACCACCGCCTCATCGACGGTGCGACTGCACAAAACGCTCTTAACATGGTGAAACGCTTGCTCGAAGACCCAGCACTTCTAATGATGGAGGGATAAGAACATGGTAGTAGGAGAATTCGCACAAGAAACTGATTTGCTTGTCATCGGTGCCGGTCCTGGTGGATACGTTGCCGCAATCCGTGGCGCACAGCTCGGAATGAAAGTAACTATCGTTGAGAAAGGCAACTTCGGTGGTGTCTGCTTGAACGTCGGATGTATCCCATCGAAAGCGTTGATCACAGCAGGACACAACTTCCAACACGCTAAAGGTCATGATTCAATGGGAATCACGTCTGACAACGTGTCAGTGGACTTCACAAAAGTTCAAGATTGGAAACAGTCAGTCGTTAACAAATTGACTGGCGGTGTTAAAGGTCTCCTCAAAGGAAACAAAATCGAGATCGTTCAAGGTGAAGCGTTCTTCGCGTCTGAAGACACAGTTCGTGTCATCACTGAAGACAGCTCAACTCCTTACAAATTTAAAAAAGCGATTGTCGCGACTGGTTCTACACCAATCGAGATCCCATCGTTCAAATGGTCTAAACGCGTCCTTTCTTCAACTGGCGCTTTGGCACTTCCTGAAGTACCGAAGAAACTCGTCGTTATCGGCGGTGGATACATCGGTATGGAGCTCGGTACTGCATACGCTAACTTCGATACAGAAGTTGTCGTTGTAGAGGGCGCTAGCGACATCTTGTCTGGTTTCGAACCACAAATGACGCAAATCGTTAAGAAGAAACTCAAGCAAAAAGGGAACGTCACGATCCACACGAATGCACTTGCTAAAGGTGTTGAAGAAACGGAAGACGGCGTAACCGTTAAGTTTGAAGTAAACGGTGAAGAACAATCTGTTGAAGCGGACTATGTCCTCGTCACAGTTGGTCGTCGTCCAAACACAGGTGACATCGGTCTTGAGAACGCGGACGTTAAAATCAGCGACCGCGGAATCATCGAAATCGATGACCAGTGTAAAACATCGAACGAAAACATCTATGCAATCGGTGATATCGTTCCTGGACCACCACTTGCACACAAAGCATCTTACGAAGCGAAAATCGCAGCGGAAGCAGCAGCAGGTAAGCCAGCTTACCTCGACTACTCTGCAATCCCTGCAGTCGTCTTCACAGATCCTGAGCTCGCAACGGTTGGTTACACAGAGCCACTCGCAAAAGAAGAAGGACTCGAAATCACAGTTTCGAAATTCCCATTTGCAGCGAACGGTCGTGCACTTGCACTTGACGAGCCAGACGGCTTCATGAAGCTCATCACACGCAAAGAGGACGGTCTCTTGATCGGTGCTCAAATCGCGGGTACTGGCGCTTCAGATATGATTGCTGAGCTTGGTCTTGCAATCGAGGCTGGTATGACTGCTGAAGATATCGCACTTACAATCCACGCTCACCCATCACTCGGTGAGATGGCAATGGAAGCTGCTGAAATCGCAATGGGTATGCCAATCCACGTCGTAAAATAAGAATACTCATAAAAGCTCTCTCACTTTTCGTGAGAGAGCTTTTTCATGTAGGTGACGACACGCTCGACTTCCTTGAATCCAATTTTCTCGTGAAAGCGTTGACTGTCCTCGTTTTCAAGCTCGGTATCCGATGCCAGTTCGATACAACCATGACGCGCCGCGAAGGTCGACGCAGCATCGACCAAACGAGAGGCAACACCTCGATGACGCTCTGATTCAATGACATAGATTCCTTCCATATAGGCGGTCGGTGACGTGCTAGAACCTGGCACGTAGTCATGTCGGAAACTGAGCTGACAAAAACCAACTGCCTCCCCATGTTCATTTGATGCGATGAAATAATGCATCTTTTTTGAGGCGAGACCGAGTTTGACTTCCATTCGTAATTCTTCAATAGGGGCATCTGGCCATAGGTCGTGCATGAACTGGACAAGAGTTTCAACGTTTAACTCCGTTGCATAATCAATCTTCATTGTCATTCTCTCCTTAGGTTTCATACTAGTAGTATAAAGGAAAATACATGTGAAGAGAGAAGGGAGGGAATCCTGATGGCATTCGATGAGGAGTTATTATACACCGTATCCGAGACGAGTCGTGTCCGATTTACCGGTATTGAAACAGAAGCCGCTCGTTATGATTTTGGTTTCGTTTATACACAGCAATTCATGGGCAAGGTGTTAGTCGTCTGTATGCAAACGGGTCAATCGGCCCTTCTTGATTTGCATGCGCTAGAAGAGCCACGTCAATTGTATCCGATGCTTGGCATTAACTTGAACGACACGGAACACGTCGCTGAATTTTTACGACTTTGCTTGGTCGAAAAAACACAAGCATCTGAAGAAATTGATACTTGAAAAAATGTAAGCGTTTTCTTATAATAAGCACTAGGGGAAGCAATTCGATCATCTACAGCCACCTTTTCTGAGATGACATAAAAAATGAGCCGGTCACGATGACCGGCTCATTTTTTATTTAGCGAATCGCTTTTGTTTGTTGGATGACTTTAATCATTTGCAGTGACTCATCTTCAAGACCTTGAACCGGAAGACCCGCTTCAATGTTGGCCATGATGTACTCGAGTGTCGAAGTCGTAATCAATTCGCCTGGAATGATGATCGGAATCCCTGGCGGATACACCATAATGAATTCCGCTGAAATACGGCCGACTGCGTTTTCGAGAGGAATCGTTTCCGTCTCTTCATAAAACGCATCACGAGGGCTGAGCGCAAGAGGTGGAATCTCTGGGAGCATGATCGATAGTGAATCGTTACCAGACTTCTGATAAACGGAGACGACGTCTCGCATCGCTTCAATCAATGCTTGAATCGTGGACTCATCATCCGCTGATGTGACGATAAAGAGCACATTCAATAAATCGGACATCTCGACTTCGATACGGTGTTTGTCCCGAAGAAATTTCTCGACTTCAAATCCTGTTATTCCAAGTTCGCGCACGGATACGAGTACTTTCGTTTCGTCGAGCGCGTATGTCGATTCAGAATGCAATTCGGCATGACCGTATACTGACAAGTTAGGCATGTGGTTGATTGCTGTACGAGCCGTTCTCGCAAGCTCAAGTGCACGTTCATTCATCATGTGTCCCTTTGTCGCTAACTGTCGACGTGCCGCGTCGAGAGAAGCGAGGAGCAAGTAGGACGTCGAAGTCGTTGTAATCATGGAAAGCATCGCATGAATTCGTTCTGGCGAGACGAGACCGCGGCGTACGTTCAAAATCGAACTGCCTGTCATTGAACCACCAAGCTTGTGTACACTCGTCGCCGCCACATCTGCTCCCGCTTGCATCGCCGAGAGTGGGAGTTCATCGTGAAAAGGGAGATGAACGCCGTGTGCCTCATCGACAAGTACAGGAACGTCTTGCTCATGAGCGACAGACACGATACGCTCTAAATCACCTGCGACACCGAAATAAGTCGGATTAATGACGAGAACGGCTTTTGTGTCCGGGTGAAGTTCAAGTGCGCGTTCTACGGCACTAGCTGTGATTCCGTGGGCGATGCCGTATGTTTCGTCAAATTCCGGGTGGATGAAGACCGGATGAGCACCCGTTAAGACGAGCGCGGACATGACGGATTTATGGACGTTCCGTGGCACAATGATTTTTTCGTTCGGGCCAACGACACCCATGATCATCGCCATGATGGCACTCGATGTTCCCTGGACAGAGAAAAAGGTCTCGTCAGCACGGAACGCCTCTGCCGCCAAGCGTTCCGCTTCAGCGATTGCCGCTTTTGGATGATGGAGGTCATCGAGTGGGGCAATGTTAATCAAATCAATTTTTAGGGCGTTTTCACCAATAAAGTCACGAAACTCTGGGTCCATCCCTTTTCCGCTTTTATGACCAGGAATGTGGAACGCAATCGGGTTTGAGTCGACATGTTCAAGCAACGTGTCAAATAGTGGCGTTTCGAGCTGAGTAGCACCTTTTAATTTCAATCGTAAATCCCCCTTGAATCAGTTTATTTATAAGATGAATATTATCGTTATGATATATGTTGTTTTTAAAAAAAGAAGCAACAAAAAAACTATAGAGATTTCTGGCTCAACTTGCAATAGTTTTTTTTGTTGTTACAATGGGTGTCGAGGTGAAACAATATGCAAATTAACTATCCGATCAATCCGGATTGGACGACAGACGAATTGATTGAAGTCGTCGAGTTTTATAACGTTGTCGCACAAGCCAATGAAGGTGGAGTCGAACGAGAGGTTTTTCTCGATTCCTATCGTGCCTTCAAGCAAATCGTAACATCTAAGTCGGAGGAGAAACAACTGAACGCGGTTCACGACGAGCAGACGGGCTATTCCACATATCGTACGGTTCAGGCGGCAATGAAGTCCTCGAGTAAAATGATTAAACTGTAAGACCGAGCATGCCCGAGCAAATTCAGGCATGCTTTTTTGTTATTTCTCCTATAAATCGGGTACAGTTCATTAACACCGAATCAGGTTTAGGGACCTCGGAATTGGGAATATATCCATAAAGATAAAAAATTCAAAATAGTCAGACAATTCTCTTTCTTTTTCGAATTTTATCTGATATACTCAATTCAACTCACTAAACCGTAACTTGTAGCCCAACAAAAGGAGTGTGGCATCTTATGAAACAAGTGATTGAGGCATTCAAAAGAAAAGACGCAGAAAAACGGATCCCGGTGCTGCGCTTAGAGATTGATTATGAATTGGCAACCCTCTTCGATGCGATGGCGTCACAAGATGATGCTACAGTTCAGGCTAGCAAGCATCGGTTAGAGAAGTACCGCCAAGAATTATTGCGTCTCGAAGCCTAACCATTACACACACATTCAACCAGTATTCCGAGCGGATACTGGTTTTTGTTTGGTACAATACAGTTGAGGTGATCACAGATGATAGAATGGTTTGCAGTCGACTTAATCAAACAAGCGGGAGAACTGATTCGTCGCGAGATTGATCAAAGTTATGAAGTGGAACGAAAGACGGGAAAAGGGGACTTGGTCACTGAAATCGACCGAGCGGTGGAACAATTGATTGTCCGTCGAATCCAACAAACATTTCCGGAACATCAGATTATGGGGGAAGAAGGGACGACAAATCAGCCAGAACAATTGACTGGTACCGTCTGGTTTGTCGACCCGATTGATGGGACGTTAAATTTTATTCATCAAAAACGTATGTTTGCCATCTCTATCGCGATCATGATAGATGGAGTCGTGGAATATGGATTCGTCTATGACGTCATGGCGGATGAGATGTTCATGGCACGGAAAGGATACGGGGCGACGTTGAATGGTCGGACATTGACGACTCTTCATGAACATCATGTCCGAGACGCATTTTTAAGTATGAATGCGACGTGGGTCACGCCGAACCACCAGATTGCCCCGGAAATACTCGCTCCGATTGTACGAGACTCGATTGGGACGCGAGCCCATGGTGCTGCATCGCTTGAATTAGCCTGGCTTGCCGCCGGTCGCGTGGACGGCTACATCACAATGCGCAATATGCCATGGGATTATGCTGCTGGAAAGTTACTCGTAGAAGAAGTAGGGGGACGTGTCGTTTCCTTATATGGTGAGCCGATTCGCTATGACGGAAAAACATCTGTCCTGGCAGGGAGTGACTCATTTGTAAATGACGTCATCAAACATTACGTCATCGCAAAAGGGGTCACGGCTGAAGCAAAACCGGACTTACACATCGTGGAACATGATTCGTATGAAGAAATCCGCGATCTACTCGTCTTGGCGAATCCGAATGAAACGATGGTCCGGGAACAATTCGAGGAAGGGCGTACGTACAAAGCGTTACTCGGTGGTGAGATTGTCGGTGCATATATGCTCGTCTCACACGGAGACGAGCGGGTTGAACTCGTCAATATCGCAGTGAAGCCGGAACGTCAAAACCAAACAATCGGTCAACGCATGTTACAAGACGCAGTGAAGCGGGCCACGTTGATTGGTGGAAAAGAACTGCTCGTCTGTACAGGGAATTCAAGCATCATGCAACTGCGCTTTTACCAACAAGCTGGATTCCGATTCGATTCGGTGGAACGCGATTATTTTCGTAATCACGGGTACGATGACATCGAAGAAGATGGACTCATTTTACGCGACCGCATCTGCTTGACACGTCCACTATAAACGCAAGTAAAAGGGTTACTCCGACATGATACCGGAGTAACCCTTTTTTTATGATTGATGGTCTGAAAGAATGCGGCGACGCAATTGAATACCAAAGTATGTCGCTACGCCACTTAACACGAGGCTGCCCAAGATAATGGCGGCGCTCCCCTCGGCCACCCCGATTCCAATGCCGACGAATCCTGCGACAACGGCCGTTGCGATCAATACAAACATTAGCTGCATGGAGGTTCCTCCTTATTTTCTCTTCTCTTCCCTATTGTATGATAAAAAACACGAGATGAAAACGTTCACAGTCGATTCCACTCGACAAAGGTACTGTGACGTGTGCTATACTCTTAAAGTTGAAGAAAAGTTGAAATTTTTTAAATAAGAGAGGAATAACTACATGAACGTAAGAACAAACCTTCGTAACGTAGCCATCATCGCGCACGTTGACCACGGTAAAACAACGTTAGTCGATGAATTATTGAAACAGTCTGGTACTTTCCGGACGAACGAGGCAGTCGCAGAACGCGCGATGGACTCGAACGATATCGAGCGTGAGCGCGGAATTACCATTCTCGCAAAAAACACAGCAATCGATTATAAAGAGACTCGCATCAACATCGTAGATACACCAGGTCACGCAGACTTCGGTGGAGAAGTTGAGCGAATCATGCGTATGGTAGACGGCGTTATTCTTGTTGTCGATGCGCGTGAAGGCTGTATGCCACAAACTCGTTTCGTATTGAAAAAAGCACTCGACCAAGGACTTCGTCCGATTGTCGTCGTCAACAAAATCGATAAGCCGATGGTTCGTCCACTCGACGTTGTCGATGAAGTTGTTGATCTCTTGATCGACCTTGGCGCAGATGAAGATCAACTTGAATTCCCTGTCGTCTATACATCAGCAGTCAGCGGTTCAAGTTCGTTCGATCCTGACCCAGAAAAACAAGAAGATACAATCACTCACGTGCTCGACACGATTCTCGAAAACACGCCGGCTCCAGTGGACAACTCAGACGAGCCACTTCAATTCCAAGTGACGATGCTCGACTATGACAACTACCTCGGCCGTATCGGCGTAGGTCGCGTCTTCCGTGGGAAAATCAAAGTCGGTGAGCAAGTATCGCTTTGTAAGACAGACGGTACGGTGAAGCAACTTCGTGTCACGAAATTGTTCGGTTACTTCGGCCTCAAGCGCGTCGAAATCGAAGAAGCAAAAGCAGGTGACTTGATCGCTATCGCCGGGATGGAAGATATCAACGTCGGTGAAACGGTAACGCCAGTCGGTAAAGAAGAGCCACTTCCGCTCCTTCGCATCGATGAGCCAACGCTTCAAATGCGTTTCATGACAAATAACTCTCCATTCGCAGGACGTGAAGGCGATTTCGTGACGGCACGTAAAATCGAAGAGCGTTTGATGAAACAACTCGAGACGGACGTTTCACTCCGTGTCGAAAACACAGATTCACCAGACCAATGGATCGTATCAGGACGCGGTGAGCTTCACCTCGGGATCTTGATTGAAAACATGCGTCGTGAAGGTTACGAGCTCCAAGTATCGAAACCACAAGTTATCATCCGCGAAGACGAAAGCGGCACAAAAGTTGAGCCGTTCGAGCGCGTCATCATCGACGTACCTGAAGAGTACACAGGTTCAGTCATGGAATCGATCGGTCTCCGTAAAGGTGAGCTTGCGAACATGAACACGAATGACAACGGTCAGACACGTATGGAATTCCTCGTGCCATCACGTGGTCTTATCGGTTACCGTAACGAATTCTTGTCAGCGACACGTGGATACGGAATCTTGAACCATACGTTCGAAGAGTACCGTCCATATATCGCTGCTGATATCGGTGGTCGTCGTAGCGGTGTTATGGTTTGTATCGAAAACGGGAAGTCGACGGCCTACTCAATCGGTGCCCTTGAAGACCGTGGGACAATCTTTATCGAGCCAGGTACAGATGTGTATGAAGGAATGATCATCGGAGAATGTAACCGTGATGTTGACCTTGCCATTAACGCTGTTAAAGGGAAACAATTGACGAACATGCGTGCTTCTGCAAAAGACTCGACACAAGTCTTGAAACGTCCGCGCGTCTTCTCACTTGAAGAGTCACTCACGTTCTTGAACGATGACGAGTACTGTGAAATTACACCGGAGTCGATCCGTCTCCGTAAGAAAATCTTGAACAAGAACGAACGCGAGAAAGCAGACAAGCGTCGTAAACTTGGTAAAGAATAAGTTATAAGAAAGGGGACGCTTCGGCGTTCCCTTTTGCATGGAATAGTGTAGAATGGATGTGTATGAAATAAAGGGGGACTCTTTGTCTTGAAAGCTTCTCAAACAATCGATATCACACAAATTGACGTTCCGTGGATCGCTTCGATGCTAGGTGTCGGCAGTGACCCGAACGACTTTTCCGTTGGGTTCAATGCACTCGTTGTCACGGTCATCTTACTGACAATCCTTGTCTTTAAACTTGGTTTTGCGAAACAATTGGCATGGTGGAAGTCGCTCATCGTCTATATTCTCCTTTCACTTGGAGCAGGTACGATGGCACTCGTCTTTTTCACATGGCCAATCCCGGAAGTGCTTGCCGTCATGGCTATCGTGTTGGCCATCTATCGTGGCCGCCTCTGGTGGAATCGTCGTCAAGATGCGGTAGAATCATAAAAAATACGGGCGTCTCTTCGGAGGCGCCCGTTTGCATTACCAGTTTCGTTTTTGTCGAAATGTAGGATATAACTTGAACTGTCCAGATGCGGCGCGTTCAGCCGTTCGTTCGCTGATTCGCTCCTGACACTCTTGACACATATACGTTTTCGCCGGTTTGTTACGCAAGCGTTTTGCTTCAAACGACCATGAGTCGATCGTCTCGACTTTATCGCAAAGAGAACATTTTACACGCATCTTTTCACCTTCCTCTATACGATGAGTATAGCATGATTTCAACCGTTAAAAGCAGGGAATTGAACCGGTAAGGGAGAATGGTACAACCATACCCGGTGAAAAGGAGGGGAGTTGAATGGCGAGCAAGGCAACGTTTGAACTGACAGCTGCGCAAGAGCGCTTGTTGAATGACATGCCGTTAACATTTCTCGTTGGTTTTGACGAGGCAAAGCGTTGGCCGATCAGCCATGCCATCAGTTGGGTGCAAGCGTTAGATGCTGTCACGGTCCGGTTCGCATTAACGAGAAATTCCCATATCGTGACCATCTTGACGACTGAAAAGACGGCTGGCCTCATCTTTATCGAAGATGGTCAGTCCTATCATGTTTTACTCTCATCAATTCGAGAGTTCGACCCGGCGGTCAAACCAAGCCTTCATCTTCGTTTTTTTGAAGGACATGTCGAAGAAGTGAGGAACATCTCGTTTTATGGAGCAGCTTACGCACAGCCCGAAATCACGAAAACATACGATATTCGTGCGGCGGAAAAGCTTGACCGTGAAGTGAAAGAAAGTCTTCATTCTTGAATACCATCCTATATTCGAGGGGCGGCAAAGTCTATGAAAAAAACGTATGTACTTGATACGAACGTACTCCTACATGATCCGCTATCCTTATTTCAATTTGAAGAACACGACGTGGTGATTCCAGCCATCGTCCTAGAAGAGTTAGATGGGAAGAAACGTAACATGGATGAGGTCGGGCGGAACGCCCGTGAAACGTCGCGTGTCCTCGACCAGCTCCGGTCATCGGGGAAACTGCATGACGGGGTCCCGCTTGAAAACGGAGGACGTCTGTTTGTCGAAATCGGTCATGAACACCAGGTCGATATCCCGTTCGATGTCATGACGAATGATAATCGCATCTTAATGGTAGCGTTAGGATTAATGAAACAATACGAGCATGACGCGGGTCGAAAGGTCGTCGTCGTCTCAAAAGATATATTGGTCCGTGTCAAAGCGGACGCCATTGGAATTGACGCAGAAGACTACTTGACAGATCATATCGTTGACACGACGGACTTATACGCCGGCTATCGAGAGATTGAAGTCGATCAGTCGCTCATCGATGAATTTTATAAAGTCCGTCAATTGCCGACGACGGCCTTGACGAAACAAGTGCTATATCCGAACTCGTTCGTCGTCTTGAAAAGTAATGTGTCGAAAGCGAGTGCGCTTGCTGTGGTCGATTCGCTTCAACCGATTTTACGACCACTGGCACTCGATGCAGATCATATTTGGGGAATTCATCCGCGAAACGTTCAACAGCGGATGGCACTCGACCTGCTGCTTCGGGATGACATTCCGTTTGTCACCTTACTTGGGAAAGCTGGTACCGGGAAGACGCTCCTTGCTCTAGCAGCAGGGCTATCGCTTGTCGAGGATGAACAGCGTTACAATAAGCTAGTCGTCGCTCGCCCGGTCGTGCCGATGGGGAACGATATTGGTTACTTGCCAGGGGAAATGGAAGAGAAGCTTCGTCCTTGGATGCAACCGATTTATGATAACTTGGAATTTTTATTTAATGCGAATTCAAAAGACGAGCTCGGGAATATTCTAGCCGGTATGAAATCGATTCAGCTCGAGGCGCTCACCTATATTCGAGGTAGAAGTATGCCGGACCAGTTCATCATCATCGATGAGGCACAGAACTTAACGAAGCACGAAATTAAAACCATTCTCACCCGAGTCGGTGAAAACTCGAAAATCGTACTCGTCGGCGACCCGTATCAAATCGATCATCCGTATTTAGATGAGTATTCGAACGGATTGACGTACGCGGTGGAACGCTTCAAAGGACAAAACGTCTTCGGGCACGTTCAACTCGTGAAAGGGGAACGTTCATCCCTTGCACGATTGGCGGCTGATTTACTATAAGCGATATACACAAATAACGCCGAGTTTCGCACTCGGCGTTATTTTGTATCGAGTTGTAGTGACTGAACGTTCGTCCGTTCTAAGAAGGCATTTGAGATCATAATCAATCCCGTGAGGATGAACAGGGCAGAAAATCCGAAGTGTGCCACGATTTGGGATCCAAATAACGGTCCGAGTAGATTCCCCATGAACTGAGCGGACTGATTGTACGAAAAGATCCGGCCGGTCGCAGAGACCGGCGTATGTTGGCGCAGTAGCGATTGTACGGACGGCATTAAGGCAGCCGTTGCGAATCCGATTCCGAAACGCAACAAAATGAGTTGAGTCGTTGAGGTAACGAATGCTTGCGGAATCAAGAATAGGCTATAGAGGAGCAGTGCCCAAAACAAGATGCGTTCTGCCCCATATCGGTCTGATAACCGTCCGAGACGCTGCGCCGAAAAGAGAGCGGCCAGTCCCGGAGCGGAGGCGACAATCCCTGCCATGAAGGCGAGAGCGGTTGTGCTCGGATTCAATTCACGTACGTATAATGTCAAGAGCGGTCCAATGGATTGTGTCGAGAACTGAATGAGGAATGTTGTCACAAACAGCCCGACAATCAACTGAGGATGTCGCAGTGAGGCGAAAATCGATTTCATCGACGCGAGTTCTTCACGTTTCACTGGGACAAAATCTTCTTTTACGAACCAAAGCGTGATGAGGAAAGTCAGGAAGAGTGCACTTCCCGTAAAGAGAAAAACGGATCGAAGCCCAATCCAGTCTGCAAGCAATCCACCAATGAGGGGACCGAGTAGACCACCAGTGATTCCACCGGTTGACAGGGTACCGAGCGCCCAGCCACTTTTCTCTTTTGGGGTTTGGGATGCGACTAACGTGATGCCGGCTGAGATAAATCCGGACACGGCACCCATGAGTAAACGCAATCCGACGAGTTGATACACGTCTTGGACGAAGCTGATAAGAAACATGACGATGGCCATCCCGAGACTGGCTCGGATGAGCATCAGTTTCCTTCCTTTTCGGTCAGCCAAGCGCCCCCACATCGGAGAAACGATGGCAGCTACGAGGAACGTCGCGCCGAAGGCGATCGCAGACCAAGTGACGACGTGGTCCGGATCCTTTACCCCGAGTTGTTCGATGAACAATGGGAGGAATGGTAGGACGAGACTCATCGACGCAGCGGTCAAGAAGCTACCGATCCAAACAACCATTAAGTTTCGTTTCCATAGAGGTATCGTAAGCGTCACGACCTTTCTTATTTAATTGGTAATCAACACTCTATATACTACACTTTATGAACTAAAAAGTCCAAAAAAAGAGAAGGTGTGAACCTTCTCATTAATTGCTTAATATGGTGATATGATTGACTTGGCGAATGACCTGATCCTCATATAATACATAGACAGGTCCGTCGGTAAGTACTTTTCCGTCTTTTGAAAATTGTAAATATACTTGTGCTGCCTCGCTGAGCGATAGAGTCAATACTGTTTCCCCGTAAAAACGGACATGCGTCGCAAGTTCAATCGGTTCGGCATTGTTTAAAAATGGCGCGAGCGGCATGGCGAACGAGTCGCGTAATGCTGCATCTTTGTCTTGTCGTGACATCGGTTTATTGTGGTCGATTCGAGTTCCTTGTGACAATCCGTCATCCCATGCTTTCCCCATTTTCGCATAGTATGCCTCACGGTCATTCTCCGTCACCGAGTCCAAATCTTCAATCTTCCGTTTTCGTTCGTCAAAAATCCATACGGTCGGGTCAATCGTCAGACTGTGGCGAACCGCTCCATCAAGTGGAAAAATCATGCTTATATCCCCCTTCATACACATTACACGTTTCATTATAGCGCTCTTTCTCGTAAAATGGAAAAGAGGGAGAATGTCGCGTTCATTCATACTGTACATTGAATTATGATGAAAGATAATGTACAGTTGAGTTATGACAAACAGTCTGTCATCGTACGGAGGAGGGGTCGTAGTGGCGACAAATTTGGCTGCAATCCAACGGGAGCAAGCGCTTCAATTACTCGAGGCGGATGCTGAAAAAATCCGTTGTCTGATTGAAGTGCAGTTAGAAAACCTAAAAATGCCGAAGTGCCCGCTTTATGAAGAGGTGCTTGATACACATATGTTTGGACTATCGCGCCAAATTGATTTTGCGGTTCGTCTTGGACTCATTTCAGACATTGAAGGTAAAGGACTGCTCGATTCATTGGAACAGAAGTTGTCTGCTTTGGCAGAAGCTTCAGAATTATGAACCTTATACTCAAACTGTGCAAGTGGCGCTGTTTGAGTATTTTTTTATAAGGGTTGTCGGATTGTTTTACATAAGGAAGTGAATACATGAAAACACGGTTTCGGTATTTTGATTTTGCGTTGTTTTTGTCAGTGCTCTTACTCGTCGGGCTAAGCTCCATCATGATTTATAGTGCGAGTGTTTGGAATCGTGGGGATTACGCGAATAGTAGTTTATTCTATCGCCAGCTCGTCTACGTTGGCATTGGAATCTTTGTCTATTTGATTGCGACATTGTTCCGATATGAGATGTTTCGGAAAAAAGGCATTCGCCTCGGTCTTTATGCGCTCTCTGTCATCTTGCTGTTTGTCACGTGGGCGATGCCTCCATTGAATGGGGCGAGAGCTTGGCTCATCATCGGAGGAATGACCATGCAACCGGTCGAGATTGCGAAGTTCGTTCTCATCATACTGCTTGCGAACTACTACCATGAACTATGGAATAATGAGTTGAAAGGACTCCCTGGTCGATTGGCGCGGGCCGCTATCACGAAAAAAGGGTTGCGTGCACAAATCGGCGCCTTCTTTTTAGTGCCTGTCCTCTTTTACTTTTCGTTTTATGCGATCGCAATCAATGGACAGCCGGATATGGGGGGGCTATTCGTCCTCGGTTCCATCATGTTGCTCATGTGGTTCGGTGTCGGGGCGCCGCTTCGAATTTTGATTCCAGGGATTTTAGCTGGGGTTGGTACTGTATTCGTATTGTTCACGACCATCTTTTCGGAGAATCAACGAAGTCGGATTGAAGTCGTGTTCAACCCGTTCATGGACCCGGAAGGATATGGACACCAATTGCTCATGTCGATTATCTCAATTGTACATGGTGGATTGACTGGAGTCGGACTTGGGAACAGTTTTCAAAAGTATGGATATTTGCCAGAACCAGAAACCGACTATATCATGTCGATCATTGCGGAGGAGTTAGGATTCCTCGGTGTATTGACGGTTTTAGTCCTACTCTTCTTCATCGCCTTTCGCGCGATCCATATCGCCAATCATGCGGATAGTCACTTTGCGATGTTCGTATCGTTTGGGATTGCATCACAAATCATTATCCAGACGGCCATCAACATCGGTGCGATGTCCGGTTGGTTCCCAGGGACAGGCGTAACCTTGCCACTGGTCAGTTATGGAGGAACATCGCTCATCATGATGATGGGTGTTCTCGGGGTGCTCAGTAGTATCTCGATGCGTAACCGTCATCGAGAAGCGACACGACGAGAAGAAATTCGGGTGAAGTCAGAAGAAAACGTTCAACGCTCATCGCTTCACGTTGTCAGGTAAGGAAACGAACAAACTTCATTAACGGGGGGATTTCATTTGAAACCAATTAAAAAGTTACTTGTTGCAAACCGTGGGGAAATTGCCATTCGCGTATTTCGCGCGGCGACAGAGTTAGGCATTCGAACGGTAGCTGTCTATTCGCAAGAAGATAGCGGCTCCTTACATCGCTTTAAAGCTGATGAAGCCTACTTGATCGGTGTAGACAAAAAACCGATCGATGCGTACCTCGATATCGAAGACGTGATTCGAATCGCTAAGGAGTCAGACAGTGATGCGATTCACCCAGGGTATGGTTTCCTTTCAGAGAACATTGAACTCGCACGACGTTGCCGTGAAGAGGGCATCATCTTTGTCGGACCGCATGAGTCACATTTACATGCGTTCGGGGATAAAGTACGAGCACGTCAGAGTGCGATTGCTGCGGGTCTTCCTGTCATCCCGGGTTCGGATGGACCGCTCACATCATATGAAGATGCTGAAGCATTTGCGAACGAGCACGGATTCCCGCTCATGGTCAAAGCTTCGATGGGTGGCGGAGGACGCGGAATGCGTGTCATTCGAACAGAAGCGGAAATGAAAGATTTGATTGAACGTGCAAAGTCAGAAGCAAAGCAGGCGTTCGGTTCTGACGAAGTGTACATAGAAAAACTCGTCGAACGTCCGAAACACATCGAGGTGCAAATTCTTGGGGATGAGCACGGTCACATCGTTCACTTATTCGAGCGTGACTGTTCGGTTCAGCGCCGTCACCAAAAAGTTGTCGAAGTGGCGCCGTGTGTGACATTGTCTGATGCATCGCGCCAAGCGATTTGTGATGCGGCGGTCCAACTCATGCGACACGTCGGATACGTCAACGCCGGTACAGTCGAGTTCTTGGTGACAGAGGATGAGTCGTTCTACTTCATCGAAGTCAACCCGCGCATTCAAGTGGAACATACGATCACAGAGATGGTGACGGGCTTTGACATCGTTCAAACGCAATTGATGATCGCGCAAGGTGAGTCGCTCCACGGCGATATGATTCAAATGCCGAAACAGGAAGAGATTAAACTTCTCGGTTATGCAATCCAATCACGTGTTACGTCTGAAGACCCAGGCAATAACTTCATGCCGGACACAGGGAAAATCATGGCTTACCGTTCTCCGGGTGGCTTTGGTGTTCGTCTTGACGGTGGGAATGCGTATGTCGGTGCAGAGATTTCACCGTACTACGATTCACTTCTCGTGAAATTGTCCACACATGGCATGACATTCGAACAAGCGGCCTCGAAGATGGTTCGAAACTTGAACGAGTTCCGGATTCGTGGAATCAAGACGAACATTCCGTTCTTGATTAACGTCATGAAGCACCCGAACTTTATCAGTGGAGATTACAACACGTCATTCATCGATGAGACGCCAGAACTGTTCGTCTTCCCGAAACGAAAAGACCGCGGGACGAAACTGCTGAACTATATCGGGGATGTGACAGTGAATGGATTCCCAGGTGTTGGTCTGAAAGACAAGCCGATCAGCCGTTCGGTGCGAATCCCGCACGACCTCCCGGCAGAAGCGAAGCCAGGGACGAAACAAATTCTTACAGAGCTTGGACCGGACGGCCTCGCCGACTGGATCAAACGTCAACCGGAACTGTTGTTGACGGATACGACGATGCGAGATGCGCATCAATCGTTGCTCGCGACGCGCATGCGCACACAGGATATTCTAAATATCGCCGAACCGACAAGCAAACTCATGCCAGAATTGTTCTCGGTCGAGGCATGGGGCGGAGCGACGTTCGACGTCGCCTACCGATTCTTATCCGAAGACCCATGGGTACGTCTCATGAAGCTTCGTGAGAAGATGCCGAACGTCCTAATTCAAATGTTGCTACGCGGTGCGAATGCGGTCGGATATAAAAACTATGCAGACAACGTCATCGAGAAATTCGTACACGAAGCGGCATATGCCGGAGTCGACGTGTTCCGAATCTTTGATAGTCTCAACAACCTTGAGTCGATTCAATTGGCAATCGATGCGACGCTTCCAACTGGGAAAGTGGCAGAGGCAGCCATCTGTTATACGGGAGACTTGTATGATGGTAACCGTCCGAAGTACCATCTTCCGTATTATATCGACCTCGCGAAGAAACTTGAGGCGAGTGGTGCGCATATCTTGGCAATCAAGGATATGGCAGGTCTATTGAAGCCGGAATCAGCCTATGCACTCGTATCGGCATTAAAGGACGCCGTGGACTTACCAATCCACTTGCATACACACGATGCTTCCGGTAACGGGATCTTCACATATGCTCGCGCGACAGATGCCGGTGTCGATATCGTTGACGTTGCCGCGAGTTCGATGTCAGGGATGACATCACAGCCTTCAGGTGGAAGTTTGGTTTATGCGCTCAACCACCACGAACGTCAGCCGAAAGTCGACCCGAAACAATATGAAATCATCAGTGACTACTGGCAAGACGTGCGTCACAACTATGAACCGTTTGAAAGTGATATGCGTGCATCGAATCCATCCGTGTACGAACACGAGATGCCAGGTGGGCAATATTCAAACCTCCAACAGCAGGCGAAAGCGGTCGGACTTGGAGACCGCTGGGCAGAAGTCAAGGCGATGTATGCCCGAGTCAACATGTTGTTCGGGGACATTGTCAAGGTGACGCCGTCATCTAAAGTTGTCGGTGATATGGCGCTCTTCATGGTCCAGCATAACTTGACGGAAGAAGATGTGATGACACGAGGACATCAGTTGGACTTCCCAGACTCGGTCGTCGAAATGATGCGTGGTGAATTAGGAACGCCTCCAGGTGGATTCCCGAAAGATGTGCAACAAGTCATCTTGAAAGGGGAAGAGCCATTAAACGTTCGTCCTGGTAAATTGATCAAACCGTATGACTTTGAATCGGCACGCCAAGAACTATTCGAAAAATTCGAGCGACCGGTGACGGACTTTGAACTTCTTGCTCATGCGCTTTATCCGAAAGTGTACGAAGACTATATCAAACATACAACGACATACGGGGACGTCTCAGTGCTCGACACGTTGACATTCTTCTACGGATTAAACGTCGGTGAGACAATCCAAGTTGAAATCGAGACTGGAAAAACGTTAATCATCAAGCTCGTACAAGTGAGTGCAGCGAATGAAGATGGCATCCGTCTCGTCTCGTATGAGATGAACGGGGTACCACGTGAAATCGAGATTAAAGATGTCAATGTCAAATCGGCAACGACAAGCCGTCCGAAAGTCGATCGTTCGAACGCCAAACAAGTCGGTGCATCGATGCCGGGGTCTGTCTTGAAAGTATTGGTCGAACCAGGAAGTCGAGTTCATCGTGGGGAGCAGTTACTCGTCACAGAAGCGATGAAGATGGAAACGACGATTCAAGCGGCACAAGATGGTGAGATTAAGGCCATTCATATTAAAGAAGGCGACACAATACAAAGTGACGACTTGTTGATTGAATTTGTATAATCAAAAGAAGCATAGCGCGCTATGCTTCTTTTTTGTAGATGGGAGTGGAGATCATGAGACGAGTATGTTGGTTTCGTTCGGATTTTAGACTGACCGATAATCATATGTTACACCGTGTATTGAAAGATATGGAGGAAGGCGATGACCTAGATTTCGTCTTTTGGTTGAATCCGAAATACTGTGACCCGTTCGAGGTACGGCATGACTATTTCTTCTCGACGATGCGAGCGTTCATGTATGATTTAGATGCGAAAGGGTTAGGGCTTCGCGTCCTTGTCGCAGAGACGGAGGATGCGTTCGTGAAACAGCTCGGGGAGATGGATGTGCTCTATTTTAATGCGGAGTACGTGGAACCGTTCAAACAGCGGGATGACCGTGTGATTGAAGCACTTGGTGAAGAAGTAAAAGTTGTGCGACTTCTGGATCGTCACCTGTTTCATCCCGATGCGTTCCGTACAAAAAGTGGCGATCCCTATAAAGTTTTCACCCCGTTCAAAAAAGCGGCGTATGCCGAACAGCCACCCGCACCGTATGAGGTTGATGTCGATCGTTTATCTCAGTACATCCGTTCAAAGAATGAACAACCGAGTGAACTGAAAGATCTATTCAAACGATGTAATCGTGAATGGAAAGGGCTAGGGGAAACGGAAGCGAAGAAACGATTGACCCACTTCGTCAATGATCGCATGGTCGATTATGACGAGAAGCGTGACATTCCGAGCATCGCCGGGACGAGTCGACTATCTCCTTATTTACGGACAGGTGTGTTGTCGATTCGCACCATCACCGAACAAGTGTTGTCGGCGAGACGATCAAAGGGGCGTGACACGTATTACGATGAGCTGTTATGGCGTGAATTTTATTACATGGTCATGTCAAAGTTCCACGGATTGAAAGATCAACCGTTCAATGATAAATACAAGTCACTTGAATGGGAGGACAATGAAAAGCAGTTCGAAAAGTGGTGTAACGGAGAAACGGGGTATCCAATCGTCGACGCGGCGATGCGTCAGTTGAACGAGACCGGGTGGATGCACAACCGCCTACGCATGATTGTCGCATCTTTCCTATCGAAACATCTCCTTCTCGATTGGCGAAAAGGGGAACGGTATTTCGAGCAAAAGCTGATCGATTATGAGGCAGCGTCGAATATCGGGGGATGGCAATGGGCGGCCTCAGTCGGGACGGACGCTGTTCCGTATTTCCGTATTTTCAATCCGACGACGCAATCCGAGCGATTTGACCCTGATGGGACGTTCATCCGGAAGTATGTGCCGGAGCTGAAACATATAACAGATAAATCGATTCACTTTCCTGACCCGTCAGAGCGAGACAACTATGCCATGCCAATCGTCGATCATAAAGAAGCGAGAGAGCGTGCCCTCGAACGATTTAAAGCATTGTAAACTAAAAAGCGCCGCGGCGCTTTTTAGTTTGGTTATCCGTTCATGTTTTTCAATTGTGCCCCGTCTTGTCGCGCTGTCGACCGATACGCGTGATAAGAGAGGTATGACAGGATACCGAAGTAGCACGTGATCAAGAATGCGTGAAGGAGCGGAACGTAAGTCGCGTGTCCTCCAAGAACGATCCAAGCACCTGTACCGACTTGAAGTAGGATGAAGAAAAGAGACGCCCACATACCGCGCTCAATCAATCGGTTCATTTCTTTTCGGGCAAGATAGAGTACATACAACGTGTACAAAACGAGAATACCCGCCATGATGCGATGTCCCATCTGCACATACGACTCGAACGTCCAGACGTTCTGCTCACAAATCGGCCAACCGACACATGCGTATGTAGCACCGAGGTGACGGACGTAGGCTCCTGTGTACACGACGATCATCGTATAAATTGAAAGACCGTAAAGATGAGATCTTAATCGTCTCGATACGACTTGATGTTCCTGGTCACCTTCGAATAACAGAATCGTCAAAATGAGTAACGATGCGAACGACACGAGAGAAATTCCAAAATGAAGGGCCAGGATGGCATCCGACTGTTGCCAAATGACCGCGCCCGCTCCAATGATTGATTGGATGAGCATAAAGATAAATGCGAGAAACGCAAAGATTTTCACATCGACCCGATGTTTGACCGCGATGAACGTCCAAATGGCGAGCGCAATGATGAGAAGACCTTCAATACCGGAGACTACCCGGTGACTGTATTCAATCATCGTTTCAACACTGGGATTGGTTGGGATTAATTTTCCATGACAGAGTGGCCAGTCCGTCCCACAACCATCTCCTGAATCCGTCTTCGTCACGGTTCCACCCATGATGAGGACAAGCATCATCCCGAGGGTGACAAACCCTGAGAAAAACGCGAGTTTTTTATGCATGTAATACCACCTGCTTCTAATCGAAATCCGTTAAAAAATGTACCTTGTTTATTTATATTTTTTTCGCCATACTTATTATACGGCTTTCCGTTCAAAAAACGAAATGGAAAAGCTTGCAATCGTTATCAAAAACGTTATTCTAATATTAGTAAAGCACATAAGGTGTGACAAATATCACACTATTGACACAAAAAACTCGCTATTTTACAAGCATAAAGGGCGTATTTTATAAAAAAATATGGTATCTTTGTAGAGAGTTAAGTGTATTTTGTTCATATTGTGTTTTTTCTGTGAAGAGAATGCGAGGATTTCGTGATTATGTGGGGGGGTCAGTATGACAAAAGTCAACCCAGGGATGACGGTAGATGTAGAGTATACAGAATCAACGTCATTCCGAGATTACGTCGCCTTAGCGAAAATGGGAATCGTTCGCGCCAACCTGTTGTTGGTGTTTGCAGGATTCTTCGTGGCAGCGACGTACCAGAGCGATACGCCAGTCCTTTACTTGTTTGAAGTTTGGCCACAGCTCTTATTAACGATGTTAGGAAGCGCACTCGTGATTTCGGGGAGTTGTTACCTAAACAACTTTGTGGACCGAGATATCGATTACTTAATGGATCGTACGGACAATCGACCGAGTGTAACCGGCAAGATTTCAGGAGAGAAGATTTTACTCCTTGGATTGACACAACTTGCAATCGGAACACTACTATTGCTCCTTGTATCGTACGTCGCCGCAGTATTCGGTTTAATCGGGGCATTTTTTTATGTCGTGATTTATACGATGTGGCTGAAGCGTACGAGTACGCTCAATACAGTCGTCGGTAGTATTTCGGGAGCCGTTCCACCGCTCATCGGTTGGGCAGCACTAGATCCGGCACTTCATATTGATGCGTGGCTCATGTTCCTTGTCATGTTCTTATGGCAACCACCTCACTTCCTGGCGCTCGCCATGCGACGGACGGAAGAGTATCGAGCGGCAGGCATTCCGATGCTTCCGGTCGTGAACGGATTTGCCATCACGAAACGGCAAATCATCTGGTGGATTGCGACGCTGATTCCGGCATCGCTCTTATTTATGCACTATGGTCTTGTTTACTTGACAGTCGCAGCCGGTTTAGGGGGCTACTGGTTGTATCTCGGATTGAAAGGATTCAACGCCGAGGACGAAATCAAGTGGGCAAACAAAATGTTCTTCTATTCATTAATTTATTTAGTCGTGTGGATTATCGCGCTGATTTTGACAGCACTCTGGTGATCGCACTCACTATATAGAAAACCATTACACATCATTTTGGGAGAAAGTGGGGATTGTTGTGAAATCATTTAAGAAGCTTCTGTTTGGCATCGTCCCGATGATGATGTTCGCAGTCCTGTTATCAGGTTGCGGTCAAGAGGGATTGTCTGCATTGAAGCCGATGGGAGAAGGGGCTGAGCTTCAGCTCCGCATCATTCTCATCAGTTTGGCGATCATGCTCTTCGTACTCATCATCGTATCGGTCATTTACGTGTACGTGCTCATGAAGTTCCGTCGGAAAGATGAATCGATTCCGAAGCAAGTTGAAGGTAGCAGTACACTCGAGATGATTTGGACAGTCGTTCCGATTATCCTTCTCATCATTCTCGCTGTTCCGACAATCACGACGACTGTCGAACTCGCGAAAGCGAAAGAAGCGAAAAAAGAAGAAGAAATCAACGTTACAGCTAACTTGTACTGGTGGGAATTTGAATATCCAGAAGCAGGTGTTGTGACAGGACAAGAGCTCGTCATTCCAGTCGGAAAACGAGTCGGCATCAACTTGACGTCGAAAGATGTCATTCACTCATTCTGGGTACCGGCTTTATCTGGTAAGACAGATACGAACCCAGGACTTGATAACGAAATGTGGTTACATGCAAATGAACCAGGTACTTACTACGGGAAATGTGCTGAGCTTTGCGGTCCGTCACATGCCCTTATGGACTTTAAAGTCATCGCGCTCGAGCAAGAAGAATATGATCAATGGCTCGCTGACATGAAAGCTAAGCAAGACGAGAACGGTGAGAATCTCGTCGCAGACAACACAAACTTGACTACAGGTGAGCAAGTGTATGTCGAAAGCTGCTTGAGCTGTCACGGCGGCGGTAAAGTAGCACCAAGTTTAACGAACTTCGGTGATCGTGAATGGCTCGCAGGTTACCTCGAAAACAACGAGGACAACTTGAAAGAGTGGATCCGTGACCCGCAAGAGAAAAAACAAGGGGCTCTTATGCCAGGATTCAATGAAGGTCAAATCAGCAACGAAGAATTAGATGCACTCGTTGACTTCTTGTATGAGCAGAAGATTGACTAACGGGAAAAGGGGGATTTCACGTGGCACAGACCACTGCAATGCAGCAATCGCGTAAATACAATGGCATCATGGATTGGATTACGACGGTTGACCACAAAAAAATCGGTATTTTGTATTTGTTCTCAGGAATCTTCTTCCTCCTTCTCGGTGGAATTGAAGCATTACTGATTCGTTGGCAACTCGTCAAACCAATGAACGATTTCGTCAGCGGTGAGACATTTAACCAGTTGATTACGATGCACGGGACGACGATGATCTTCCTAGCGGCCATGCCGATGCTATTCGGTTTTATGAACGCCGTCGTACCACTTCAAATCGGGGCACGCGACGTTGCGTTCCCATTCATTAATTCATTAGGTTTTTGGTTGTTCTTCTTCGGTGGAGTCATGCTTAACTTGAGCTGGTTCTTCGGAGCAGCACCAAACGCAGGGTGGACGGCTTACGCTCCACTTTCAACACAACCGGAAGCGACAGGGGTAGACTTCTACGCTCTCGGTCTTCAGATTTCAGGTTTCGGTTCATTGATGGCCGGGATTAACTTCCTCGTCACCATCTTGAACATGCGTGCGCCAGGAATGAAACTCATGCGTATGCCACTCTTCACATGGACGACTTTCGTTGCATCGGCATTGATCGTCTTCGCATTCCCACCACTTACGGTCGGATTGTTCATGTTGATGTTCGAGCGACTCTTCGGAGCTGCTTATTTTGACCCGGCACTTGGCGGGAACGTTGTCATCTGGGAACACCTTTTCTGGATTTTCGGTCACCCGGAAGTATACATCTTGATCTTACCGGCATTCGGTATTTTCTCGGAAATCATTCCGACATTTGCGCGTAAACGTCTCTTCGGTTACACGACGATGGTCTTCGCGACAATGCTTATCGGTTTCCTTGGATTCATGGTTTGGGTTCACCACATGTTCACAGTCGGTCTTGGTCCAGTTGCCAACTCGATCTTCGCTGTTGCAACGATGGCGATTGCCGTACCAACTGGTGTTAAAATCTTTAACTGGCTCTTCACACTGTGGGGCGGTCAAATTAAATTCAACGTGGCCATGCTTTACTCTGTCGCGTTCATTCCTTCATTCCTCGTTGGTGGGATGACAGGGGTTATGCTTTCAGTCGCACCGGCTGACTATCAGTACCACGACAGCTACTTCGTTGTCGCTCACTTCCACTACGTTATCGTAGGTGGGGTTGTATACGGTCTCTTCGCAGGACTTTACTACTGGTTCCCACTCATGTTCGGAAAAGCCCTTTCTGAAAAGCTTGGATACTGGCAGTTCTGGTTGTTCTTTATCGGGTTCCACTTGACGTTCTTCCCGCAACACTTCCTCGGATTGTTCGGTATGCCACGTCGAGTCTTCACATACCTCGATGGTCAAGGTTGGGATACACTCAACATGCTCTCGACAATCGGTGCATTCTTCATGGGTGTGTCAACGATTGTCTTGCTCATCGCTGTTGTGAAAGCCTTCTTGTCAAAAGACCGCGTCAAACCAGACCACTGGGGAGACGGACGTACGCTTGAGTGGACACTTCCTGTTCCGACTCCAGAGTACAACTTTGCACAAACACCACTCGTCAAAGGACTTGATACGTTCTGGCTCGAGAAAATGGCAGGCAACAAACGCGTGTCAGTCGCTGAGGAAGTTTCGGACATTCACATGCCGAATAACTCGCTCATTCCGTTCTTCATGTCACTCGGCCTCTTTATCGCAGGACTCGGTGCCATCTTCCAGATGGATAACACGGTCGTCGGTTGGTCATTGATTGGATTTGGATTAGCGATGACGTTCGTCTCGATGTTCCTACGTTCTTGGATTGACGATCACGGCTACTACATTCCGAAGTCACAAGTCGAAGCAGACTTGAAAGCGATTCGTGAGAAAGGAGAACAATAAATGGCACATGCAGTTGAAAAACACCCAGTGACCGGTATCCCGGCCAATCCAGAGAAAGCAACACTGGAAGGGAAAAATAAATATGTGGCCTTCTGGTTCTTCCTTGGTGGAGAGACAGTCCTCTTCGCCTCGCTCTTTGGAACATACGTTGGTCTCTTGAACTCTGGTGCGCCAGAGGAATTACGTTCGTATAACATTTTCGAAATGGAGCTCGTCTTCATCATGACGATGCTCCTCCTCACAAGTTCACTTACAAGTGTCCTTGCGATGATGAACATGAAGGCAAACAATCCAGGGCGTATGAAGCTTTGGTTGATTGTGACGCTCCTTCTTGGTGCCGGATTCCTTGGTGCTGAGATTTACGAGTTCATTCACTACTACCACATCGGTCACACGTTCACGTCGAGCGCATTCGGTTCAGCCTTCTATACGTTGGTTGGTTTCCACGGCGCGCACGTAACGTTCGGTCTTCTTTGGATCACGACGCTCTTGATTCGTAACTGGAACCGTCCGATCGATGTATACAATGCACCAAAGTTTTATGTATCGAGTCTATATTGGCACTTTATCGACGTTGTTTGGGTCTTCATCTTCTCAATCGTCTACCTCTTAGGGATGGTGAACTAATATGGAAAAACGAGTAATGAACGAATCTCACAAGCAGTTAGAGCTTGAAGTAAAAGCAGAGTCGAAACGTGAGTATCAGCTTCAATTAATCAGTTTCGCGATGATGATTTTACTCACATTCGTGGCATTCGGCGCCGTTTATGCGGAATTGATGCCGGTGTGGGCAGCAGGTGGTTTTTTAATCATCTTGGCGGTCATCCAAGTCTTCCTACAGTTATATATCTTCATGCATATGAATAACCGTGGGAACACGTGGATCGTTGGCATGATGTGGCTAGGTATCTTTGTTGCCATCATCACGGTCGCTGCACTCCGCTTACTCATTTGGTAATTGTGACAAAGGATTGAACATCTGTGGAAACACGGATGATTCGGTCCTTTTTCCTTTACTTCAAAAATGAATGAATAGTAATCTTGAAGTGAACGGTTTCAAAGGTTAGGGAGAGAAAGAAAAGGGGTGAACGGATGCTCTGGAATACGTCGGAGCTGCTCAATCAATTTGATTGGCTCACGTTATGGAGTCCGCTGTTCGGATTGCTCATGGTCGGGATTTATGTGTTATACGCCGTCGTGACAGAGAGAATGGCGAAGCGAGGATATGCCTCGACCACGTTATTACAAAAGTTTAGTATGTTGTTTGCGATTGTCTTGTATTACATCGGTTTTGGAAGTCCAATCGATGTCATGGCACATATCATTTTATCGGTGCATATGTTCCAAATGGTGCTCGTCTATATTTTGGCACCGGCACTCGTCGTTTACGGTCTACCGTACTGGGTGTTTGAAAAAGTACTTAGCTTCAAATGGATTGGGCCGATGTTCAAGTTTTTGACGAAGCCACTGATCGCGCTCATTTTATTCAACGCATTGTTCTCGATTTACCATATGCCGGTCGTATTCGACTACGTCTTGACGAACTACGGCGTTCACCGTATTTTCCACGGTGCCCTTGTCGTCTTTAGTTTGACGATGTGGTATCCGGTCATCGTTCCACTCGTCTCAGACGAAGAGGAAGGCATGTCCGATTTGAAACGAATGGTGTACATTATCGCCAACGGGGTCTTACTGACACCTGCCTGTGCGCTCATCATCTTTAGTCAAACGACACTCTATAATGCATACACGGACCCACAGACGTTTGCGACGGTCCTTGGATACTGTCTCCCGAATGGTGACGTTTCCGGAATTGATTTAGAGGCGTTGATGGGAGCGACGAACAGTGCGCTCGAAGATCAACGTTTCGGTGGGGTCCTCATGAAACTCGGTCAAGAGATCGTGTACGGCTTCTTCTTCGGCTGGACGTTCTTCGGCTGGGTGCGTCGGACGAAGTCACTTGCTCTTGATGAAGGCATGTCATTCACTCCGCAAGAAACAAATGAAAAAAATTAAACAGAACATAAAGGGGAAACATTGATGAACTATCTTGCCTTAATTAGTGTGTCATTCATCGTCATCAGTGCGATTCTTGTCGCCATCGGATGGGTGATTATCGCAAAAGACCGCAGCAACATCGAAAAACATAAAAAGGTGATGACGGCCGCAGCGATTGCAGCGACGACGTTCTTCATCCTTTACGTCTCGCGTACCATTTTTGTCGGTAACACGGCATTTGGGGGACCGGATTCAGTGAAGCCGTTCTATCTTGGTTTTATGATTTTCCATATTCTTCTCGCAACCACAGGTGGTATCCTCGGATTGATTACGCTCTATCTCGGTTATAAAAACAAAATCGAGAAGCACCGGAAAATCGGTCCAAAAGCGTCAGTCGTCTGGTTCTTCACGGCCATTACGGGGGTGACGGTTTACATTCTTCTCTATGTGGCATATGACCCAGGTGAAACGACGAACGTATTCCGCGCGATAATCGGAGGATGATCCATAGAGAGGGAGAGCTGTATGAAACGGAATAGCTATTTGACGGTCGGTTTGACCGTCTTGACGCTTGTCGTCATCGGAGTAGCCGTGTATTTTGTTTTCTTCAATCAAGACGACCTACCCGTCATTCAAGAGCCAACCCCGTTCACATTAACGAACGCATTAAATGAAGAGACCTATAATTCCGACAACGGAAAAGTGAAGATTGTGACGTTCTTCTATACGAACTGTCCAGATATTTGTCCGCTCACGTTACGTGATTTTATGAAACTCGAAAAAGAATTGAAAAAAGAGAACTTATACGGCTCGGACGTAGAACTCGTCGCGATCACGGTTGACCCGGATGTGGATACCGTGCCCGTTCTGAAAAATTACGGGGAAGCATTCCAAGCAGAGCCGACTGGATGGAAGATGTTGACGGGAGACCAGGTAGACATTGACCGAATCACACGTCAGCTACAGTTCTATTATTCGAAGGCGAACAGCGGACTCGTGACGCATGCGACGACGATGTACGTCATCGACCGCCATCATGATGTCCGTGCTGTCGCGCAGATGGCGACGGCAGGGGATGAACCGGTCGATATCGAATCTATCATGGAGGACGTTAAAGTGCTCGCGAATGAAAAGGAGTGATCACCATGAACGATACGATGGCTGTGATTGGGAATGACTATTCATACGGAGACGTGACGATTGCGGAACGGGCGATTGAAGATTTGATCGCGTGTAGCGCAATCGAATTCGGCTTGAAAGAAGTGAAAGTCGTCTCTCGCTCGAAAGACCACTATGATTATCAAATCATTGCACCATTAACACTCGTCGAGGCAGAGCGATTGTACCGCTATGTTCGAGACCAATTCGATTTATTGCTCGGTCAAGTCGATGTGACATTGACCGTCATTGCGGCATGATATAAGAGAGGACCCGTAAAGGGCCTCCTTTTTTATATGCTCGACGCTACGTTTCTTATGACTATATCTTCCAGAAGTGAACTTTGCTATACTAAATAGTGGAGTCGAACTAATGTTCGCTTTTTAGAAATGGAGGAGGACAAATTATGCAGAACCAAGCCTTAGTCGTTATTGACATTCAAAATGACATCACGAAAAATTACAAAGCAATCATCGACAACATCAATAAAGCGATTGATTGGGCGGTCGAAAAGAAGTTACATATCGTCTATATCCGTCATGAGAATTTATCAGCAGGGACGAGAACGTTCAAAACAGGAACGCGAGGAGCGGAATTAGCACCAGATTTGAAGCTCGCGTCCGACCACGTGTTCACAAAGTACAAGGGCAACGCCTTGACGAGCGAAGCGTTTGTGACGTTCATTGCCAAGCATCACATCGATACGTTTTATATCACTGGGGCTGATGCGACCGCCTGTGTGAAGTCGACTTGCTACAATCTGCGGAAATCTGACTATGCGGTTAGCGTCTTGTCGGATTGCATTACGAGCTACGATTTGAAAAAACTAGAAGATATGATTATGTATTATAAGAGTAAAGGTTGCGTGATCATCGAATCAAAGGACTTGTCGGCGTAAGTTGCCTAACAACGTTTAACTCGCCCATAAGAAAAACCCCTTCGCTTATGCAAGGGGTTTGACTTCTAATGTTTCTGCGAGTGCTTTTAGACGGCGCTCACAGTCGCGGACGATTTCTTCTGGGAAGACTTCATCGTATTCAACACCGTGTGGATAATAATGCTTTCCTAAAATCGGTGTAAGCATTTTGACAACAGCGTGACGATCTTCGATTTGACCTTCGATCGCGTATACAGGTAAGCGAAGATAGAATGTTTCGCCAGTCGATTGTTTCTCATATTTCATGTCATACGTGGCACGCTCGTAATCCCAAGCACCTTCACGGATGAAATGATGATGATCCATGATCGTCTCGAGCAAACCAAAACGGATTTCTTTTCCCTCGATGTGGAACTGCTCAAATTTCATCATAATCCCCCTTTTCGAATAAACCTCATATGTCATCATACCATATTCAAAAACGTTCTTGGAATAACGTGTGTTCAAATTGTGAAAAAAAGATGAACGATTAATCAGCCGAGTGAATTTAAGTATTCCTCGATTTTTTGAGGGAGTTTCACGCCAAGAGGTAGCAGTCCTTCTGATCCAAAAAAGACGTTGAATTCCAAAATGTAAAATCCTTCTTCCGTCACGATAACGTCAAACGCTGCGTGATTGATAGATAACGTGTTGGCAATCGATTGAACTTCTTTGATGACGTCTTCCGGGATGTCTTCGTACGAGAAGTTAGCCCCTTGAGCGACATTGTTTAAAAAAGCCTCGCTGACACGCCAATAGGCACCGACTACCTCTTCTCCAATCACGATGATGCGTAAGTCGCGATCATTCGGGATGAACTCTTGGACATAGAACGTATCATGATTCTCGACGTATTCTAACCAGTCTTGGTCATTTTTGATTAACCATACCCCTTGACCCATTGAGGATTTGGCTTTTTTGGCGACGAACGGGTAGTGGAATTCTTCCAACACGCGTTCAATCGTGTATGGGTTCTTTCCATAAATCAATGTCTTCGGAATCCGATGCGGATATGTCGCTTTAAAGGCGCGCGTCATCTCGATCTTGTCGTGCCCGAGGTGATAAGTCGCAGGTGATGGGAAGATTGCTTTATTCATCCCGTAGATGATGGAATTGACCATCCAATACTCAGGGAACAGGACGAGGTCGGCAGCGCGAACCTTATCGAGCTGATCGAAATAATATTCGGGTTTCGCATAATCCGTCTTGATACCGGCCGATCGGATCATATTAAAAGAAACTTTTTTCATACGTAGACGCATAGGTTGCGTCTGTTCACTTCCTTTCTACATGGAACGCCTTGCGGTCAACTTCAATTATAGTGTGGATTGCTTACATAGGGAAACAATTGTGGTAAAATCATGGCAGAAAGGGTGAGGGGTATGATAATCACTGAACAGACGATTGCCCTGCTCGATCAAACAGAAGAATTGACCGATTTGATTGAAGCAAGCGAATCGTTTCAAACATATATTCAAACGAAAGCGGCACGTCTCGCATCACAAGAAGCAAAGGAAATCGAGCGTGAGTTCTTGAAGATGAAAGAGGACTATGAGTATGTCCAGCGATTCGGAAAGCATCATCCGGACCACGACCGCATCAAAAAAGAGATGCATCTCATCAAACGTCGTCTCGATGTTCAGCCGGAAATCGCTGCGTTCAAAAAAGCGGAACGAAGCTTGGATAAGTTGTTAGGGGAAGTGAGTGAACTATTGGCTCATTCAGTCTCTCCTAAAATCAAGGTCCCGACCGGTAATCCATTCTTTGATGAAGGTGGATGTTCTGGTGGAGGTAGCTGCGGAGGAGGCGGAAGTTGTGGATGCGCCGTCTAAGTTGAATGAACGGATTGGCTTCGTCGTATACGTGAATTCCTTAAAACAAGTGAAAGCGTTAAGACGTTATGCGAATCTTTACTTTGTCTCAAAACGAGAAAAGTATGCGTTTCTTTATACTGACCTCGAAGGTCATGAAGCCGTACTCGAACAAGTGAAAGCATTGCCGTTTGTGGAAGCGGTCGTTCGAAGCGAACGCCCATTCATTTCCGAAACGTACGAGACAAAATCGAAATAAACAAAAAGATGAAGGTGGCATCACCTTCATCTTTTCTGCTGGAGGGAAAGACATGCGTGTCATATCTGGAGAACGAAAAGGGACCCGTTTAAAAGCGGTCCCAGGAACGGCGACACGGCCGACGACCGATAAAGTGAAGGAATCGTTATTCAACATTATCGGACCTTATTTTTCAGGCGGGAAAGCACTAGACCTTTACGCGGGCAGCGGTGGGCTCGGAATCGAGGCGTTATCACGAGGTTGTGACGAAGCTATTTTTGTCGATCGTCAACCGAAAGCCGTCCATACGATTCAAGAGAACTTGCGAGCGACCCATTATGAAGTAAAAGGGAGAGTATATCGTCAAGACGCCAAGGCGGTACTCGAACAACTCAAGGTTCAACAGGAACAATTCAAGCTCATCTTTATGGATCCTCCTTATCATGCGGAAGAACACGTGGCGTTCTTACAGCTGATCGATGAATCAGATTTGTTGATCGATATCGGCGTAATCGTCTGTGAACACGGTAGTGACGTGACATTACCTGAGCGGGTGGGACGATTTGAACGAATTAAAGAACAGCGATACTCAGATGTCATCACCATCAGTTTCTATGAGTACGCATCGGAGGAGTGACACGATGAAACGGATTGCGATTTGTCCGGGTAGCTTTGACCCAATCACAAACGGACATCTAGATATTATTGAACGAGCGGCGGCCATTTTTGACGAAGTCATCGTGGCTGTCCTTGAAAATTCAAGCAAAGCCCCATTATTTGATGTGGAGGAAAGACTTGGACTGATTCGAGATGTGACGACACATCTGCCAAACGTGTCGGCTGACGCGTTCGGGGGATTGCTTGTCGAGTATGCCGCAGAGCGGGAAGCGGCGACGATCGTCCGTGGGCTCCGTGCAGTCTCAGATTTCGAATACGAGCTTCAAATCGCATCAATTAACAAAAAGTTGAATGAGAACGTCGAGACGTTGTTCATGATGACGAATAGTCAATATTCGTTCCTCAGCTCGTCGATTGTCAAAGAAGTGGCGAAATATGGTGCATCGGTCAGTGAACTCGTACCGGAACAGGTTGAAATTGCCTTGCGTAAAAAGTATCAAGTGAGTTCGGGACAATGAAATCGTTAAAAATCGGTCTCGGTCTACTCGTTACAGTGCTTCTCTTCCTGTTCGTCCCACTTCCTTACTATATCTCTTCACCCGGAGCAGCGACCTCAATTGAAGAGTTCCTGACCGTCCAAGGTGGCGAAAAAGAGGATGGGGAACTGATGATGGTGACAATCTCCCAACGCCGTGCGACTCCGTTTTGGTTAGTTGAAAGTTGGGTGACCCCGTTCACGGAAGCGAATTTATCCAGTCGCTATTTATACGATGGGGAGAATGAGGCAGACTATGAACGTCGCCAACAATTATTGATGGACTCTTCTCAACAAGCAGCAATCCAATACGCCTATCAATTAGCAGCTCAAGACGTGACGGTTGATTTCGAGGGAATTTATGTATCTGCTCCGATTCCTGGGTCCCTTGCGGCCAATGTGTTGAAGCCGGGTGATGTCATCACGGCCATCGATGGGATGTCCTTTGCCACTCGCGTCGACTTTTTGAATCGCATATCGGAATTTGAGGCGGGCGATGAAGTGGAGTTGACGATTGAACGAGACGGCGAAGAACGTGTCGTGCAAACGCTCATTCAGCCGATCGATCAAAGCGGGGATCGTGTCGGAATTGGAATCTATGAACCACTTCCCGTTCAAGAAATCACGGCTGATCCTGAAGTCGATGTCGCTTTGACGAATGTCGGCGGTCCATCTGCAGGATTGATGTTCACGTTAGAAATTTATGATCAATTGACGCCAGGTGACTTGGCAAATGGAAAACGGATTGCCGGAACCGGAACGGTCGATGAGGAAGGGAATGTCGGACCTATAGGAGGTGCATGGCAGAAAATTGTCGCCGCCGACGAGGAAAGAGCGGAAGTCTTCTTTGTGCCGGCCGGTTCAAATTATGAAGAGGCGCTGGAATCACGAGACCGCCTAAACAGTGACATTGAAGTCGTCCCTGTAAAGACGGTCGAGGATGCGATTCGTTATTTAGAAGAGATGAACTGAGGGCGTTGCCGGTGCTCGATCAATGCATCATCTTGAAGCGGGAGTCGATATGCTTCGGTGACACGAGCTTCAAAATCGAGCCGGGCATCGAACTTACTGACGAGTTGCACGTCTTCCTTCACATCTCGTAACGCATGTCGTCCGAGATCGTTGAAGGCGAGCGGTCTCACGTAAGGGACTTCATCAAAGCGTGTCGGTGCCTCGACTTTTAACCAGTGAAGCAGTACGGCGACGAACGCCCGCTGAATGGCGGTACGCGTGTAGCGACGTGTCGACACGACAGCAAGTGCACGTTCGAATGAAGGCTCGACTCCCGCCTGCTTAAGACGAGGTGCGAGAGAAGCATCAATTCCTACGAGCTCCGTCAATGTGTGGAGTGGCAAGGTTCTCAGTTTGAATTGTAAGACGGGCCAATAGTGTTCCCAATGTGTCATCGGTTGTGTCCGAAACATCGCTTCAGTCGATGCCGGAACGGCACGAACTTCACCGGTGTCTAGGTAATGAGCCCGAATACCCGTTGCCGACATGACGTCCATTAAAGAAGAATCATGATAATCAGCCCCGAGCCGTTTGACTGTATGTAACTGAATCATCTTTGCTGCTTTGGCGTAATGATAGCCCAAAATGTTGTTTGGTCGCGTCAAATCAAATGAGGGATAAACGGTCCGGAAAGCTCGACTCGAAGCTTGAGCGGACGAGTGTCCTTCATGTAATGCTTCTTGAAGCGCCTCTTTGTAACGTGACGTCTCTTCGACATGTGAACGGGCTGCATGGAGGATTGCATCTATATCCCCGCTCTCACTCCCGAACGATAGCGTCTGGCAACGGAGCTGTTCAGCAATCGAGACGGAGGCTTTAGCGAAACGGTCGGCGCGTTGGACCCCATATTGGGTCGGTAGCTCGATGACAAGATCGATCGCACCGCTCTCGACGGCAGCCTTAGCCCGTTTCCACTTGTCGAACGAGGCGGGTTCGCCCCGTTGAGTGAACTGGGCACTCATGATGGCAATCATGACATCAGCTCCGGTTTCGTGACGTGCAGTTTGCGCTTGATAATAGTGCCCGTTGTGAAACGGGTTGTACTCTGCAATAATGGCCGTCTTTTGCATGATTTACTCCTTTGCATTGTCGTATGGATTGGTGTAAGATGAGTAAGTACGCTTTGGCAAAGCGCCGTCGTCAACTGATTTTAGTGTAAAGAAAAAACATTGACAAAACAAGTTGGCCTATCTATAATTCATATTGTTGCAATTGAGGTGATTCGGATGAAATGGTCTATTGCACAGCTACTTAAGCTCCGAAACCAGGGTGACGGTTTTACAATCGATGAGATGGTAGAACTACCAGAGCTAACTCAGCTCCATCCGGATATCCGTTCGATTCGCCCGGTGCATGTGCACGGGGATGCATCGTTCACATCTAATCAAGTTACATTCAATCTGAAGATTCAAGGTGACCTGACGTTGCCAGATGCGCGAACGTTAGAAGATGTCACTTATGAATTCGATATTGAATCGCTCGAGCCTTTCTTTTTGGAGAATGGGCGTTATACGGAGCAATTCGATGACGTGAATTTGCCAGAAGGAAATACAATCAGTCTTGTACCGATTGTAAAAGAGCTCATCATGTTAGACGTCCCGATGCAAGTTTATGGGAACGAAACAGACAAAACTCAGGTTGAAGGAGAAGGCTGGACGCTCACTGACGAACAGCCCGAAGCCCAACCAAAAATTGACCCGCGTTTCGCGGGACTAGCCGACCTGTTCTCGAAAAAAGAGAACGAGGAAGGTTAACTTATCAAGGAGGTGGACAACGATGGCAGTACCATTCCGTAGAACGTCGAAAACTCGCAAACGTCTTCGTCGTACTCACTTCAAACTCAACGTACCTGGTATGAACGAGTGCCCGAACTGTGGCGAAATGAAACTTTCACACCGTGTTTGCAAATCTTGCGGACATTACAACGGTAAAGAAGTAACAAGCAAATAATGCTTGAAGGAGTGACCTGTTCTCAGGTTACTCCTTTTTTGTTTGTCATTTTTGGGTCATGGTGAAAAGATGTGGTAAACTTTTTGTGCGAAAATAGTTCGAATAGGAGGAGGACCATGATGAACTCCATCAAACGAATTGGTATCATCGGAAACGGAGCGGTCGGATTATTGTTGGCATCTGTGCTCGCAGACGATTACGACGTGACGCTCTACGGAAGGATCGGGTCATCTGATCCACTTTTCATCACACGTATCGGTGTGACGGAAGGGACGGCACGTGTGTCGTTACGGTCAAGTCAGACGCTTCAGGAAACGGACGAGGATCTTTTTTTTGTCACGACGAAAGCCCATCAAGTCGAGGAAGCGACGGCCCGACTCTCGGGTAAGGTGCCCGTCTTTATTTGTTCGAATGGGATTGCCCATCTGGAATATGCGAAACGTCGAGGGTTTCATTTAGGTGTCGTCGAGCATGGGGTGACGAAGCGTGGTCATGAGGTTGAGCATCGTGGACTCGGACGGATTCGAATTGGAAGTACGTCGGGGCTCCATCCTCTATCATTTCAAGAGAGCCCACTTCACATCGTGTGGGAAGAAGATATTGAACAAGTCGTCATTGAAAAATTGTTTTCTAATGCCATCATCAATCCCATCACGGCATTATGCCGGGTCCCGAATGGAGCCCTCGCCGGCTCACCATATCGTGAAATCGCACAATCGATTTACGATGAGTTGGTGCCTTTGTTTGCGCAGCAAGTCTCATTTTCCTACATCGAGACGATTATCGAACGTACCGCACAGAATCGCTCCTCGATGTTGCGCGATCTTGAAGAAGGTCGGCCGACAGAGGTGGATGCGATTTTGAAACCGGTGATTGAGAAAGCCGAACAGATGCAGATTTCTCTCACTGTCATTCCGCTATTACATAAACTGATTCTAGGAGCGAGCGCATCGTGTTAGTGTATATCGTTTCATTTCCACTCATCTTATGGTTTATGGTGTATATGATACTTAGAAAAATTATGCCGAAATCAATCAACTCATTCAAACTCGCATGCGATGCCGGGGTCATCCTTTGGTTTTACGCTTGCAGTATTTTACTTGAGGCCATCGTCGGGACGGATATGTTGCTATTATTGCTCGCAGCCTGCTGTGCGATTTTCCCGATCAACGCGATTTGGCAGCGGATTCGTTATGAGGAAGTGTTGTTCACGAAGATGTTCGTCCATGGTTGGCGGTTACTCTTCTTGCTACTTGTTCCGACCCACGCCATTTTATTCGCAATCGGTGTAGCCCAAGGCATGATTCGTTGATTGATTGAAAGGAAGTTGTTATACGTGAAGGTAGAAGCATTTGATGCTCTATATGCATCCACATCACCGATGATCCAAATCGATCATGAATATGGTCGCTGGCTCGATTATCGAGGGATGGATGAAATCGAAAAACGTGCCGAGGAGGTCTCAGGGCGCACCTATGAGCATCTGTCGGAGCTCGTCGAGATAATAAAGGGACAACAAGAACAGTTCGGGGAACTTTCGGAAGAGTTGGAAGCAAATCTGGAGTTACTCGCTCAGCGAAAAGCGTACGTGATGGTGACTGGGCAACAGGTCGGCGTATATGGAGGACCTTTGTTTGCCGTATACAAACTGTTAGCGGTCATCAAACGGGCGAAACAGGCTGAAGCGAAATTAGGGAAACCGGTCCTTCCTGTCTTCTGGATGGCGACGGAAGATCATGACTTTGCTGAAATCAACCATGTCTTCACGACACAGGCGTTTTCGAGGACGTTGAAAAAAGATGCCTTGTCATCGTTACCGCTTGCAGGAAAAGCATCGATAGGGGACTTAGAGTTCGAACGGGTAAAGCTCGAACTTGTTCAAATGGCGCAACGTCTTCTACTGAACGAAACAGAGACACCGTATACTTCACATTTGTATCATGAGCTGATTGACCTCATTCAAGTGAGTCGTTCGTTCGCTCACTTTTTCGGTGGAATGATGCGGCGATTCGTCGGATCTGACTTTTTATTGTTTGACCCGCACGCGAAAGACGTACGGGCTCTCGAACGACCGATGTTCCGAAGTCTCATCGAGCATCATGACAAGCTCCATGAAGCGCTCGGTCATGCATATGAAGAAGGGATGCCATCGGTCGACTTGAACAGAGACGCGGCCCATCTGTTTTATCACGATGGGACACGAGAGCTGCTCACGAAGGTCGATGGGGTGTTCACGACAAAGCGAGGACATCGCTTCACTGAAGACGAACTGCTCACAGAGATAGAGGCGCATCCGGAACGTTTCTCAAATAACGTGGTCTCCCGTCCGCTCATGCAGGATTTCCTGTTCCCGACTGTTGGGTATGTGGCAGGTCCCGGTGAAATTGCCTACTGGCTCCAGCTTCGACCGCTCTTCCACGAGATGAGATGGAAGATGCCGCTTCTCTTGCCACGTCTTGGTGGGTTGATCGTGTCAAGAAATGATGAGAAGAAGCTTCGTCAAGAAAGCGTGACATTGGAGCAGTATATGAAGCGACCGCTCCCGGATCATGCATTTGACGATGAAGCGTTTGAAGAAAAGCTATATGCGTATCGGACGCTCACAGAGGCCGTCAGTCATGAGGCAGGGAAACAAGGAAGACGATTTGAGGCGAAGTCGAGACATGTGCTCGAGCGATTGGCGGATGAGATGCGTGCTGAATCGAAGCGAGAACAATATCGCTTGAATGCACGAAGGATTCATCTGTCGACCCGGCTGTTCCCGATGGATGCCCCTCAAGAGCGCATCATCTCGATGGTTCCGATATTAAATCGTCACGGACTAGACGTGTTCAAACGATTGAAACAGGTTTATGAACAATCTGATACGGAGCGATGTTTGTTCTATGTATAATCTTTTTTTTGAGAGCTCTTGACATTTGTCGAGAGCTTTTTTTCGTTGTTACCTTTTTGTTTCCTCTTTTCACTAAAAACCTGTACGGACCTTGACATTTTTATGATAAAGTAAGTGTAATAAAACAGTTGAAATATGTAGGTTGAGAGGGTTTTTTGAATGTTTGAGCATGAAACGGTTTTAAAAATGGAGTCCATTGAGGGATTGAACATCAAACCAGATGGGGTATATGTCGATTGTACGTTAGGTGGAGCGGGTCATAGTGAAGAAATCGCAAAGCGTCTAACGACGGGTCAACTATATGCGTTCGACCAAGATGACGTCGCGCTCGCACATGCGAAAGAGCGATTGGCTCCTTATGAAGGCCGTGTGACGTTTATAAAGAGCAATTTCGTTCACTTGAAGGAAGAACTCGCCCAACGTGGTGTGACAAAAGTGGACGGTGTACTATTCGACCTAGGCGTTTCTTCGCCACAGCTAGATGAGGCGGAGCGCGGGTTCAGTTACAACTATGACGCACCGCTCGATATGAGAATGGACCGGTCACGGGACTTTTCAGCCTATCATGTTGTGAACGAATGGTCATTCGGAGAACTTGCTCGTATTTTCTTTACATACGGGGAGGAAAAGTTTTCAAAGCAAATCGCACGAAAGATTGAGCAAGCCCGTGCCGATAAACCGATTGAGACGACATTCGAGCTTGTCGACTTGATTAAAGAAGCGATTCCTGCACCAGCTAGACGAAAAGGCGGACACCCGGCGAAGCGGACGTTCCAAGCGATTCGAATCGCCGTCAATGACGAGTTGAACGTATTCGACCGCGCTGTTCAAGATGCGATTGATTTACTTGCATTGAATGGACGCATCTGTGTCATCACGTTCCATTCGTTAGAAGACCGCATTTGTAAACAAGTGTTCAAAGAGCGAAGCCAGCATCCACCATTACCACCGGGGTTGCCGGTCATTCCGAAAGAATTTGAACCGGAACTCAAACTCATCACGCGTAAGCCGATCGTGGCGAGTGAGGGAGAACTTGAAGATAACCGTCGTTCACGCTCTGCTAAGTTGAGAGTGGCCGAAAAACAAAAATAACCGAGAGTGTAGGAGGGATACCTGATGCCAGAAGCTGCCCGTAAGGCGTTGCAGCCTCAAGTAACACCGAATCGAAATCCGATTCCGCAAGAACGACCAATACCTGCTCCAAAACGACGCACGTTGACCTTGTTTGAATCGATCCTGTATCCAGTGATGATTGGTTCAGTGGTCATGTTCGGTGGCATCACGGTGTCGAAGCACAATGAAGCGTATAATATTATGCGTGATACAGCAACCGTCAATCAGCAGGTCGACGGGGTTGCAAAAGAAAACGAAGAACTAAAGTATGAAATCGCCCAATTAAGCTCGCCCGAAAGAATTTATGCGATTGCCGAGAAGCTCGGAATGAAATTCAATGAAAAGAATGTCAAGGTGATTGATTGATGAATTCTTTAAAACAGAGTAAAAAAAGAGTGGCGTGGGTAGCGATTGTCTGCTTCACCCCGCTCTTTTTATTTTTTGTCGGATGGTTCCTTTATTTATCCGTCACCCATACGTACAAAGGGGAGAACATGCTCGCATTCGCGGAAGAGCAACGGTGGAAAGCGGTCAGTACGTTAGAAGCGGAACGGGGCGAGGTGTATGATCGCTTCGGTCAACCGATTGCCATCAACATTCCATCATACCGGCTCGTTGCCGTTTTGAAACTCGGTGGTGAGCGGGTCAAAGGGAAGACGCTTATGCCTGATGAGTTCGCCGAAGCGGCGAAGCAATTGTCGACCGTGCTGCCTATGACAGAAGCCGATTTATTGAAACGGCTTGAACAAAATGCCGACCTTGGACAGATCGAGTTCGGTGTTCCCGGTCGTGACTTGACCGTAGAACAAAAAGAAGAGATCGAAGCATTCGACCTAAACGGCATCACGTTTGTCGAGGAACCGAAGCGCTATTACCCGAACAAAGTATTTGCTTCCTCGGTAATCGGATATGCCCAAAAAATTGACCAGAACGGTCGTATCGAACTCGTCGGTGAATTAGGGATTGAAAAGTCTCTGAATGATATTTTAAGTGAATCGTACGGTCTGTATCGATTTGAGAAAGATTTGGCAGGTCGTGAACTCATATCGAGTGACGAGCAGTTGAAGATTGAACCGGAAGACGGGGCGGACGTTCAATTGACAATCGACCACAGAATCCAACAGTTGCTCGAAACGAAGATGAATGAGTTGTATGAGGAGTATGAGCCGAAACATGCGACGGCCATCATCATGGACCCGAAAACGGGAGAGATCATCGCACTATCGGACCGACCATCGTTTGATCCGAACACACGCGAGATTTCTTCGTACAGTAACTTCTCTGTTTCGTCTCGATTCGAACCTGGATCGACGATGAAGATCTTTACGCTCGCGGCAGCCATCAATGAAGGCGTGTACAATCCGAATGAGCTGTATGAATCCGGTTCATACAAATATGGCAAGACGGTCTTCAATGATTACAACATTACGGGATGGGGTACCATTCCTATGGTAGAAGGCGTCTGGCATTCGTCGAACGTCGCATTCTCGATTTTAGCGAACGAACGACTTGGTCTCAGTCGATATGAAGATTACTTTAAAGCTTTCAAGTTTGATCAGCGGACAGGAATCGATTTGCCTGGAGAGGTCAATAGTCAATTCGATTTCGAAAGTCCGATGAACGTCTTGATTACTGCATGGGGACAATCGACAGCGGTGACACCGATGCAAATTTTGCAAGCGACATCGGCCATCGCAACGGATGGGACGATGAAGCAACCGCACCTCATCAAGAAAATCGTCAACAGCGAGACCGGCGAAACCATTCGGACGACCAATCCGAAAGAAGTCGGTCAACCGATCACGGCGGAGACAGCCAAAAAGACACGTGAAGCGCTCGACGGTGTCGTCAATAGCGATGTGGGAACCGGGCAACTGTATGCGTTAGACAACTATCGTGTCGTCGGAAAAACCGGTACCGCTCAAATCGCCGAGAACGGAAAATATTTGAGTGGACAGTATATTCACTCGTTCGTCGGGATGGCTCCGGAAGACGATCCGGAACTTGTCATGTATATCGCGGTGGACAGACCGAACAGTGACTCGTCTACGACCGGACCACGAATCATGGCGCCACTTTTCAAAGACGTGATGGATGTCGCATTACGTTACCGGAGTGTCGAGCCTGAAAAACAAGAAAAAGCAGTCGAAGCCTCGACGAAGACAACGTCTTCGTATATCGGTCAAAACCGTGAAGAGGCAGTGAACGCATCGACGGAGAATTCCTTCAATCCGATCGTGTTAGGTGATGGAGACGAAGTGATTGCGCAGAGTCCTGTGAAAGGACAATCTTATGTCGTCGGTGAACGATTGTTGCTAAAAACGAGCGAGTCGTTTACGATGCCTACATTAAAAGGTTGGTCGTTGCGTGACGTAAAACGTTTAGCGACCCTTTATCAATTAAATTTAGAAATCGACGGTACCGGATTTGTCACATCGCAATCGATTGGCAAAGGGAAACCGGTCAAAACAGGTGCCTCCTTGAAAGTGAAATTGGAGACCCCGTCGAATTAACGCACGAGATGAAGAGGGCTGCGGCTCTCTTTTCCTATGTAAGAGGAGGAAGTTTGTATGGAACAACTGACAGTTCAAAAATTGGCATCATGGTTTGGCATGGATCTAAATGACGAACGTCTCGTCGAACGGGTCGCCACAGATTCAAGAGATGCAAACGAGGCGGGTCTCTTCGTCCCAATCGTTGGGGCGCGAGTCGACGGTCATGATTACATCGAGGCGGCCGTTGAAAAGGGTGCGATTGTCACGTTCTGGGAAGAAGGTCGTCCTCAACCAGAAAACCTGGTTGTCATCCCTGTGAAATCAACGATTGAGGCTTTGCAAACGGCAGCGGCGCGATATTTAGAAGAAATCAATCCGCTCGTCGTCGCCATTACAGGCTCGAATGGGAAGACGTCGACAAAAGACATGGTCGCTGTCGTGCTCGAGGAGAAGTTCAAGACGCATAAGACGGCCGGTAACTTCAACTCGGACGTCGGCTTGCCACTTACCGTTCTCAGAATGCCACGGGATACGGAAGTAGCCGTCCTAGAGATGGGAATGAACGGATTCGGTCAAATCGAGACGCTGTCAAAACTCGCCAAGCCTGATGTGGCGTTTGTGACGAATATCGGGGAGTCCCACGGTGAACAAGTCGGCGGACGGACAGGTATCGCCAAGGCGAAACTTGAGATCAAGACCGGTCTCAAAGCAGACGGTCGCTTGATCGTCGATGCGGATGAGCCACTTCTTTCCGGTCAAGGCTATCGTGTCGGATACGATGAAACAGCGGATGGGAAAATTGAAGTGATCGAAACGACATTTGACGCATCAATCTTTAAATACAACGGTGATTTGTATGAACTAAAGGTGCTCGGTGCCCATCAGATTCGAAACGCAGCCTATGCAATCGCGTGTGGACTTGCGTTCGGTCTCGATCATGCGATGATTCAACGTGGCCTAGACCGAATCAAGTTGACATCGATGCGGATGGAAAAACAGATGTTCGGCGAAGCTCACCTCATTAACGATGCCTACAACGCAAGTCCGACGTCGATGATTGCAGCGATTGAGACAGTCAAGTCGCTTGAAGGATTCTCGAAGCGTGTGCTCGTCCTTGGAGATATGTACGAGTTAGGAATGGATGAACAACTGCAACACGAACAAGTCGGTGGCGCGGTGACATCTCCCGTGACCGATTGTATTCTCGTCGGAGACAAGGCAAAATGGATCGCGGATGGGATTCAAGATTCACGAGTGAACGTTAAAATGGTCCCGACGGTTGAGGAAGCGAAGGCGCTCCTTCATCATTATCAACGACCGAATACTGTGGTATTGTTAAAGGCATCTCGAGGACTGGCGCTTGAGCGTCTTGTTCAATAAATAGAGTAGTGAGGTAGCAACATGTTAATTAGTTTAATCGTATTAATCAGTTCATTATTAAGTGTCTTGATCGTGATGCCGCGAGCCATCCCAGCATTGCGTCAATTAAAGTTCGGACAAGAGATTCGTGATGAAGGTCCAGGTTGGCACCAGAAGAAGTCGGGTACACCGACGATGGGCGGAATCGTCATCCTGCTCGCCATCCTCGTCGGATTCATCGTATCCGTCATTTTTGGCGAAGCGGTCGCTGGATTCGGGTCTCTTCTATTCGTTACGATGGCATTCGGTGCCATCGGTTTCTTAGATGACTACATCAAAGTCGTCAACAAACGAAACCTCGGATTGACGTCCCTTCAGAAGTTGATTGGTCAAATCGTGGTATCGGTATTGTTTGCATGGTTCTTGTCACTCGGGGGAGACCTCGATACATCGATCTCGATTCCATTCACGTCGATTTCGTTCGATACAGGATGGTTCTATATCGCCATCGTCATCTTCTGGCTCGTCGGATTCTCAAACGCCGTCAACTTGACAGATGGATTAGACGGACTCGTCTCCTTCTCGGCCATCCCGACGTTCACATTCTTTGGGATTTATGCCCTTACACAAGATGAACTTGGGATTGCTTGGTTCGCTTTTGCGGTCGTCGGTGCCTTGATCGGGTTCCTAGTCTTCAATAAGTATCCGGCTAAAATCTTCATGGGTGACACCGGTTCGCTCGCACTAGGCGGAGCCGTCGCTGGACTCGCTTTGATGTTGAAGCTCGAATTGCTTCTCGTCTTTGTCGGAATCATTTTCGTCATCGAGACATTGAGCGTCATCTTGCAAGTCATCTCGTTTAAAACGACGGGGAAACGACTCTTCAAGATGAGTCCGATCCATCACCACTTCGAAATGGTCGGGTGGTCAGAATGGCGCATCGTACTCACGTTCGGAGGCATCAGTTTAATTACAGCAGGTTTATCATTACTACTCATGTAAAAGGGTGAGACAGATGGAAAAGCAATGGCACGGTAAAAAAGTTCTTGTCCTCGGTGCTGCGAAGAGCGGCATTGCAGCGGCGACATATCTGCATCATGCAGGAGCAGATGTGACGATCAATACGGGGAATATCCCTCCGGAAGACGAACAGGAAAAAATTCAGGCGCTTGGGATTCAATCGGTATTTAACGAACATCCCCTCGCTCTGTTGAATGAGACAGAGTTGATTGTCAAAAATCCAGGCATCCCGTATCAGATTCCATTGCTTCAAGAAGCGATGTCTCGAAACATCCCAATCTATACCGAAGTGGAACTTGCTTATTTGGCAACGGAGGCGGAATTTGTTGCCATCACCGGCTCAAATGGGAAAACGACGACCACGACACTCGTCTATGAATTGCTCAAAGGTGGGGAACGTCCGGTGCATCTTGCGGGAAACATCGGATTCCCGGCGATTGAAGTGGCATCTCAGGCGAAGATGGGCGATTTGATTGTGATTGAATTGTCGAGTTTTCAATTGATGGGGATTGAGTCATTCCATCCCCGCTCGGCGGCACTACTCAATCTATCGGAAGCCCATCTGGACTATCATGGGGATTTTGATGCGTATGCGGATGCAAAAGGAAACCTGTTCCGTCAAATGACGAATGCAGACCAAATCGTCGTGAAAGTGACGGATCCGGAAGTGATGAAACGCGTCCCGGGAGAGATTGAACCAACTACGTTCAGCTTTGACCGTGGTGATGCTTCTGTCGTCGATGGATGGGTCACAGTTCGTGGTGAAAAAATCATGCAAGTAAATGAGTTGGCACTAGGTGGGGCGCACAACGTGGAAAATGTATTGGCTGCACTACTCTTAGTGGAACCATTTGCTATTCCACGTACGCATATCGAACGTGTGTTACGAAACTTCGGTGGCGTTGCGCATCGGACCGAGAGTCTCGGTGATGTGCTTGGACGTGCTGTTTACAATGATTCGAAAGCGACGAACAACGTAGCAGCGGAAGCGGCGTTACGGGGGTTTGACGCCCCAATCGTTTGGCTTTGTGGTGGTCTCGAACGCGGTGCGGACTTATCTTCGCTCGCCTCTGCTCTCTCAAAAGTAAAAACTGTCGTCGCGTATGGTGAGACGGCTGAACGATTTAAAGAGCTCGGCGAGTCCCAACAGATTCCATCATTCACGGTCGAGACGTTGGCAGACGCCGTTCCGCTCGCGTTTGAGAAATCCGAGACGGGAGACGTCATCTTACTCTCACCCGCCTGTGCTAGCTGGGATCAATTTAAAACGTTTGAAGAACGAGGCGAGCAGTTCGTTCAACTCGTCCGTTCATATGAGGAGGCGAACCGATGAAAATCATGATTTCTGGTGGTGGTACCGGTGGTCATATTTATCCGGCACTCGCATTGATTGAAACGCTACAAAAACGTCACCCGGATTTACAGGTACAATACATTGGAACGGAGAATGGATTAGAAGCCGATCTCGTACCGCGAGCCGGTGTCCCGTTCAAGTCGATTCAAATCGCAGGTCTGAAGCGTTCGCTTTCACTCGAGAATCTGAAGACCGCCTACTGGTTTTTGAAAGCCGTTCGGGCATTGAAGAAAGACATGGCGGCGTTTAAGCCGGACGTCGTGATTGGCACGGGTGGTTTCGTATCCGGTCCCGTCGTTTATACGGCACAACAGCTTGGGATTCCCACGATTCTGCATGAACAAAACAGTATCCCGGGATTAACAAACAAATTCTTATCGAAGAAAGCCGATCGGGTCGCCCTCTCGTTCAAAGGATCGGATGTCCATTTTCCGGGCGCGAACGTTCGCTTGATTGGAAACCCGCGTGGTAGCGAAGTATTGCAGACGGAAGTCGATGAGGCGTCTATCCGCGAACAGTATCGTTTAGATGACCGTCCGATTGTCTTGGTTTATGGTGGAAGCCGCGGAGCCGAGGCCATCAACCGAGCGGTCGTGGAAGCAATCCCAGCGCTCTCAGAATTGCCGATCAACGTCCTTTACGTCACAGGGAAAGTGCATTTCGATGCGGTGTCGAAACAGGCACCATCCTCTGACAATGTACACATTCATCCGTACGTGTACGATATGCCATCTCTACTCGCTTGTACGTCACTCGTCATCTCACGAGCTGGCGCTTCAACGATTTCAGAATTGACCGCACTTGGCTTACCGAGCATTTTGGTCCCAAGTCCGTACGTGACAGCTGACCATCAAACGAAAAATGCTTCGGCCCTCGTCGAGAACGGGGCGGCCCTCCTTGTCAAAGAAGAAGCGTTGACGGGTGTTTCGCTCGTTGAGACGATTCGTCAAGCGCTCGAACAGCGTGAAGAGATGGCGAACGCATCGCGTGCGCTCGGTTTCCCGAACGCGTCAGATGCATTGGCCGACCTGGTAGAAGAAGTCATTCAATAAAGGAGTAGAACCCGATGGAACCAAGCCAACAAACGGTACGCAGTCTCGAAGACCGTATTCCATACATGAAAAAACAACGGCGTAAAAAAGCGAACCGTCGGATGTTCTCTGTACTCTCACTGTTTGGAATTCTCATCTTACTCGTGGTCTACATGCAGACTTCGATGTCGAACGTGAAAGAAGTGAAGGTATCGGGTCTATACTGGTTAGAAGAAACGTACGTGTTTCAGGATATGGAGCTCGATTCATCGACGAAGTTTGTCAGTCTTTCCCCAAACAAGATGAGTGAACAGATGGAAAAGTTGCCTGGTATCAAACGGGTAGAGATCGATCGTTCTTGGTATAACAAGGTTCATATCTCTGTGACAGAAGAGAAAATGATTGCTTATGCGAAAGCCGAAAAAGGAGATGTCGTCGTGTTAGCCGACGGTTCACTCCATCCGACCGGAGCCATCACCGATCCGCAAAAGCTAAAGGACGGACCGCTCTTGCGAGAGTTCAACACGGAAGCAGAACTTGAAAAGATTGCAAGTGAACTCGAACGGGTGGATGATGCGACTCGGGCTCGTATGTCAGAAGTGATTTTATCAAAACGAAAAGATGAGCCGACGCGATACGAGATTTTTATGAACGACGGCAATACGTTACTCACACCTACATTGAAGTTAAGTGAGACCGTATCGAAGTATGGAGAAATTTATGAAAACATCCCGAAAGGTGAGCGTGGGACCGTCGTCATGGATGGTGGGTTTTACTTTGTTCCATACGAGAAAACGAATGAATAATCAGTTATATTACAGTCCTTAGACACATAAGGGCTGTTTTTTTGTCGTTTGTAAACGAATTGATAACGCGAAACCGCTTAAATTGTAGGATTCTACCTTTTCTCACTATCTTATTTGTTGTAAACTTAGACATGAGATATCTTGTCGAAACCAACAATTTTTTTGGATATCTGTATACGTGTCAGGCAATTGGAACAGGAAAATTATAGAGCGGAGGTGTTTCCCTTTTGGAAGCGAATGGTTATGTGGCCGCATTAGATATTGGAACGTCAGAGATTAAGCTCGTCGTCGGTGAATTGCTCGGCGGAACGCTTAATATTTTGGCAGAAGGGTGTGCACCGTCTGCGGGTGTAAAACGTGGCGCTGTCGTAGACATCGATAAAACAGTCCAAGCGATCAAACAGGCCGTTGAGCATGCTGAGACATCGCTAGGTGATCAAATTCGATCTGTATACGTTGCCATCGAAGGGGAGCATATCCAAATTGCCCCATGTCACGGAATTGCATCCGTGAAGCGGGAAGATCAAGAAATTACCGACGCAGACGTGATGGAAGTCATCAACTCGGCACAAGTAATGCGATTACCGGACGAGATGAGTGTCATCGATGTGATCCCATCTTCATTCACGGTTGATCAACAAACAGGTGTTGTCGATCCACGGGGTATGTTAGGCTATCGACTTGAGATGCATGGGAAAATGGTGACCGGGTCGAAGACCATTTTACATAGTATTCGTCGTTCGATTGAACGGGCTGGATTACAACTCGAAGGTTTTATTCTAGGAAACCTTGCACTCGGCATGAGTGCAGCTTCTGTAGATGAAATCGATTTAGGAATCGGGCTCGTCGATGTCGGACATGAAAAGACGACGGTTTCCGTATTTTATCGGGGAGATCTCGTCTACTCGTATATCCTCCCGGTCGGTGGAGATCATATGACAAGAGACTTGGTCTATAAACTCAATTGTAAATATCAAGACGCCAAAGTGGCGAAAGAAGAATATGGTCTCGCTCTTGAAGAAATGGCTGATGAGACAGAAGGTTTCTCCTACACGAACATCAATGGGGAAGTGGCGTTCGAACCACAGTCAGAAATTAGCTACGTTTTAGAAGCGAGAATAGAGGAAATGTTTACCCTAATGTTGAATAAGGTTCAAAAAGTAGGTGTTCCGATGCTGAATGGCGGATACTTACTTTGCGGTGGGGCAGCTGCTCTACCGGGTATTCAGGAGTTGGCGACTCGCATTATGGGCCAAAAGACGAGATTGTATCAACCGTCGTCGATTGGTGTCAGACATCCAAAATACGCGACAGCCGTCGGTGTATTGAAATATGTCTTGATGAGTGATCATCACGTTTCGAAATCTCAACTTGAAAAACCGGAAGTTCGCCAGGAAACACTTCACACGAAGCCGGAAGCGACCGATATTCATGTAGGAGAGAACGAATACGAGAGCGATCAAGAGTCGAAAAAAGGATTTAGTCGTTTGATGGAAAAATTATTTGGCGTTTAAGCTGACGATGTAATACAACTTGGAAAATACGTAGGGGGATACCTGAATGATGTACTTTGATGAGGCGATTGACGCCGTAGCAAAAATTAAAGTAATTGGAGTCGGTGGCGGCGGGTCAAACGCCGTTAACCGCATGATTGAACATGGGGTACAAGGAGTCGAGTTCATCGCAGTCAACACGGATGCACAAGCGTTGAACATGTCGAAAGCCGACGTGAAGCTTCAACTTGGTGCAAAATTGACACGCGGTCTCGGTGCAGGTGCGAACCCGGATATCGGTAAAAAGGCGGCTGAAGAAAGCCGTGAACAGTTGATTGAAGCACTTGACGGTGCAGATATGGTATTCGTCACAGCTGGAATGGGTGGCGGAACGGGAACAGGTGCTGCTCCGGTCATCGCCGAGATTTCAAAAGAAATCGGCGCACTCACGGTCGGTGTCGTGACAAAACCGTTCATGTTTGAAGGACGGAAACGTATGCAACACGCACAGCACGGTATTCAAGCGTTCAAAGAAAAAGTAGATACCCTCATTGTGATTCCGAACGATAAGCTTCTTGAAATCGTGGAACGCAACACACCGATGATCGAAGCGTTCCGTGAAGCGGATAACGTCCTTCGTCAAGGTGTACAGGGAATCACAGACTTGATCGCCATCCCGGGTCTCATTAACCTCGACTTCGCGGACGTGAAAACGATCATGACGGAGAAAGGGTCTGCCCTTATGGGTGTCGGTGTCGCGACAGGTGAAAACCGTGCCGTTGAAGCAGCGAAGAAAGCAATTTCGTCACCACTTCTCGAATCTTCAATCGAAGGAGCGAAAGGTGTCTTGATGAACATCACTGGTGGACTTAGCCTTAGCTTGTTTGAAGTGACGGAGGCGGCTCAAATCGTTCAAAGTGCGGCTGATGAAGAAGTGAACTTGATTTTCGGTTCGGTCATCAACGAAAACTTGAACGATGAAATCATCGTTACCGTGATCGCAACTGAATTCGCTGAAGAAGCACAAGGAACGAACCCGTTCCTTCAGCAGCCGAAAAAACAGCCTGAGGTTGAGAACAAGGAACCCCAACCAAAAGCAAATGAAGCGGCTCAACAAGACGAAGGGAACTTCCATCGCCCAGTGTATGGAGGAGACGTCCCAGACGAGACGATCAACATCCCTGCGTTTGTGAGACAACGCCGTAACTAAACAACTAGGGGTGCCGGTACTCGGCATCCCTTTTTCTAAAAGGAGAGACCGATGCAACTGCTACATACTTGGGAAACCGAAACAAACCGTTATCATGCTTACGCGACGACACGAACGGACGGACATAATGCTGGAAACGTCGGATTACATGTGGGCGATGAAATTGACCGAGTCGTCGAAAATCGTCAACAGTTCTTTCAACAAGCCGGGCTCTCGTTAGAGGACTCCGTGTGGGCGGATCAAGTACATGGTACGACTATCCAAGTCGTCGATTCGTCGGACAAAGGTAAGGGGGCATTCCGATATGAAGAGGCGATTCCGAAAACAGATGGGCTTCTCACAACCGAAGACGCGTTACCGTTAGTCCTCGTCTTTGCTGATTGTGTACCGCTCTTCTTCTGTGCGAAAGATCATGGAGTCATCGGCATCGCTCATGCCGGGTGGAAGGGAACGGTCGGAAACATCGTTAAGACCATGATGCAGGCGTTTGCTGAGCAAGGAATCGAGGCGACCGATGTAGACATGCTCGTCGGTCCCTCCATCTCAGGAAGTGACTATGAGGTCGATGGTCGTGTTCTCCAGGCCGTCCGGGATGTTTCGCCGATTGCATATGAACGGTCAGTGCGAAACGAGTCGGGTGAGCACGCGCTCTTGTCCCTCCAAACCGTCAATGAAGTATTGGCAAAAGAACATGACACTGAGGTCATGCAATCGAATTTAACGACTGGCGCGGACAGCCCGTTTTTCTCCTATCGAGATGGAGAGACGAAACGTCGGTTTGCGGCAGTCATTGTCAAGGAGCGGAAATCGTGAGTATTTCAGATAATGTTAAAAAAGTTCAATCCATCATGGCATCACATGTTCAAGAAGTAGAACCGACACTCATCGCAGTCACGAAATCGGTCGGTGTCGATGTGGCGAATGCCCTTTATGAAGAAGGGATTCGTGATTTCGGAGAAAACCGTCCAGATTCTTTACTCGAGAAGGTTGAAGGGCTGCCGAAGGATGCAAGATTTCATTTTATCGGTACGTTACAGACACGCAAAGTGAGACAAATCATTGATTACGTCGCGGCAATTCATTCGCTCGACCGCTTGTCTCTTGCATCGGAGATTGACAAGCGCGCGAGCCGAACAATCGATTGTTTCGTTCAAGTGAACACGTCAGGAGAAGATTCAAAACATGGTCTCGAAATAGAGGAAGTCGTGCCCTTCATCGAGAACTGTAAACAGTATCCTCATATTCGAATCATCGGGCTGATGACGATGGCACCATTCACTGAAGAAGAGTCAACACTTCGTGAAACGTTCCGCCGTCTCCGTCATCTACGTGATGAAGTGAAGGCAAATGCGTTTGAACACGCACCATGCACGGAGCTGTCGATGGGGATGTCAAACGATTATCCAATCGCGATTGAAGAAGGCGCATCGTTTGTTCGTATTGGTACCGTACTTGTGCAATAATATATCTTAAGGAGGAATCCGTTATGTCAATCAAAAACAAAATGAAAGATTTCTTTGGACTCGAAGAAGATCCGAACAGCACATATGAAGAAGAAGAGTATACTGTGGCAAATGCAGCAGCTCCTTCTACAACCGAAACATCTGTCGTCAGACAGGATGATCGTCCAAAATCAGCGAATAATCTCGTGGCATTAAATACGAAAAAGAAAGACCGTTCAAAAGTCGTATTGGCTGAGCCGCGTGTGTTCGCTGAGGCGCAAGACATTAGCGATCATTTGAAAGAAAACCGTGCTGTCATCGTCAACCTTCAGCGCATGTCAAAAGAGCAATCGCGTCAAGTCGTCAACTTCCTCTCAGGTGTCGTATACGCCCTTGAGGGATCGATGACTTCGATTGGACATAACACGATTCTGTGTACTCCGAACAACGTCGAATTGACTGGTTCAATCTCAAACTTGATATCGGAGGATGAACTTCACAGTAAAGGGTGGTAACTGAATGGAAAACGTAATCCCTGCCTTAGGCAACACGTTGAGCGATCTACTTGGTATCTATAGTTGGGTCCTCATCGGCTATATTTTATTATCATGGTTCCCGAACGCACGCGAATCTAAATTTGGTCAAATCTTATCGTTTTTGTGTGAACCGTTCTTGGCGCCGTTTCGCCGGATCATCCCACCGATTGGTGGCATGCTTGATATCTCCCCAATCGTTGCGCTGTTCGTGCTTCGTATGGCCCAAGCCGGCATCGCTGCGATCTTTGGGTGACGTATGAGCGTCTATGACCATTATCGACCAAGTGAACGCGCGTTCGTTGAACAAGTGCTCGACTGGGTACAACAAGTGGAGAATAGCTATGTGTTGAAATTGACGGATTTTCTAGACCCACGTGAACAGCAAATCGTCAAACAACTCGTCGGTAAACAACTTGTCATTCATGATGATGGCGGATTTGAAGGCGCGGAAAGACGTCGTCTGATTTTAGCGCCGGATTACTATGAACTCAATCCAGATGATTTTGAGATTGAGATCCGTCGAATCGAGTACCCAACAAAATTCGTGGACTTGACGCATCGACAAGTGACAGGAACATTGCTGAACGCTGGACTGAAACGTCAAAAGTTCGGAGATGTCGTTCTTGACGATGAGATTGTACAATTTGCGACGACGCGTGAAGCGGTCGGGTTCATTGAAATGAATCTTGAACGTGTCGGAAAAGCGAGAGTTCGCATTTCTTCCGTGCCAAAAGACGAGGTTCTTGTCGTCCCTGCGACCGAATGGATCGAAGGGTTCGGCATCGTCTCTTCCTTACGATTTGATACGGTCGCAAGCGAGGTGCTTAACATCTCTCGGCAAAAAGCGCAGGCGCTCGTCAAACATGGCGACTGTAAAGTGAATCATAAAGTCATTGAAGACGCGAGCTTCATCCTTGAACCGGATGATCTACTATCCGTCCGTGGATATGGTCGCATCAAATTGATGGAGATTCTCGGATCGACCAAACGTGAAAAAATTAAAATCCAGTATGGCACCATACGTTGAAATTAGGAGGAAAGTCGAATGGCGTTGACACCGATTGATATTCATAATAAAGAATTCTCTTCCCGTTTTCGTGGGTACGACATCGATGAGGTCAATGAATTTTTAGATCAAATCATTAAAGAGTTTGAACTATTGATTCGTGAGAATCGACGGTATGAAGAACTTGTCAACGATATGCAAGCCCGCATTGACTACTTCTCCTCGATGGAAGATACGTTGAACAAATCGATTATCGTCGCGCAGGAAGCGGCGGAAGAAGTGAAGAACAATGCTCAAAAAGAAGCGAGTCTCATCTTGAAACAAGCGGAACGTGAAGCGTTCGCTCGTGAAGAGGAAGCGGCGCGCAAAGAGCAACTTGCTGAACGAGAAGTCGTTCAAATGCTCAAGAAAGTAGAGTTGTATCGGACACGCTTCCGCGTCCTCGTCGATGCGCAAATGGAACTTCTCAACAGTACGGAATGGGAAACGATTGTCGGGGAACCGCCTGTGCAGACGGTTCTTGACGATAGAACAGAACTTGCGTATAATGACGACGAAGTCACACGTAATGAAGAACAACACGGATAAATGATCAACACGTTGAGTAGGACGCGTCGATCGAGTCATACCTACGAAGCGACTTAGGGACGGTGAGAGCCTAGGAGAAAGACTTGAATCGGTATCCCCTATGAGTCGTCACGCTGAACTGAAGTAAGCGTGACCGCCTGACCTCGTTATCGGTTACCGAGAGCGGTCTCATGATGATGAGACTAGTAGGGTGGTACCGCGAGTCAACCAACTCGTCCCTATCAGGGATGGGTTGGTTTTTTTTGTTTTCTAAAAAATGTTGATGGAGGAGTTTCGATGAACTACAAAGACACGCTATTAATGCCAAACACAGAATTCGCGATGCGTGGGAATTTACCAAAGCGCGAGCCAGCGATGCAAACAGAATGGGAAGATATGGACCTTTACAACAAGGTACAAGAAAAAAATGCTGGGAAACCACAATATATCTTACATGATGGACCTCCATATGCGAACGGTGACATCCACATGGGACACGCGATGAACAAAGTATTGAAAGACATCATCGTTCGTTTCAAAGGGATGAACGGCTATCAGTCTCCAATGATTCCAGGATGGGACACGCACGGTCTTCCAATCGAGAACGCCCTTCAAAAAGCAGGCGTCAATCGTAAGGAAATGACAGTCGCGGAATTCCGTGAAAAGTGTGCAGAGTATGCGATGGAGCAAGTGAACTCGCAACGCGAACAATTCAAACGTCTCGGTCTTCTCGCAGACTTTGAGAACCCATACATCACGCTCCTTCCTGAATACGAAGCGGCACAGATTCGTTTGTTCGGGTCGATGGCTGAGAAGGGTTATATCTACAAAGGGAAAAAACCGGTTTACTGGTCACCATCTTCCGAGTCGGCACTCGCGGAAGCAGAGATTGAATATTACGATAAAAAATCACCGGCTATCTACGTGGCGTTCCGTGTCGTGGACGGTAAAGATACGTTGACGTCAGACGATCACTTCGTCATCTGGACGACGACGCCTTGGACAATCCCGGCGAACCTTGGAATCGCGGTAAGTGATGAGTTGACTTACACGCGTATCGAACATGAAGGAAAAGGCTATATCGTCGCGGAAACGCTCGTTGAAGAAGTGACGGCAGCGCTCGGATGGACGGATTACACAGTGAGTGGGTCTTGGAACGGACGTGACTTCGAGTACATGACGGCCCAACATCCATTGTATGACCGGACGTCACTCGTCATCCTTGGCGACCACGTCACTGCGGATGCGACTGGACTCGTACACACAGCACCTGGACACGGGGAAGACGACTATCGCGTCGGACAGGCTTACGGATTAGACGTCCTTTGCCCGGTGGATGACCGTGGCTATATGACAGACGAAGCGCCTGGTTTCGAAGGTCTCTTCTACGAAGATGCGAACAAACAAATTGGTATGAAGCTTGAAGAGAACGGCTACTTGCTCAACTTGAAGTTCATCAAACACTCGTACCCGCATGACTGGCGTACGAAGAAGCCGGTCATCTTCCGTGCGACACCACAATGGTTCGCGTCCATCAAAGATTTCCGTGAAGACATGCTCCGTGAGATCGAGGAAGTGAACTGGGTCCCTGAATGGGGAATGACACGTCTCTACAACATGGTCCGTGACCGTGGAGATTGGGTCATCAGCCGTCAGCGTGCCTGGGGAGTTCCAATCCCAATCTTCTATGCGGAAGATGGAACGGAAATCATCACGAACGAGACAATCGACCACATCGCCAACTTATTCCGTGAGCACGGTTCAAACGTTTGGTATGAGCGTGAAGCGAAAGACCTTCTCCCTGCAGGGTTCACTCACCCGAACAGTCCGAACGGTGAATTCCGTAAAGAGCTCGACATCATGGACGTCTGGTTCGATTCAGGTTCTTCACACGCTGGTGTATTAGAAGAACGCGAAAACCTTCGTCGTCCGGCTGACCTTTACCTTGAAGGATCGGACCAATATCGTGGTTGGTTCAACTCGTCACTCTCGACGGCCGTTGCGACGACTGGGAAAGCACCGTACCGGAATGTCTTGAGTCACGGATTCGTCCTCGATGGGGACGGACGCAAAATGTCGAAATCGCTCGGTAACACGATTGCACCGAACGATCTTGTGAAGCAGTATGGCGCAGAGATCGTACGCCTTTGGGTCGCATCCGTCGATTACCAGTCGGACGTACGTGCGTCACACGATAACTTCAAACAGGTGTCAGAAGTTTACCGGAAGATGCGTAACACGATTCGCTTCTTACTCGGGAACTTGAACGGGTTCGAGCCATCGATGCGTGTCGCATTCGACGATATGCCGGAAGCGGACCGCTTCATGGCGACGAAGCTCAAACAATTGCAGACAAAAGTTGTCAAAGCATATGATGAGTTTGACTTTATGGCCGTGTATCACCTCGTTCATAACTTCTGTGTCAACGAGTTGTCATCGTTCTACCTCGACTTCACAAAAGATATCCTATATATCGAACGTGAAGACGACCTCCGTCGTCGTGCCGTTCAGACGGTCATGTACGATGCCGTCGTCCTCTTGACGAAACTATTGGCTCCAATCCTTCCACACACTGCCGATGAGGCATGGAAAGAAGTGCCTGGAAAGTCAGAAGCAAGCATCTTCTTGACGGATTTAGAAGAAGTGAGCGCGCTCACAGGAGACGAAACGGCATTACTCGAGAAGTGGTCGAAGTTCCTCGTCTTCCGCGACGACGTCCTCAAAGCGATTGAAATCGCACGTGGAGAAAAGTTGATCGGGAAACCGCTCGAAGCGAAGTTGATTCTCGCACCAAAAGCAGAGACTGCCGACTTGTTGAACACGATCGACAATGTCAGCCAACTGCTTCAAGTATCGCAAGTGGAGTGGGCTGAGACGGCAGACGTCGATTATGCGACGACGAAAATCACAGTCATGAAAGCGGATGGAGCCGCTTGTGCACGTTGTTGGACATACTCGACAGAGCTTGGACAAAACGAAGAGCATCCAGAGCTTTGCCCACGCTGTGCATCAGTAATCGGTTAAGACGAACCGGAGTGGCGTCCCCACTCCGGTTTCTTAACGGCTTGAAAGGAGACGCATATGAAACGATATTATGGATTGGCGCTCATCTTGATTTTGATCGATCAACTCACAAAATGGGTAGTCGTTCAAACGATGACAATTGGTCAATCGATTGAAGTCATCCCGAACTTGTTATACTGGACGTCCTACCGCAATAAAGGAGCGGCTTGGGGGATGTTAGAAGGACAGATGGCGTTCTTCTTTATCATCACCATACTTGTCGTTGCCGGACTCGTTTACTTCTTGCACAAAGAGGTGAACGGCTATCAACTCATCGGGTATAGTGTCGGATTACTGTTGGCCGGTGCCATCGGTAACTTTATTGATCGCTTGTTCCGTGGCGAAGTCGTCGACTTTGTCGATACGTATCCGTTCGGATACAACTTCCCGATTTTTAACGTGGCTGATATGGCACTCACGTTTGGTGTCATCTTGATGGTCATCGGGATTTTATTTGAAGAAAAATTACACAAAGAAAGGGGACAATCGTAATGGAATCGTATACTTTTGTCGCCGATGAAAAGGCAAGGATTGATAAGTGGGTCAGTGACCGTGGTGAATGGTCACGCTCTCAAGTACAGGAATGGATCAAGACGGGAGCCCTCCTCGTCAACGGTAGTGCCGTGAAAGCGAACTACAAGCTTCAAGTGGGGGATGAAGTGGAAGTGAACGTGCCGGAAGCGGTCGAACTCGAAGTATTGCCTGAAGACATCCCGCTCGAGATCGTCTTTGAAGACGAGGACGTCATCGTCGTCAACAAGGCACGCGGGATGGTCGTTCACCCTGCAGCTGGACACACGTCAGGGACGCTCGTCAATGCGCTACTTTATCATTGTGATGACCTCTCGGGTATCAACGGTGTCAAACGTCCAGGAATCGTCCATCGGATTGATAAGGACACGACGGGTCTTCTCATGGTCGCCAAAAATGACTTGGCCCATGAATCGCTGGCGAGCCAGTTGAAGGACAAGACCATCAAACGCGAGTATATCGCGCTCGTCCATGGCGAACTCGTCCACGAACTTGGAACGATTGAAGCACCGATTGGTCGCGATACGAATGATCGTCAACGAATGACCGTGACGGACCGGAACGCAAAAGAAGCCGTGACGCACTTCCGTTTACTCGAACGTTATAAAGACTTCACGCTCGTGGAGTGTAAATTAGAGACTGGACGCACGCATCAGATTCGCGTTCATATGCGTTATATCGGTCATCCGCTCGCCGGTGACCCGAAATATGGTCCACGCCGCACGATTGATTTGGGCGGTCAAGCGCTCCATGCGGCAACACTCGGATTCCATCATCCACGTACGAAAGAATGGATGGAGTTTGAGGCACCATTACCAGAAGACTTTAATGCGGAACTCGCAAAATTAGATAAAATCGAGAAAACTCGTTGACTTCTGTCACGTTCCGATTTATAGTCTAGGAAGCATAACACCTTTAAACCCAGTCCAGAGAGGCTGTGAAAGGATTGTGACCGCGGTCACATGTACGTCAATTCAACCCCGGCATTCGTATGCCGTTTTTGATGAAGACTCCCTTTCCAGCCGGATGAGGGAGTCTTCTTTTTTAGTGAAGCTTGGAAGGAGGAATCACGTGAAACAATCAGTCATTTTAGATGAGTCAGCAATCCGTCGTGCTTTGACCCGAATCGCACACGAAATTATCGAGCGAAACAAAGGAATCGATGACGTCGTCCTCGTCGGAATCAAGACGAGAGGTGAGACGCTCGCTGACCGACTCGCTCGCCGAATCGAGGAGATTGAAGGCAAGCCGGTCGCACTCGGCAATCTCGACATCACCTTGTATCGCGACGATCTATCGAAGAAGTCGTTAGACCCTGAAGTCAAAGCGACGGAACTACCCCATGATATCAATGGAAAGACCGTCGTCCTCGTCGATGATGTCCTTTACACAGGTCGTACAGTTCGTGCCGCAATGGACGCGCTTGTCGACCATGGTCGTCCGGATTACATCCAACTTGCTGTCTTGATTGACCGAGGCCATCGGGAACTCCCGATTCGACCAGATTTTATCGGAAAGAACGTTCCGACGTCCAAGTCCGAGCAAGTCGTTGTGAGACTCAGTGAAGTCGACACGGCGGATGAAGTCACGATCCATCAGCAATAAACTCATACCTTTAAGGTGGTCCAGAGAGGCCAGGAAGGAGAATTCAATATGAAACAACCTGTTCTACACATCCACGAGCGTCCAGCTCACTTTCCACAATGGCTATTATTCAGCCTTCAACACGTCTTCGCCATGTTCGGAGCGACGATTTTAGTCCCGATTTTGACAGGATTAAATACATCGGTCGCCCTCGTCGCTTCCGGTGTGGCCACGCTCTCATTCTTAGCGATTACCCGCTTCAAAGTCCCAACATACTTAGGTTCAAGTTTTGCCTACATCGCCCCGATCATAGCGGTCAGCCAGCAATGGGGTGTCGAAGCCGCACTCTTCGGCGGAATCGTCGCCGGGTCTGTGTACGGTGTCGTCTCCTTGATCATCTATAAGACAGGCGTCAACTGGTTGCTCCGACTGCTCCCACCGGTCGTCGTTGGACCGGTCATCATGGTCATCGGACTCTCGCTCGCACCGGTCGCCATCGACATGTCGATGAATCAAGATGGTGCCTATAACGGGACGTTCATGACGATTGCCCTGCTTACACTTGGAATCACGATGCTTGCCATGACGAAACTGAAAGGTGTCTGGGGAGCGGTCCCAATCCTCTTTGGAATCGTGGGAGGATACGCAGTCGCAGCAGCATTCGGCATCATCGATTATTCGCCGATTCAACAAGCCAGCCTGTTCCAACTTCCTGACTTCACGATGGTGTTCGTCGACTACATGCCGATGTGGCAAGTCGGTGCCCTTCTCGCCATCGTTCCGGTCGCACTCGTCACGATGACGGAGCACATCGGAGATCAGATGGTCACGTCAAAAATTATCGGACGAGAAACGATGAAAGATCCAGGTCTCCATCGCACGCTACTCGGAGACGGAGTGGGAAAAGCCGTCGCCTCTGCACTCGGTGGACCACCATGTACGACTTACGGTGAGAACAACGGCGTCATGGCCATCACACGAGTCTACAGTGTCTACGTCATCGCTGGCGCAGCACTCATGGCCATCAGCTTCGGATTCCTCGGTCATATCGAAGCATTCATCTCGACCATCCCGAACCCGGTCAAAGGTGGAATCTCGATCCTCTTGTTCGGTGTCATCGCCTCGAACGGATTACGGACGATGGTGGAGAGCAAAGTCGACTTGGCAGAAAAACGCAACTTGATCATCTCGTCGGTCATCCTCGTCATCGGACTCGGAGGTGCGATGGTTCAAATCGGGAGCTTCCCGGTACAAGGCATGGCACTCGCGACGGTCGTCGGCATTTTGTTGAACGCCATCTTACCGCATGAAGAAGACGACACAGCAGTCGAAGTCAACGCAACTGAAGAAACGAAACAAGCAAGTAACTTTTAATTCGATCCCGTGAGGTCGGCAAAGTGAAGGCTCGTTTATTTGGGTGTACCCTGCCCAGATAAAGGCGTCCCTTCACATCGGTGAAGAGACGCCTTTTCTCTTTGCCTCTAATAAAAGGAGGAGACGAACATTGAATACGATGCAAACAAACGTGAAACCGGTCAAACACTTCGTCAGTTTGGACACACTTTCCCTTGAAGAGATCATGGGCATGATTGAAGAATCATTGCGCTACAAGCAAGGAGATCTTCCTCCTCTGTTTGACGGGAAGACCGTAGCGAACCTGTTCTTTGAAAACTCGACACGTACGAAAAACTCGTTTCAAATGGCCGAGCGCCACTTGAACATGCAGGAGATTCCGTTCGATGTGACGACGTCATCGGTCACGAAAGGCGAGACGCTCTACGATACGTGTAAAACGCTCGAATCCATCGGTGTGGATGCACTCGTCATTCGACATCCGGAAGCGGGCTATTATCACGAACTCATCGAAAAGTTGAATATCCCGGTGTTGAACGGAGGGGACGGGAGCGGGGAACATCCATCTCAATCGTTGCTCGACCTCGTTACCATCTTTGAAGAGTTCGGAACGTTCCAAGGATTGAACGTCGCCATCTGTGGTGACCTCGTCCATAGTCGGGTCGCTCGCTCAAACGCAAGCGTCTTGAAGCGCCTCGGAGCAAACGTGGTCGGTTGTAGTCCTGCCTCTTGGTGGGACGATTCGATGGGGCTAGAGCGAAAAGAACTCGATGACATCATAGGCGAATGTGACGTCATCATGTTGCTCCGAGTACAACACGAGCGCCATATCATGGGAGACGTCTTCTCGAAAGAAGAGTATCACACACAGTTCGGTTTGACGGTCGAACGCGTTGAGCGAATGAAGGCAGGCGCCATCATCATGCACCCGGCTCCGGTCAATCGGGATGTGGAGATTGCGGGAAGTCTGATCGAGCATGAACGGTCACGCATCTTCCCGCAAATGAAGAATGGGGTGTATGCCCGGATGACCATCTTAAATCGAGCATTAGGAGGACAACAATGATACTTCAAAACGCGACATGGTATGACAAGGGAACGAAGCGTACGACATCCATTCAAGTGAAAGACGGAAAGATAAAATCACTCGACTATAAAGGGGAGACCGAGGGACAAGAAGTCCTCGATGCATCAGGCTATCTGCTCGCACCAGGACTCGTCGATGTCCACGTCCACTTGCGTGAACCAGGGGGCGAGGCGAAAGAGACGATTCAGACGGGGACGATGGCGGCAGCGGCAGGAGGATTTACGACTATCTGCTCGATGCCGAACACGAGACCGGTTCCTGACAATCGCGAAACAATGGACGTCCTCCTTCAAAAAATCGAACAAGATGCGGTCGTACGTGTGTTACCTTACGCCGCCATCACGAAACGACAGCTCGGGGAAGAACAGGTCGACATGGAATCGCTCGCAGATGCCTTCGCCTTCACGGATGATGGTGTCGGTGTCCAATCGGCGGCGATGATGCGACAAGCCATGCGTGAAGCGAAACGATTGAACAAAGCGGTCGTCGCCCACTGTGAGGACAATACGTTAAAGGCCGGGTCGGTCCACGAGGGCAAATTCAGTGAGGCGCATGGCATTCAAGGAATTCCGAGCCTTGCGGAGAGCATCCATATCGCTCGCGACGTTTTGATTGCTGAAGAGACAGGGTGTCATTATCATGTCTGTCACGTCTCATCCCGCCAATCGGTTCGTGTCATTCGGGATGCGAAACGAGCCGGCATCCACGTGACCGCAGAAGTGACGCCGCATCATCTCGTCTTGAGCGAGGACGATATCCCTGGGCTCGATGCAAACTTCAAGATGAACCCACCGCTCCGAAGCGAGGATGATCGACAGGCCCTCCTTGAGGGATTGTTTGACGGGACGATCGATATGATCGCAACGGACCATGCCCCCCATACAGTAGAAGAAAAAGCACAAGGGATAGAGCGGGCTCCGTTTGGAATTACCGGCTTCGAGACTGCCTTTCCACTTCTGTACACGACGTTTGTAAAAACGGGCGTCATGGAGGAGCATCAGTTGCTCGACTGGATGACGAAACGTCCGAGTGACGTATTCGGTTTATCGAGAGGAGAATTGAAAGTTGGGGTGGATGCGGACCTGATTCTCATCGATACGGAAACGTCTCGCACGGTCGATCCTACGACATTTTACTCAAAAGGAAAGAATACACCGTTCGCAGGGAAAAAGCTTGTTGGATGGCCGGTCATGACGATGGTCGGCGGTGAAATTGTATATAAGGGGCGATTTGATGAAACGAACATTATGGCTTGAGGATGGAATGAATTTTGTCGGTAAAGGATTCGGGGCACCGGCTGATACGATGGGAGAAGTCGTTTTCCAGACAGGTATGACAGGATACCAAGAAATCTTATCAGATCCATCATACTGCGACCAAATGATTGTACTGACGAACCCATTGATTGGGAACTATGGTGTCAATCGTGAGGATTTTGAAACGACGATTCCGATGGCAAAAGCGTTAATCGTGAAAGAAGCATGCGATACGCCATCGAACTTCCGTTCAACGGCGACACTCGATGCGACACTCACCCGCTTCGGCATTCCGGGACTTTCGGATATCGATACACGGATGTTGACACGTCATTTACGAGCGAAAGGGGTCATGCGCGGTGTCCTCATCGATGGAGAGTTGACGTGGGACGAGGTACGGGTCCGCTTTGATGAAGAATCGCCGAACGATCAAGTCGCACGCGTATCGACGAAGCGGACATATGTGAGTACGGGAGCTGGCCCTCGCATTGCTTTGATCGACTTCGGGGCGAAGCTTGGAATCATGCGCGAGTTGATGAAACGAGATTGTGAGGTCATCGTCTTCCCGCACGATGTGACGGCAGAGGACGTATTACGGTATGAGCCGGACGGCATCATGTTGTCAAATGGACCAGGAGATCCTAAAGACGTTCCGACGGCACTGCCGCTCATCGAGCAACTGATGCCGACGACACCGATGTTCGGGATTTGTCTCGGTCACCAACTGATTGCTCTCGCAAACGGTGCGAACACATTCAAGCTTCCGTTCGGACATCGTGGCGCGAATCATCCGGTGCTCGAGCTTGAGACCGGTGCCGTGACCATCACCTCTCAAAACCATGGATATGCGGTTGAGGAAACGTCACTGCTCGATACACCGCTCATCGTCACACACCGTGCGGTCAATGACGGAACGATCGAAGGGGTAAGACATCTCCATCACCCGACCTTCTCGGTACAGTATCATCCGGAGGCAGCACCGGGACCGTTCGACGCCAACGACTTATTTGACCGATTCATGCAACTCGTACAAGAAAACAAACAGAAAGTGGGAATTTGACATGCCAAAACGACCAGATATTCAGAAAATCCTCGTAATTGGATCAGGACCGATTGTAATCGGACAAGCAGCGGAGTTTGATTATGCTGGTACACAGGCATGTCTTGCCTTGAAAGAAGAAGGCTACGAAGTCATCCTCGTCAACTCGAATCCGGCCACCATCATGACAGATCCGACGACGGCGGACCGTGTCTATATCGAACCGCTCGAACCAGAATTCGTCGAGCGAATCATCCGGCAGGAACGTCCGGATGCACTCCTTGCCACGCTTGGCGGGCAGACGGGTTTGAACTTGGCTTTTGAACTCGACAAACGGGGCGTCTTGCGGGATTGTGGCGTGGAACTTCTTGGAACAAAATTGTCTGCGATCGTTCAGGCGGAGGACCGGGAACAGTTCCGTAACTTGATGTTCGAACTCGGTCACGGTGTACCTGAAAGTGAGATTGTCCATACGCTCGAGTCTGCCTGGGGATTTGCGGAACGGATCGGATACCCGATCATCATCCGACCTGCGTACACGCTCGGGGGAACTGGTGGCGGGATTGCCCATGACCGGGAATCGTTCGAGCAAATCGTTGAATCTGGATTAAAGGCGAGTCCTGTTACGCAAGTCTTGTTGGAGAAATCGATTGCCGGGATGAAAGAAGTCGAGTTCGAGGTCATGCGTGACTCGAGTGACCAAGCCATCATCGTCTGTGCGATGGAAAACTTTGACCCGGTTGGAGTCCACACCGGTGACTCGATCGTATTCGCCCCTACGCAGACGCTATCAGATCGGGATTATCAGATGTTACGCAGCGTCTCGCTCGATATCATTCGGGCACTCGGTATTGAGGGTGGGTGTAACATCCAATTCGCACTCGACCCAGACAGTTTCACGTACTATGTCATCGAAGTGAATCCACGTGTTTCACGGAGCTCAGCGCTCGCATCAAAAGCGACAGGCTATCCGATTGCCAAGCTTGCTGCGAAAGTCGCTGTCGGTTACAAGTTGTCAGAACTAAAAAACCCGGTCACAGAGACGAGCTACGCCTCGTTCGAACCGGCGCTCGATTACGTCGTCGCTAAAATCCCACGCTTCGCCTTCGATAAGTTTGAGTCCGCGGATCGCCGCTTAGGCACACAAATGAAGGCAACGGGTGAGGTCATGGCCATCGGTCGGAATTTAGAAGAGGCTCTGCTAAAAGCGGTTCGCTCGCTTGAACTGGGTATGGAAGAACTCCACCTTCCACAACTTCAAGCACTAGACACAGAACAGCTCGAGAATGGACTCATTCATCCGACAGACGAGCGTTTGTTCATCGTCTATGAGGCCCTTCGTCGCGGATACACGGTAGAAACGCTACACCAACTGACAAAAATCGATCGATTCTACTTACAGAAATTGAACCGGATCTGGCAGGCAGAGCAACAACTGATCAAGGAGCCGTTGACGTCAGAACGTCTACTGGATGTGAAACGTCTAGGGTTCAGTGATGTGGCAATCGCCCGTATGCTGTCGATGGATACAGAAGCGGTTCGCACGAAACGGAAAGAATGGAGCATTCGTCCCGTCTATAAGATGGTCGATACGTGTGCTGCCGAGTTTGCTTCTGAGACACCATACTTTTATGGGACATATGAAGTGGAGAACGAAGCGGTGAAGACAGACCGGGAGTCCATCCTCGTCCTTGGATCAGGTCCGATTCGAATCGGACAAGGTGTCGAGTTCGACTATGCGACCGTTCACTCAATCGAAACGATTCGAGATGCAGGATATGAAGCCATCATCATCAACAACAACCCAGAAACGGTCTCGACAGACTTCTCCATCTCCGATCGATTGTACTTCGAACCGTTGACGACAGAAGACGTATTAGAGGTCATCGAGAACGAAAACCCGCTAGGTGTCATCGTCCAATTCGGTGGACAGACTGCCATTAACTTGGCGGCATCGTTAGAAGCGAACGGCGTGAAAATTCTTGGGACGACGCTGGAAGATATCGACCGTGCCGAAGACCGAAAGGCGTTCGAAGCCACATTGTCAGCGGAACGATTGGCTCAACCACCAGGAAAGACTGCGACAAACGTGGAAGAGGCTGTCACATGTGCGAATGAGCTCGGCTATCCGGTACTCGTTCGACCATCGTACGTCCTCGGTGGACGGGCGATGGAAATCGTGTATGAACAGTCAGAGCTCGAGCGGTACATGCGACATGCGGTCATCGCCTCGAAAGATCGACCGGTTCTCATCGATCGCTACTTGACAGGAATTGAGATTGAAGTCGATGCCATCTGTGACGGGACGGACGTCTACATCCCAGGGATCATGGAGCATATCGAACGTGCCGGCGTACACTCAGGCGATTCCATTGCCGTCTATCCGCCTCAACGACTCAGTGAAGAACTGAAACAAAAAGTCGTCGATTATACAATCAAGTTAGCGAAAGCGTTCCGCATCAAAGGCCTTCTCAACATCCAGTTTGTCTATGCGGATGACCTGTATGTGATCGAGGTAAACCCACGTGCGAGTCGGACGGTCCCATTCATCTCGAAAGTAACGGGGTTACCGGTCGCACGGATTGCAACACAAACGATTCTTGGGACGAGTTTAAAAGAACTAGGTCTTGGGACAGGCATTCATCCTGAGTCGGACAGTATTTCGGTCAAAGTACCGGTCTTCTCGTTCGCGAAATTGAAAGAGGTAGACCCATCGCTCGGTCCCGAGATGAAGTCGACAGGAGAGGTCATGGCGACAGACCGGACGCTCGAAAAAGCGCTCTATAAAGGGCTCGTTGCAGCAGGGATGAACATCGCCTTGAAAGGGAACGTGCTCATGACGATTGCCGACCATGACAAAGACGAGGCCATCGCCTTGGCGAAACGATTTGACCGCCTCGGTTTCCGCCTCATGGCAACGAGTGGGACGGCTGATAGTCTTGAAGTGGAACAGATGCGTGTTCGTCGAGTCGGGAAAATTCAAGAAGACGGTGAGACGATGCTCAGTGTGATCGAGCGGGGAGACGTCGACTTGATCATCAATACGACGAGCCGCGACGCACTCGTCACGAAAGACGGGTTCTTGATTCGAAGAACGGCCGCCGAACAGGGCACGCTTTGCCTGACCTCGCTCGATACGGTCGAAGCCTTGTTACAAGTCATTGAAAGCCTGTCGTTCCAGACGGTCAGCATCCCGGCATTCACAACGTTCGGGGTGATGGTATGAGACATGACGTGACGATTGTGAGCAACCGGCAAATCGCCAAAGCGACGATGGAAATGAAAGTACGTTGCCCTGGGGTGGAGGTCGCCCCTGGGACATTCTTTCACATCAAGACGTCCGGTCTGTTACGTCGGCCGTTATCGGTGGCGAACGTCGAGGGGGACGAAATCACCTTCTTATACAAAGTGATTGGGGAAGGGACAACTGAGCTGGCAGGGAAACGAGTGGGGGACACGCTAGACGTCCTTGGTCCGCTCGGGAACGGTTTTCCACTGGCGCAACATGGAAAGCGAGTCGTCCTGGTCGGAGGTGGGATTGGGGTCCCACCGCTTTACTACGTCAGACGTCGACTACATGAGATGGGGATTGAAACGATTGCAATTCTCGGGTTTGATTCAAAAGAAAGCGTCTTTTATGAAGAAGCCTTTCGTGAACTTGGTGAGACGATCATCACGACAGTAGACGGTACTCACGGGGAGCTTGGCTTCGTCACTGGCCCCCTCGCACGCATCCAAGCCGATGTGTTGTTCAGTTGTGGTCCGGAAGCGATGTTAAAAGCAGTCGCCGCTTCACCAATTCCTGAACGATATCTCTCGATCGAGAATCGGATGGGTTGTGGCATAGGTGCTTGTTTTGCCTGTGTCTGTCAAGCGCCGGACGGCTATGTGAAAGTCTGTAGTGACGGTCCGGTATTCAATGCGGAAGAGGTGCTGTTATGAGATTGAATGTCGAGTTACCAGGTCTTCGTTTAAAAAATCCAATCATTCCGGCTTCCGGATGTTTCGGATTTGGGGAGGAATTCGCGAAGTTGTACGACCTCTCGATTTTGGGAGGGATCATGATCAAGGCAGCGACGGAGGAGTCGAGATTCGGTAATCCGACCCCACGTGTTGCCGAAACGGCACAGGGTATGCTCAACGCGATCGGTCTTCAAAATCCGGGAGTCGATGCGATCATCGAAGAAAAGTTACCATTTCTCTCGACGTTCGACACGGAAATCATCGCCAACGTTGCCGGTTCGACGCCAGATGAATACGTGGAAGTCGCCCGTCGAATCAGTGCCGACCCGACGATTAAAGCCATTGAATTGAACATCTCGTGTCCGAACGTGAAATGTGGAGGCATGCAGTTTGGGACGGACCCGGTGATGGCCGCAGAACTTACACGACTCGTCAAAGCGGCTTCAAGTAAGCCGGTCTATGTCAAACTGTCTCCGAACGTCACGTCAATCACCGACATGGCGCGAGCCGTCGAAGCAGCCGGGGCGGACGGCTTGACGATGATCAACACACTCGTAGGGATGCGAATCAATATCGAGACAGGTCGACCGATTTTAGCGAACCAAATCGGTGGGTTATCCGGTCCAGCCATCAAACCGGTAGCGGTCCGGATGGTGTATGAAGTCGCACAAGCGGTCGACATTCCTATCATCGCCATGGGCGGGGTTCGGACGGTCGACGATGTGCTCGAGTTTATTTACGCGGGGGCTTCTGCCGTTGCCGTCGGGACGGCGAACTTTGAAAATCCATACGTCTGTCAGGAAATCATTGAAGCGTTACCGGCACGACTTGATTCACTCGGAATCGAACATATTTTGGATGTGAGGGGGAAGGCCTATGCGCAACTTGTATCTCGCCCTTGACGTTGAAACGCGGGACGAAGCGTTTCATTTGTTAAAACGATTTTCAAACCGACCGGCTGTCAAAGTCGGGATGGAACTCTTTTATCGGGAAGGCGCACGCTTTGTCGAAGAATTGGTCGACGAGGGTTATCCGGTCTTTCTAGATGTGAAAGTACACGATATCCCGGAGACGGCACGCCGTACGATGCGACAAATCGGAAAGCTCGGGGTGGCTGTGACGAATGTCCACACATTAGGCGGCGAAAAGATGATGCGTTATGCGTTAGACGGGTTACGTCAGGCAAACGATACGACTCGATTGATCGGGGTCACACAGTTGACGTCGACAGATGAACGAATGATGCAGACAGAGCTCGGGATTGCTGGACGACTCGATCTAGCCGTTCTCAGACAAGCGACACTTGCGAAGCAGGCAGGACTTGACGGAGTAGTCGCATCCGTTCAAGAAGCGAAAGCGATTCATCAAAAACTAGGGAACACGTTCATGACGGTCACACCTGGCATCCGACTCGGTGCAACCGAGGATGATCAAGTCCGTATCGCGACGCCACAGGAAGCGAGATTGGCGGGCGTTCACTCAATTGTCGTCGGCCGACCGATTACACGTGCGACTGATCCGATGGCCATGTACGACCAATTTATGAAGGAATGGGGACAAATGAATGAAACAAATCGCTGAGGCACTTTTACAGATTGAAGCCGTCACACTATCACCGACTGAGCCGTATACATGGTCGAGCGGATTGAAGAGTCCGATCTACTGCGACAATCGACTCACACTCAGTTATCCGAAAGTGCGTCAAGTCATCGTCGATGGATTGGTGAAGTCAGTGAATCCGACCGATGTCGATGTGATCGCAGGGACGGCCACGGCAGGTATCCCTCACGGGGCATTGCTCGCTGACCGACTCGGGCTTCCATTCATTTATGTCCGTTCGAGTGCAAAAGGGCATGGGAAAGGCAATCAAATTGAAGGAAGACTCGAGGCAGGCGCTAGAGTACTCGTCATCGAGGATTTATTGTCGACCGGGATGTCGAGTATCGATGCGGCGAAGGCGATTCGTCAGGCGGGTGGTGACGTCATTGGGATTCAAGCCATCTTCTCGTACGGATTACCGGTTCTTCAGAAGAATCTAAGCGATGCAGATCTGACGGCAACATCGTTGACAACGTTCTCAGAATTGATTGAAGTGGCAGAGAGTACGGGCGTTCTAAACCGTTCGGAGCTCGATTCGCTTCGCGACTGGCAAGAAGATCCTCGTGCGTGGAGCGACCTCGTCACCTCTTAAGAATCCACCTTCGGGCGGATTCTTTTTCGATTCGGCATATGTCATACTTCATGGTAAAATAACGGAAGTGATTCGAAAAGGAGAGGCATATGGCGTATTCAAGAAGCAAAGAGAAGACATGGAACGCACGATTTCGTGCAATTCCAAAACATCGTAAAGTCGCCTTCGGTCTCGTCTTGATAATCATCCCAGCGCTCTTTTTAGTGAATTTATTTGTGTTCAGCCATTTATTAGCGCTAGGAGACCAGTATGAAGACCGATATCAAATGAAGAAATTGCGACTCGAAACAGACCATGGGAATGTGGAATTCGTTCGTAGTCCAAATGAAAAGGTACAGATTGAAGTGATGCAGACTAATTCGAAAGAACGCCGCATCAAAGTCAAGTCAGTCGGTGATACCATCTACGTCGTCGAGCGATATGGATGGTTCAGCTATTTCGGAAGTCGAGCGAGCGATGAACCGTCGCGCTATAAAATTAAAGTCGCTTTGCCGAGCTCGATGACATCGGTTCATCTGGGAGCGGAGCAGGTGACAGGACAAGGATTAAATGCGAAGACGATTGTTATGGATGTGAATGCCGTCAATTTGAAACAGATTGATAGTGATCGTCTACGGATTGAATCGAAAAGCGATACGACTATCGAATCGGCACGACTTGTGAACGGTGACATTCGCTCTTATCGTCATGCGACCGTCAGCGATGTTGTCGTCAATCAAGCGATGACCATCCAAACGGAAGCTGGGACGCTTAGTTACGCGCCGAAACATGCGACAGGACAAGTGAACGTGACGACGACCGGAAAAGTCTCGAGTAGCGACCGTTACGAAGAAGTCGAACCGGGTGTGTATCAATTGTCGACATCGAATCGACCGGTGGTGGAACTGATTTCTGAGACAGGAAAGGTCGAACTCAAATGAATGGACAACGATACATCCCGAAAATCGGGTTACGTACGTTAAAAACTGGAATTGCCGTCGCCATCACCGTCGCCATCTCGTGGTATATCTTCGGGATTTATTCAGGGATGGGAGCCATCGCAGCAGTTGTGGCGATGCAACCGACCGTCAAGCGATCGTCTAAAATCGTATTCAGTCGCATATTCGGAACGGTCGTCGGTCTTATGTGCGGGCTCTTCATCGTCTATTTGTTCGGTGTCAATCCGCTCTCGATTGGATTAGCCGTCATCGTTTCGCTCACGCTTAACACGACGTTCGATAAAACCCACATGTCGACGTATGCGGCATTTGCCATCGTCATGATGCTCGAAAGTCCTACATCGGACTTCTTCCATTATGCGTGGACCCGTTCTCTATTAACGGCGGTTGGTGTATTCGTTTCACTCGGTGTCAATTACGCGTTCATGCCTCCTCGTTATGAGGACCGGTTATTGAACGAGGTACGTAAGACTTCTTCTTACTTGTTCCATCACTGGCGAGAGCTCGTCGGTTCCCCGGCAGAGCTGCTAGAAACGCGAGCCCGCATCCTTGGCCATCAGGAGCTTCATATGATGCTCCAAGAGGACATGAAAGTGACGAACGTCAAATTGAAATATATGACAATCAAACAATACCGTTTGTTGATTCACCTTGAAGACAAGCTGGTCTTGTTGCTAGAGAGCCTCGCCGAGCATCGAGAAGCTTTCCTGTTGATGAGCGAGGAAGAGCGTCAGGCATTTGAGTCAGAATTTTTATATTTACTAGCGCATCATCACGACATTCTCTATACATGTGACAAGCCCTATTCGCTCTTCAAACTTCCACATGAAGATTTATCCGTTTCAGAAATTTTACACGGGCATTTGCTCGACTATCATGAACAGCTCGAGGCGTTTAAGCATGATCCGAAAATCTGAACTCTATACGTAGAAGACCCGCCATGATCATGACGGGTCTTCATGTTTACGATTGTTTCAATGACTTCATCAATTGCTCATCCGGAGTCACGTAGACGGTCTGTTGATCTGTATAGATGACAAATCCCGGTTTCGCACCGCTCGGTTTTTTCACGAAACGGGCGCGTGTGTAATCGACAGGCACGCCACTTGATGCACGTGCCTTCGAGAAGTAGGCGGCGACTGATGCGGCTTCTAGTAATGTCGTCTCGTCTGGTTCCGTCGAGCGGATAATCACGTGAGACCCAGGAATATCTTTGACATGAAGCCATATCTCATCACGTCGTGCGAACTTGAACGTCAGATGGTCGTTTTGCGTATTGTTCTTCCCGACAAAGAATTCTGTTCCGGTCGAGGACGTGTACGCTTCAAGCGAAATTTTCGGATTTGCTTTTTTCTTTTGACGTTTTTGACGGATGTAGCCTTCTTCTGCAAGCTCCTCGCGAATCTCAAGAAGATCGGACGGGGAAGCGACGTCGAGTTGGGCGATGAGCGTCTCTAAATATTCGATTTCTGCATCGTTCAACTCCATCTGTTTCTTCACTTCGACTTTGGCTACTTTTAGTTTGTTGTATTTCTTATAGTATTGCTGCGCATTCTCATTCGGTGTTTTGAGTGGGTCGAGCGGAATGGAGAGGATTGCACCGTTCTCGTCATAATAATCGACGACTTCGGCGACACGCATCCCTTTCTCGAGTTGGAATAGATACGTCGTCAACAGCTCGCCGTATTTTTGTAACTCATCCGCCCGCTCCGTCGCCTTCATGTCGTCTAAGAGACGACGCTGTTTTAATTGATTCTTTTCGAGTTCTGATTTAAGGAGACGTTCGACATCGTGCGCTTGTTGTCTCACACGGTCACGGTTCGCTTTTTCATAGTAGAAACGGTCGAGCACTTCTTTACTCGATTCATACGTTTCCTCGGTTTCGATGTCCCCGGCTGTCAATGCAATCGGAGCGAATCGTTCTTTACCATTCGCAAGTTGTTGGAAAACGTAGGGACCATCGAGTTGACGAAGGACGTTCTCAAATGCTTGCTGTAAGGAATCTCGATTCGGCGTTTTTGCGAGATGAAGAACTTCCTGTGCGATTTGCGGACTGACACCGGCGAACGTGGAGACTATCTGTTTATCGAGCTTGCCGGCGTTCCAATCGATTCGTTTCAATCCTTCTGTCATCTCGGTCAATGGATCGAACTTATGTTGTTCCGGAGGAAGGAGATAGTCACTACCCGGCATGATGGTCCGATACGTGTTTTGAGAAGGAGGTAGATGCTTGATTGCATCTAATATTTTGCCTTCTTCCGTCGTCAAGACGACGTTCGAGTGGCGCCCCATCAATTCGATGTATACTTTCTTCGATTCTTCATCGCCGAGCTCGTTACGAGAGCGGACCGATATGACGATGACACGGTCCCTTCCGATTTGTTCGACCGCCGTGATGAATCCACCTTCCACATGTTTGCGGAGCATCATGCAAAACATCGGCGGTTCTTGTGGGTTTTTAATCTGTGTATCCGTCAACTGAAGACGGGCATACATCGCGTTTGCTGATATCAAGAGTTGCGCGTTCTGACGATTCGAGCGAATTTGAAGCATCAAATCGAGCGAATACGGTTGATGTACCTTGTTGATTCGCCCTCCGACGAGCGATTGTAATTCTTGTACGACACGATATGTCATTAATCCATCATAAGCCAATGATCTCATCACCTTTGTTCATTTTCTGTCTCTACGTTATCAGAAAAACAGAAAATATGGTACGATGGAGTAGGAAATCCGAACTTCTTCTTGCCGGGACAATTGATTGACTGCTATTATAATTAAATGTGATGTTAGAAGATGGAGGGCTTGCAGTGAATTTTAAAGAACGAGGATTATTAATCGTTTTGTCTGGACCGAGCGGTGTCGGAAAAGGGACCGTTTGCCGTGCTCTTCGCGAGGAAGAGGACAACAACCTTCAATATTCGGTGTCGGCGACGACCCGAAAACCACGTGAAGGGGAAGTTGAAGGAGTGCATTACTTCTTCAAATCGAGAGAAGAGTTCGAACGGATGATCGAACAAAAAGAACTGCTTGAACATGCCGAATTTGTCGGTAACTATTACGGGACGCCTGTAGAGTGGGTGCGTGAAACGCTCGAAAGCGGCCAAGATGTCATTCTTGAAATTGAGGTGCAAGGGGCGTTCCAAGTGAAGGAACTTCTCCCAGAAGCCGTCTTTTTATTCTTGGCACCACCAAGTCTTCAAGAACTTCGCAATCGTCTCATCGGACGAGGCACGGAGTCAGAAGAAGTCATTAAGCAACGCCTGCTCGTCGCGCGTGAAGAAATCGAGTTGATGGACGCCTACGATTATGTCGTCACGAACGACGAGGTCGACAAAGCCATCGATCGAATTAAAGCGATCGTGACAGCCGAGCATTGTAAACGTGAACGTGTTGCGTCACTCTATAAAAAAGCCATGATGGAGGTCATTTAATGTTATACCCTTCGATTGATGCCTTACAACGTACTATCCCGTCAAAATACACGATCGTTACGGTCGCTGCAAAACGGGCGCGTCAGATTCAAGATGGAAAAGCACCGAAAGTCGCCGAGCCAAAATCATATAAGCCGGTCGGTCAAGCGTTAGAAGAACTATTTTCGGGTGATACGACAATCATCGTGAACGAAAAAAACAACGGATGAAGTGTGACCCAAGTCGTTTGCGACTTGGGTCTCATTGTCTATAAGGGGGAGTTTGGGAATGGTGAAGGATCGTACTATTTTATTATGTGTGAGTGGTGGCATCGCCGCCTACAAGGCGTGTGCGCTCACATCGAAATTGGTTCAAGCCGGAGCGAATGTTCGCGTCGCGATGACGAAATCGGCGGAACAATTCGTAGGTCAGACGACCTTCCAGGCGCTCAGTCGCAACCCGGTCTATACGGACGTTTTCGAAGAGCATGACCCGACAAAGATTGCTCATATCGATGTCGTCGACTCGAGCGATTTGATTGTCGTGGCTCCGGCGACGGCAAATACGATCGCAAAATTGGCGAACGGGATTGCGGATGACTTCATTACGACGTCCGTTTTGGCTGCGAAATGCCCGGTCATCATCTCACCGGCGATGAATGTGAACATGCTCGAACATCCTGCCACTCAGCGGAACATCGAGACGTTAAAATCATACGGCTATCAGTTGATTGAACCCGGTGTCGGCAACTTGGCTTGCGGATGGATTGGCGGGGGACGTCTGCCTGAACCGGAAGACTTAGTTCGCATCATCGAAAGCCAATTCGTTCCGAAACTATATCTTGGAAAAGATGTCTTGATCACGGCTGGCCCGACTGTCGAACGCATCGACCCCGTCCGTTACTTATCCAATGATTCGTCAGGGAAAATGGGCGTCGCACTCGCTGAGGTGGCTCGGGACATGGGTGCCCGTGTCACGCTCGTCCACGGGCCGCTCCAAGTTCCTGTCCCGGAAGGCGTGACAGCGGTTCCCGTCAAGTCAAGTGAGGAGATGCTGCGCGAAGTGACAAGCCGTTTTGAGGATTCAGACCTCGTCGTGAAATCAGCGGCAGTTGCGGATTATCGTCCAAAAACGATTCATTCGGAAAAACATAAAAAAGTCCACGGTCCACTTACGATTGAACTTGAAGAAACGACAGACATTTTAAAATCACTCGGTGAGAAGAAGACCCATCAAGTGTTGGTCGGATTTGCTGCTGAGACGGAACGACTCGAGGAGCACGCGGCAGCTAAGCTGAAGCGAAAAAACGTCGATTACCTTGTGGCGAACGATGTGTCTGGCAGTGACGTCGGATTCGGGGCGGACGACAATGAAGTCGTCTTGTTCCAAGCTGACGGGACGTCACTTAGACTTCCGAAACAATCGAAGAAAGCGTTGGCGTTCGAGTTGCTCACACATTTTAAGGAAGCGGTCCAATGATTGCACATGTACATGTCGATGCACCGGTGATCACGATTGACCGTCCGTTTGATTATGAAGTACCTGAACAATTTGAAGCTTTGATTGAACCGGGCATGCGCGTCTCCGTCCCATTCGGCTCACGACGTCTCCTCGGAATCGTTGTTGGTACGTCAGATGGGACGAGGGAAGGATTGAAACCGTTAGAAGCGCTGTTAGATGAGGAATCTTCACTCACTGACGAACTGCTCGCTTTATCCATCCATGTGAAAGAGACGACACTTTGCTTTCGTTCATCCGCCTTGCTTGCGATGCTTCCGGCCGCGCTCAAGGTCAGTTATGACAAAGAAATCAAAGAAGGACAAGTCCCTGATGGGGTCCGTCTCGGAACGCATTTATCGGAGTATCCGAAAGAAGTTCAGTCAGTCATTCTAGGACTCGCTAAAAAAGGGGAGCTGACCTTAGCACCCGTCTTAAAAGAAAAGAAGACCCTTAAGACCGACGTCGTCGTCGAACTCCTCGATGCGACAGTCGTCTCGAAACGTGCGAAAAAACAACTAGAAGCGGTCCGCCAACTTGAGGAGACCCCACGCATGTATTGGTCGGCACTTCGCCAAATTGGGCTGACTCGCCCACAACTGCAGAAACTTGCGGAACTCGGAGCGGTTCGATTGACCGAGGTCGAGTTGAATCGTGACCCGTACGCGACAATCGAGCAAGTCGAGGAATCGGTTCAATTGAACGACAGTCAAGCCAACGCGGTTCGGGCCATTCATGAGGCTGACGCGGGTGAGACGTTACTCGTCCACGGTGTGACGGGAAGCGGGAAGACCGAAGTCTATTTAGAGTCAATCGGACAAGTCATCGATGAAGGGAAACAAGCCATCTTACTCGTTCCCGAAATCAGTTTGACTCCGATGATGGTCAAACGCTTCAAACGTCGTTTCGGCGATCGGGTCGCCGTGCTGCATAGCGCTCTGTCTAAAGGTGAGAAGTACGACGAGTGGCGTAAGATTAAACGAAATGAAGTCGACGTCGTCGTTGGTGCCCGTTCTGCAATCTTTGCCCCGCTCGACCGACTCGGTCTCATCATCTTAGATGAAGAGCACGAGACGACGTACAAGCAAGAGGAAAATCCTCGTTATCATGCGCGCGATGTTGCCATCTGGCGGTCCCGCTATCATGGGTGTCCCGTCGTGTTGGGCAGTGCGACCCCTTCACTTGAATCGTATGCTCGGGCACAAAAAGGCGTCTATCACTATTTGCATTTGAAAGAACGGTATGGTGGAGAGATGCCACCGGTCCACATTATCGATATGCGCCGTGAATTGGCGAAAGGCAATACGACGATGTTCTCGAAAGAATTGTTCCAAGGGATTCTCGACCGGATCGAGAAAAAAGAGCAGTGCGTCATTTTATTGAACCGTCGTGGATTCACGACGTTCGTCATGTGCCGGGACTGCGGGGAAGGCATGACATGTCCGCATTGTGCCGTCAATTTGACATATCATCAATATGGAGATCGGTTGAAGTGTCACTACTGCGGTTACGAGGTCGGTATGCCTTCGACGTGTCCATCCTGCAATAGTAAGAAAATCAAACAGTTCGGGTCGGGCACACAAAAAATCGAGACGGAACTGTTGAACCGGATTCCAGAAGCGCGCATCATCCGAATGGACCAGGATACGACGTCTCGAAAAGGTTCACATGAGCAGTTGTTGCGTCGTTTCGAAGAAGGGGAGGCCGACATCTTACTTGGCACGCAGATGATTGCCAAGGGGCTCGACTTCCCAAACGTCACCCTCGTCGGGGTACTCGCGGCGGATGCGACACTCGGGATGCCTGACTTTCGGGCGACCGAACGCACCTTCCAACTTGTCACGCAAGTGGCAGGAAGAGCCGGGCGCGGAAAACTTCCGGGTGAGGCGTTCGTCCAAACGTATAACCCGGACCATTATGTGATCGAGACTGCGAGTGAACATGATTATGAGACATTTTTCGACAAAGAGATGGGACTCAGACAAGTCGGAAATCATCCTCCTTACTGGTTTTTAACGCTCGTCACGTTTTCGGCGGAAAATCCCCTTGTCGCCAAGGCCGAGGCAGAATTGTTCGCATCAGACTTTTTACAAGCGCACGTGGAGAATAGTCGCTTGAATGGACCGATGCCGGCACCGTTATCGAAATTGAAGAACGCCTATCGTTATCAAGTATTCATTAAAACAAAACAACCCGAAGCACTCTATGTGGAGCTGGCACGATTACAGCAAGCGAGAGCCAAAGCAATCAGCAAGAAAGAATATCAAATGAGTATCGATGTGAACCCATACGTATTCATGTGAGGTGGAGAGACATGTATAAAGTAGTAGAAGTACCTAATGACATTTTGCGCGTAACGTGCGAACCAGTGACAAAGTTTGATAAAAAATTGCGTCAGACTGTCGACCGATTGTTTGATACGATGTATGAGTATGACGGAGTTGGTGTCGCGGCACCGCAAGTCAATTTGAACCAGCGGCTCGCGGTCGTCCATACCGATGATGAGACGGGACCGCTCGTCTTGATCAACCCGGAAATCATTGAAACATCCGGTCGAGAAGTTGGACTAGAGGGATGTTTGAGCATCCCAGGCGAATTCGGATTCGTGGAACGACACGAGTCGATCGTCGTCAAGAATCAAGATTTGAAAGGGCGGACACATACGATTCAAGCGAGCGGCTTTTTCGCTCGTGCGATTCAACATGAGATGGATCATTTGGATGGCGTCTTGTTCACAGACAAGCTCGCCGTCCCGAACCCTGGAAAAGACAAACGCATCGTCTTCATGGGGACGCCGACGTTCGCCGTATCGGTACTTGAGCGACTGCTTGAAGAAGGATACAATGTCGTAGGTGTCGTATCGCAACCGGATAAACCGGTCGGGCGAAAACGTGAACTTAAGCCGACTCCAGTAAAAGAGTGTGCGCTTCGTCACGGTATTCCCGTGTTGCAGCCTGAAAAAGTGCGCACAGACTATGCAGAAATTTTAGAGCTGAAGCCTGATTTGATTGTGACGGCGGCGTACGGACAAATCGTGCCGACCGCCCTTCTAGAAGCCCCACCTCACGGAGCCATCAACGTACATGCCTCCCTCCTTCCGAAATATCGCGGAGGTGCCCCGATTCATCAAGCCATTCTTGATGGGGAGTCGGAGACTGGTGTGACGATCATGTACATGGTCGACAAGTTAGATGCAGGGGACATGATTGCCAATACCATCGTACCTATCGAAGAGACGGATACAGTCGGGTCTTTATTTGATAAACTGGCTGTAGCAGGAAGCGATCTTCTCATCCGTACGCTTCCGGCCTTCTTGGAAGGGTGGATTGAGGCGGTGCCTCAAGACGAGCGAGACGTGACGTTTGCTCCGAACATCAGCCGTGAGCGTGAACAGATTGATTGGACGAAGCATGGCGAGTCCATCTACAACCATATTCGAGGAATGAATCCATTCCCGACGGCCTATTCAACGCTTGAAGGCGAACGAGTGAAATTGTTCATGGGAGAAAAAACGACAGGAACGGGACAGTCGGGAGAAGTCATTCGTCTGGAAGAAGACGGATTTGTCGTGGCGACAGGGAACGACGTCGCAATCAAAGTGACCGATTTGCAACCCGCAGGTAAGAAACGGATGGATGGTGCAACCTTCATGCGTGGCGCCGGACAAAAGCTACGGATTGGCGACCGATTAGGAGGAACTCATGAACGTACGTGAAGCAGCGCTTGATACGCTGATGAAAATTGAACAGGGCGGCGCGTATTCGACGATTGCCGTCAATGATACATTGAAACAAAAAAAAGTTGCCCCAAAAGATGTCGGTCTCTATACCGAACTCGTATATGGGACGCTCAGTCGCAAAGGGACGCTCGATTATATTTTGAAAGACCGTATCCGTTCGCCGAAGAAGCTAGATAAGTTTGTCCTCCCGCTTCTTCGGATGAGCGTTTATCAACTCTTCTATCTTGATAAAGTACCCGACCGGGCCGTCCTACACGAGGCGGTCGAAATCGCGAAGAAACGAGGTCATCACCTCGGAACGAGCAAATTCGTAAACGGGGTGTTACGAAATGTGCTTCGGGAAGGGTTTCCGGACTTTAGTGGCTTGACCGATGCAGAACGAATCGCCATCGAGCACAGTCATCCGGAATGGCTCGTATCAGATTGGATTGAGTTATATGGTGTGGAAACGGCAGAAGCGATTTGCCGATTAAACAATGAACCTGCTCCTGTTACGATTCGGGTCAACCGAAAGCGTATTTCAGTGGATGAGATGATGAACCGGTTGGCTGACGCTGGCGTCATGACGTCACGTTCTGAACTATCTGCTGATGGACTTGTCGTAGAGTCTGGTAATGTCCATGCGACCCCGTTTATCGAGGAAGGTCTTCTATCGATTCAAGATGAGAGCTCCATGATTGTCGCGGATGCACTCAACGTGTCGAAAGACGATGTCATCCTAGACGCATGTGCCGCGCCAGGCGGCAAGGCGATGCATACGGCAGAGCGAATGCAAGGTGGATCGCTCACCGCGCTTGACCTTCATCCACATAAAGCAAAATTGATTGATCAACAAGCCAAACGTCTACACATCAATGGAGTGACCGCACTTGCCCTTGATGCTCGTTTAGCAGGTGAACGGTTTGAAGAAGAAAGCTTTGACCGGATTCTTTTAGATGTCCCTTGTTCGGGCCTTGGCGTCATTCGTCGAAAGCCGGATATTAAATGGACGAAGGACAAAGCTCAACTCGAAAACTTACCAAAGATACAAAGACAAATCATTGATGCCGTATTGCCACTGCTCAAACCAGGTGGTACGCTAGTTTACTCGACATGTACAATCGACCCGTCTGAAAATGAGACGCAGGCTGACTATATTCTGTCGAAAGGGTTGATGTGGGACGAAACGCTCAAAGGTCGTCTCCCACAATCTGTTCGTCCGATGATGGAATCGGACCGTGCTGAACTAAAATTATTACCGACGACATTCGGGACCGACGGCTTCTATATCGCCGCATTTAAGAAAGAGGTATAAAACATGAATCCAAAAGCAGTAGAAAAGAATCCACTCGTAGGCGCAAAACCGTCACTCTATTCGTTGACGTTTCCAGAACTTGAGGCATGGGTGATCGAGGCAGGAGAAAAGGCATTCCGTGCGAAACAATTATATGATTGGATGTACGTCAAACGGGTCACGACTTTTGATGATATGACCAACGTTCCGAAAGCGCTTCGAGACAAATTAGAGGCATCGTTCCAATTGACGACGTTAAAAGAATTGGTCAAGCAGGAATCCCAAGACGGCACAATCAAGTTCTTGTTTGAACTTCAGGACGGGTACTCAATTGAAACGGTACTCATGCGTCACGAATACGGAAACTCGATTTGTGTCACGACACAAGTCGGTTGCCGGATCGGATGTACGTTCTGTGCCTCGACACTCGGCGGCTTGAAACGAAACTTAGAAGCCGGGGAAATCACAGCTCAAGTGCTCGACGTACAACGTGCATTAGACGCGACAGAAGAGCGCGTCGACTCTATCGTCGTCATGGGAATCGGCGAACCGTTCGATAACTACGATGAGTTAATGCGTTTCTTACGTACTGTCAATCATGACAATGGACTCAACATCGGAGCACGACACATCACGGTATCGACGAGTGGGATTGTTCCGAAGATTTACAAGTTTGCCGATGAAGGTATGCGAATCAACTTCGCCATTTCACTTCACGCACCGACGACGGAATTGCGTACCAAGCTCATGCCGATCAACCGTGCCTTTGACTTGGACAAGTTGATGGATGCGGTCCGTTATTACACAGAGAAGAGCGGACGTCGCATCACGTTTGAATATGGACTCTTTGGTGGTGTCAACGATACGGAAGAATATGCCCATCTCTTGGCAGACCTGTTAAAAGGAATCAAATGTCACGTCAACTTGATTCCCGTCAACCATGTACTCGAACGTGACTATGTACGGACACCGCGAGCTCAAATCTTTGCCTTCGAAAAAGTGCTCAAAGACCGCAATGTGAACGTGACAATCCGTCGCGAGCAAGGGTCGGACATCGATGCCGCTTGTGGACAGCTTCGAGCGAAGGAGCGCGAACAAGAAACGAGGTAATCAGAAAGATGGAATTAGCATTTCGAACAGATCGTGGACAAGTACGCACACAAAATGAAGATGCAGTTTTAATCTTAGGTGATGCCATAACCGGGATTGCCCTGGTTGCAGACGGAATGGGTGGGCATGCAGCGGGAGAGGTTGCGAGTCAAATCGTGATTGAAGAGTTTAGACGGGCGTTCCCGTCTCTCCCGACAACCCCTGTCGAAATCGAACGATGGTTCCGCCACCACATCGATTTGGCGAACGATCAAGTGTTGCAATTTGCGAAGCAGTCCAATCTTGTCATGATGGGAACGACTGTGGCAGCTGTTTGTTGGAATGAAGAGACGGTGGTCATCGTCCATATCGGAGATAGTCGCGTCTATGCGCTCCAGGCGAATGAGTTAAGACGTCTTACGGAGGACCATTCTTACGTCAATGTGCTCAAACAACTCGGTGAATTGACGGAAGAAGAGATGCGGGTTCATCCGAAACGAAATGTCATCACCCGGGCAATCGGTTCAAGCGAACAAGTCGAACCTGACGTGCAAGTGCTCGCTGACCCTGAGTTTGATGTGATTTTAATTTGTACGGATGGATTGACGACACACATGACCGATGTGGCGATTCAACACGTATTACAACAAACGGCATCCGCCGAACAAAAAGCGGAGCAACTCATTGCAGAAGCCAATCAATTGGGAGGGAGCGACAATATCACGGTCGCCCTCGTTCAATTCACAGATAGAAAGAGAGGATGAATCCGATGCGAAGCGGAGAACGAATCAACGATCGTTATCGGATCGAACAACAAATCGGCAGCGGAGGCATGGCAAATGTCTACCGGGCTCATGACGAGATCTTAAACCGAACCGTCGCCATCAAGGTGTTGCGATCTGAATTCTCACATAACGAACAATTTATACGTCGGTTCGAGCGAGAAGCCCATGCGGCTACGAGTCTGAACCATCCAAACATCGTGGCGATCTATGACGTCGGCGATGAAGAAGATTTGTACTATATCGTCATGGAACACGTCGATGGGGTGACGTTAAAACAATACTTGCAAGAGGAATACATATCTGTCGATGAAGCGCTACGCATCATGGGACAGATTTGTGATGCGATTGACCATGCCCATGCGAATCGAATCATTCACCGTGATATCAAGCCGCAGAACATGATGATTGATCAGCACGGTAACGTGAAGGTGACTGATTTTGGGATTGCCGTGGCGATGTCGAATGCGACGTTGACGCATACGATGTCTGTGCTGGGCTCGGTCCATTATTTCTCACCTGAGCAAGCACGCGGTAAATTTGCTGATGAAAAGTCAGATATTTATTCGCTCGGTGCCGTACTGTACGAATTGTTGACAGGTCGTGTCCCGTTCATTGGCGAGACACCGGTCGCCGTTGCGCTTCAACATTTGCAAGATGACCCGATTCGACCGATGGACTTGAATCCGAATATTCCACAGGCACTCGAAAACTGCGTCATGCAAGCATTGTCGAAGTCACCAGGTGCCCGTCATGTTTCGGTCGCAGCCTTTAAGAAAGACTGCATGACGGCATTAAGCCGTGAACGCGCCAATGAGCCGAGACGTGTTCCGGCCAGTCAGGATGAGTTCGATCAAACGCTCGTCATGACACCGGTCATACCTGAAGAAAAACCAGAGACGCCAGTAACACCGACTTCGGTCACAGCGTCTAGCGAGCAAGAACCTGAAGCGGTGACTCCAGTCAAAAGGAAGAAACGCAAATGGTGGATTTGGATTTTACTCGTGTTGATCCTGATTGGAGGGAGCATTGCGGCATACGTGGTCGCCGATGAAATGTCACGAGCCGTCGTTCCGGATGTCGTTGGAATGAGTATCGGAGATGCCACGTCTGAACTTGAGAATGCCGATTTCGTCGTCGAAGTGACGGAGCGGGCGAGCGATGACGTCGAAGAAGGCGAGGTCATTTCGCAAAACCCACAAGAAGGGCGTAAACCAAAACGAGGCACGACGGTGACCATCGTCGTTTCAGCCGGGAAAGAAACCGTCGAAATGCCGAATGTGGAGGGATTGTCCCAAACAGCAGCTGAACGCATGTTAAAAGATCTGGCGTTCAGTGACCTTGAAATCAAAACAGAAGCTTCGGAAACAGTCGCTAGCGGAGATGTGATTTCGCAATCGCTCGACCCAGGCGAGGAGGTCGTTCCTTCAGAAGTGACGGTGACGCTCGTCGTGTCGACAGGAAGCAACAAAGTCGAACTGTCGAATCTCGCGGGATATACGTTTGACGAGGCATCGACTTATGCCGATCAAAACAAGTTAAAAATCGTGAGACGGGATGAGTTTTCGACAAGTGTTCCTAAAGGTCAAATCATCCGTCAACTTCCAACGGCGGGTACGGCAGTCGATCCGGGAACGGAACTTACGGTCATCGTATCGGAAGGGGTTGAACCGACGGACGTCTCCATCGAACGTGAAGTGAGCGTCGAAGTCGAGCAACCGGAAAAAGACAAGAAACCGAAAGCCGTGGAGGTCGTGATTCGTACGGTCGATGCGCGTGGTGAAATTGAAGTGTTACGGGATAAAATCACAGAGACGACAACATACTCGTATACGCTCGTCATTGCTCCGGACGAAGTCGGGACCGCAACGATTGAAGTCGATGGTGAGATCGTCCGAACGGATTCAGTCACATATGCACAGGCCAAAGAGGCACAATAAAGAGGTGACGGTGTCGTCACCTCTTTTTTAAGGGAGGTAGTCATATTGAAAGGAACGATTATTCGTTTACAAGGCGGGTTTTATGATGTGATGACCGAGTCGAATCAAGAGATTCGGTGTCGGGCGAGAGGGAATTTTCGGAAACGAAACATCTCACCCGTCGTCGGCGATGACGTTGTCATTCAAGATCAAGAAGATGGGACAGGCTATATTTTAGAGGTGGAGGAACGTCAAAACCATCTCGTCCGCCCACCAATCGCCAACATCGATCAGGCATTTCTACTTTTTTCTGTGAAAGAACCGGCGTTTTCTTATCATTTGCTTGACCGATTCCTCGTATTGATCGAATCCAAACAGATTCATCCAATCATCGTGTTAACGAAGATGGACCTACTCAGTGAAGAAGAGACCGGACCGATTCAAGAAGCGGTCGCCCGCTATCGTGCCATCGGATATGACGTGATTGAAACGTCGACGGAGCTTTCGGATGGGGTCGATCAAGTACGGGGACTCTTCAAAGAGAAGACGAGCGTGTTTGCCGGTCAAACAGGTGTCGGGAAGAGTTCGCTTTTAAACGCAGTCGCGCCTGAACTCGAATTGGCCACAGGGAAAATTTCCAAATCACTCGGTCGTGGGAAACATACGACGCGTCACGTCACGCTCATTCAATTGGCCGACGGGCTTGTGGCGGATACGCCAGGATTTTCTAGTCTCGAGTTTCCTCAAGAACTCGAGGCGGATGAACTAAGATGGTGCTTCCCAGAATTTGTGGAACGTCACGACGATTGCAAGTTCCGGGGATGCGTCCATATCAATGAACCGGGCTGTGCCATTAAACAAGCCGTAGAAGATGGCAAAATTGCTTCAACTCGTTATGAGAATTATGTTACCTTTATGGAGGAATTAAACGATCGTAAACGGAGGTATTGACAGATGATTAAAATCGCACCATCAATTTTAGCAGCCGACTTTGCCAATTTGGAGGCTGAAGTGAAAGCCGTTCAAGATGCGGGGGCGGATTATATCCATTTTGACGTGATGGATGGGCAGTTCGTGCCGAACATCTCGATTGGGCTACCAGTCCTCGCAAGCTTGCGCAAAAAATCAGACATGGTTCTCGATGTGCATTTGATGATTGATCAACCGGAACGCTATGTCGAAGATTTCGTCAAGGCGGGGGCAGACATTGTGACTGTTCACGTGGAAGCAACGAACCATTTACATCGAGTCTTGCAGCAAATCAAAGCGGCAGGGGCGAAATGTGGGGTCGTCTTGAACCCGCACACACCGCTCTCTACGATTGAACATATCCTTCAAGATGTCGATATGGTATTGCTCATGACCGTCAATCCAGGGTTTGGTGGACAAGCGTTCATTGAATCCGTCGTACCGAAAATCTCGGCGCTCAGTCAGCTTCGCAAAGACCGTCAGCTCGATTTTGAAATTGAGATTGATGGTGGTGTCAACGAAGAGACGGCGAAACGTTGCATTGATGCAGGGGCAGATGTCCTAGTTGCCGGTTCAGCCATTTACAATCAACCGGATTATAAAGCAGCCATCGATAGCATTCGTGGCGCATCTCGTGTATAATCGACGGTAGAACAACAAGATAGAGTCGCAAGGGGTGTCACATGATGTGGCTGAGAGGCATACGCTAACCCTTTGAACCTGTTCCGTTCACACGGACGTAGGGATGTGGCGAAAATGCACGTTGCGAATCCAAGCAGCATGGCGTTTACGTCATGCTGCTTTTTGTCGTTCACACAATAAAGGAGGAAGAAAGATGAAATCACGTTTTAAATTACAAGCACTCATCGAAATTTCATTGTTCGCAGCGCTTGGGCTAGTTTTTGATTTACTCATCCCATATCGTTTGCCACAAGGGGGATCAATCAGTCTGGCGATGCTCCCGATCTTTGTGATGGCGTTTCGTCACGGATTGAAAGGGGGACTTGCGACTGGTGCGCTCGTCGGGACGCTTCAACTCTTGTTCGGAGCCTATATCTTTACGCCAGTTCAGTTCTTGCTCGATTATACGGTTGCGTACGGACTTGTCGGCGTGGCCGGCGTCTTTGCCGGACGTGTGAAACAGGCCGCTGGTCAAGGCGCGACGAAGACGCTCGCTACCTATTTGGTGCTCGGCGCATTGATCGGGTCGGCGTTGCGTTATGCGGCTCACGTCATCTCAGGGATTGTCTTTTTCGCTGAGTATGCGGAGGGTCCGGTCGTGGCTTATTCACTTGGCTATAACGCAACTTATATGGTTCCGTCGTTTGTCATCTCAGCCATCGTATTAGTCTTACTCTTCACGACAGCTCCGCGATTCACGCGTGTCGCGACACGGGACATTCGTCAATGAACATCTTGATCGTCGCGGCGAGTCCGGAACCTATTCCGGACTTACCGCGTGATGCCGATTTTGTCATCGGTGTCGATGGCGGATATCAGAGATTATTAGATGAAGGGATTGATGTCGACGTCGTGGTCGGGGACTTTGATTCGTTTGTCGGAACACCTCCTGAGGAAGCGCTACGTTATCCATCTGAAAAGGATGTGACCGACCTCGAGATTGCGCTTCAGTTGGCAATCGATCAAGGGGCGACCCAGATGCACGTGTACGGGGCACTCGGTGGTCGAGTTGATATGACGTTCGCGAACGTCGGTCTACTCGAATCGTATCCGGGGATGGTTCTTCATGGGACGGGTCAAACGATTTTTCTCGCTCGGCCAGGAAGTTATGAGATTAAAAAACTAGATGAACATTACTTGTCTTTCATGCCTTGGAAAACCGCTACGATTTCAATTGATGGGGTCAAATATCCACTCGAGCGTCATCCGGTCCATAGCGCGCAAGCGTTGACCATTTCAAATGAATGGAGCGAAGAGCTTGCCTTGTTGACGGTTCATGAAGGAATGGCCCTCGTTATGCTCGTCAAAAAATAAGCAAAAAAAAAATCCCATCGGCGAATGCCGCTGGGATTTATTCGTTCGTGTATAAGTATTATACGCGTTCAACGAGACCTGATTTAAGTGCGCGAGCTGAAACCCAAACGCGTTTCGGTTTACCGTCAACGAGAATACGAACTTTTTGTACGTTTACACCCCAAGTACGTTTTGTCTTGTTGAGTGCGTGCGAACGGTTGTTACCTGATTTAGGTGATTTACCTGTTACGTAGCATTTACGTGCCATGCGTTTCCCCTCCTTTTTTATGTGGGTTCGTCCTAATAGACACTCGTTTATATTAGCACGGCTTTTTTCCCGATGCAACTAGAAAATCATACCATGACAAGAAAAAAACTTGACATTACTCTCAAGGATTTGAATAATGAATGAGGTTATCGCGTTAATTGACCGAGATTCTGGAGCAGGTTCTTTTAATAACTAGGTACTTATTGTAGAATGTACATTAGGAATCATTCCGAATAAAGGAGGCTACTCCATATGGCAATTGAAATGAAGACAACATATGGCAATATTGACATCACAAGTGACGTCATCGCGACACTCGCAGGTGGTGCGGCGATGGAATGCTTCGGTGTGGTCGGCATGGCTTCACAGGCACAATTGAAAGACGGCATTGCTGAATTGTTAAAACGTGAAAATTACGCGCGTGGTGTCGTCGTACGTCAAGAGGATGAGGACGTACATATCGACATGCACATCATTGTAAGCTACGGGACGAAAGTATCTGAAGTCGCATACAACGTGCAAAGCCGAGTGAAATATACGCTCGGAGAAACTTTAGGATTAAACGTTTCGTCGGTAAATATATTCGTTCAAGGCGTTCGTCTGACGAATGACTGACGAAAACGGAGGAGGATTTGGTGTGGGTTTAAATCGTTTAGATGGCGTGGCGCTCTCAAACATGATCGCAAACGGAGCGGCCAACTTGAGCCAAAACGCAGATTATGTAGATTCGCTTAACGTCTTCCCGGTTCCAGACGGAGACACGGGAACGAACATGAACTTGACGATGACGTCAGGTGCGAAAGAAGTAGCAGCCATGAACTCATCTGATATCGCAGAGGTATCATCAAAGTTCGCTCGTGGACTCCTGATGGGAGCACGTGGAAACTCAGGCGTTATTTTAAGCCAATTGTTCCGCGGCTTCGGGAAAGCCGTTGAAGGTAAGACGGAACTCACGACAGTTGATTTTGCAGAAGCGCTCAAACGCGGTGTCGACACGGCATACAAGGCGGTTATGAAACCGGTTGAAGGAACGATTTTAACGGTTGCTCGTGAAGCGGCTGATGAAGCGCTCCTTGCGTCTGAGTCGACAAGTGATTTCACAGAGTTCATGAAACGTGTCATCGTCGAAGCAAAAGCTTCGTTAGACCGTACACCGGACTTGTTACCGGTGTTAAAAGAAGTCGGGGTCGTCGACTCAGGTGGTCAAGGACTTCTCGTCATTTACGAAGGATTCCTTGCGAGTCTTGAAGGAAAAGAACTCGAAAAACCACATACTCCGGTGATGGATGCATTGATTGAAGCAGAACACCATGCGCATGCGGCGCAAGGATTCATGTCAACAGAAGATATCGAATTCGGTTACTGTACGGAAATCATGGTCCGTTTCCAAGAGGACAAGTTGAAAGATGCACCGTTCAACGAAGATGCATTCCGAAACGAGTTGTCTGAACTCGGGGACTCTCTTCTTGTCGTCGCGGACGAGGAGCTCTTGAAAGTCCACGTTCACGTCGAGACGCCAGGTGAGGTCATCACGAAAGGTCAGCGCTTCGGTGAACTTGTCGCAGTCAAAATTGAGAACATGCGTCAACAACACTCGACGATTCTTGAAGAAGAACACGGTGCCAACCAACACGGTGTTCAACAAGCGGAGAAGCCGAAAGCACCATTTGCCATCGTAACGGTCGCAATGGGTGAAGGCGTCAGCGAACTGTTCCGTTCACTCGGGGCGGCCCACGTCATCGAAGGTGGTCAGACGATGAACCCGTCGACGGAAGATATCGTCAAGGCGATTGAATCGGCACATGCGGAACACGTCTTCATCTTCCCGAACAACTCCAACATCATCATGGCGGCTGAACAAGCGGCGTCTGTCGCACCGTGCGGCGTGTCGGTCATTCCGACGAAGACCGTCCCACAAGGTCTTGCGGCAGCCATCGCATTCAATCCTGAAGCGGATGTCGAGATGAATGAACAAGCGATGAAAGCGGCAGCGGCGACAGTGAAGTCCGGTCAAGTGACGTACGCTGTTCGTGATACGAGCATCGATGGCGTTGAAATCAAAAAAGATGAGCACATGGCGATTGCTGAGAAGAAAATCGTTTCTTCGTCTCCATCGAGCTTAGAAGCGGCTAAACGATTAGTCGATGCGCTCATCGACGCAGACGACGAAATCGTCACGATCTTAACAGGAGAAGGCTCTTCTGCATCGGACGTAGAAGCGTTGACGTCATATATCGAATCGGTGAACGACGAGATTGAAATTGAAGTTCACGACGGTAAACAACCGCTTTACTCTTATATTTTTAGTGTGGAATAAGCTGTTTCGAATCCCTACCTTCTGTATAATGAAGGTAGGGATTTTTGAAAGGGGGAAAAATTGATGAAATATCGTAGTGTGTTTGACATTATTGGCCCGGTCATGGTCGGACCGTCGAGTTCGCATACAGCAGGTGCTGCCCGCATCGGCTTGATGGCTGGTAAATTGTTCGGGAGAACGCCGCGTACAGCGCACATCACATTTTATGGGTCGTTTGCTGACACGTATCGGGGACACGGTACGGATGTGGCCATCGTCGGTGGAATCATGGGATTCGATACATTCGATCTGAGAATCCCACAAGCGTTAGACATCGCCCGTGAAAAAGGGATCGAGGTCATTTTTGAGACGAGTGATCTGTTGACGGATCACCCGAATACGGCCCGGGTCTTACTCGAAGATGAATTGGGCACATTTGAGATTGTCGGGATCTCAATCGGCGGGGGAACGATTGAAATTACCGAACTGAACGGATTCCCGTTGAAACTGACAGGTGGGGGGCCTGCACTCGTCGTCTTGCACCATGATCGATTCGGGGCCATCGCGGCTGTGACCGGTGTGTTGGCGAATCACCAATTAAACATTGGTCATATGGAAGTGAGCCGCCATGAAAAAGGGATGCAGGCGTTGATGGCGATTGAGATTGATGAGACCATTCCTGCGGAAGTGTTAGCAGAGCTGGAACGGTTACCGCAAATCGAACGGATAGCTATTTTTGGGGAATGAGGAGAATGTGTGATGTTTAAATCAGTAGAGGAATTAGTGACGATTGCAACAGAACGGAATATCCCGATTTCTGAAGTGATGATTGAGCAAGAGATGCACGTCAGACGCGCCAGTCGCGAGGACATTATCGGGATGATGGACCGAAATCTTGAGGTGATGGAAGAAGCGGTCGAACGTGCACTCCAAGGTGTCACGTCGGTTACGGGATTGACGGGTAATGATGCCGTACTCATGCAAGAGTATATTCGTTCGGGCAAGTCGCTCGCTGGGGATCTCATTTTAGATGCGGTGTCGAAAGCGATCGGGACGAACGAAGTGAACGCGGCGATGGGACGAATCTGTGCGACACCGACAGCGGGGAGCGCGGGCGTCGTACCGGGAACATTGTTTGCGGTAAAAGATCGCCTTGAAATGGACCGCGACGCGATGATCCGTTACTTGTTCACGTCAGGTGCGTTCGGATTCGTCGTGGCGAACAACGCCTCGATTTCAGGGGCGGCTGGTGGATGTCAGGCCGAGGTCGGGTCGGCGACGGGCATGGCAGCCGCGGCCATCGTTGAAGCAGCTGGCGGGACACCGGACCAGTCGGCTACGGCATTTGCGATCGCCCTAAAAAATATGCTCGGTCTCGTTTGTGATCCTGTGGCGGGGCTGGTGGAAGTTCCATGCGTCAAGCGAAACGCCATGGGCGGTGCCAACGCTATTGTCGCAGCAGATATGGCGCTCGCGGGGATTACCTCACGTATTCCTTGTGACGAGGTCATCTCGGCGATGCATGAAGTGGGCCAAATGATGCCGACGGCCTTAAAAGAAACCGCTAAAGGTGGACTTGCCAATACACCGACGGCTCGTCGCCTCGAACGAAATATATTTGGAGCGAAAGAAGATGCAAAACAATGATCAACTGACGACGCTGAAAGGGGTCGGGCCAGAGATGGCCAAAAAGTTAGAAGTGATGGGACTTGTTCGAATCGAGGACGTGCTTGAGCACGTCCCGTTTCGTTATGAGAATTATAATAGTGGGACGGTGACGACGGCTGTGCACGGCGACCTCGTCAAATGGAGCGGGACAGTCCAAGGCGAACCGCTCGTTCGTTACTATAGTAAAGGGAAAAATCGTCTCCAGTTCCGGTTGTTACTCGAAGACCGATACGCCGTCCAAGTGACGATGTTCAACCGTGCCTTCTATAAAGAAAAATTGGTGATTGGGGAGACGGTGACGGTCAAAGGGAAATGGGACATGAACCGGATGACGATCAGCGCGACCGACCTTGAATTTGGTGCCCCGTCAGGCGGACTGCAACCGATTTATTCATTGCGTGCCGGACTGACACAAAAGAATTTCAGTAGAATCGTTAAACTCGCTTTTGAGCAGGTGAACGATCTGCCCGAACAGGTCCCGCATACTATTCGCGACCGATATCGATTAGTTGACCGGATGACGATGCTTCGTGGGATGCATTTCCCGGATACGGTTGAGACCTATAAACTGGCGAGACGAAGCTATGTCTATGAAGAGTGTCTCATGTATCAGTTAAAATTACAGGCGTTTCGTAAAATGGAGCGGTCAGGAAACGGTCGGGCCCTTCACCTCGATAAGCATCAATTGAATGAATTCGTCAAACGGCTCGCATTCCCGTTAACAGGAGCCCAGACACGGGTCATCCGTGAAATCGTATCTGACCTTGAAAAACCAGAACGGATGAACCGATTGTTACAAGGGGATGTCGGGAGCGGGAAGACCGTCGTTGCCGCGATTGCCTTGTATGCGACTGTAACGGCAGGGTATCAAGGGGCTTTGATGGTGCCAACAGAAATCCTTGCCGAACAACATGCGACATCGTTACAGGAATTATTTGAACCGTTTGGCATCACGATTGCCCTCCTGACGAGCTCAGTGAAAGGGAAGGCGCGCGAAGCGCTTCTGACGGCAATTCGATCTGGTAACGTCGACATCATCGTCGGGACGCACGCGCTCATCCAAGGACCGGTCGAATTTTCGAATCTACATTTGGCGATCACGGACGAACAGCACCGGTTTGGTGTCGAACAGCGGAAGAAGCTACGAGACAAGGCCGAATTCGCCGACGTATTATATATGACCGCGACGCCGATTCCGAGGACGCTTGCCATCAGTGCGTTCGGAGAGATGGATGTCTCCACGATTGATGAGATGCCAAAAGGACGAAAGCCGATTGAAACGTATTGGGCGAAACATGATCAAATCGATCGTGTGCATGCAATGGTCGATCGGGAACTCGCACTCGGCCGTCAAGCGTATGTGATTGCACCTCTCATCGAGGAGTCGGATACATTAGAAGTGGAGAGTGCGACGGCACTGTATGAGCTATTGAAAGAACGCTTCTCGAACTATGGCGTTGGCCTGATGCATGGAAAGCTATCGAGTACAGAAAAAGACGAGATTATGAAATCATTCGCCGATAATGCGACACAGATTCTCGTCTCCACAACAGTCGTCGAGGTAGGGGTGAACGTCCCGAACGCCTCTCTAATTATCATTCATGATGCCGAACGTTTCGGTCTCGCGCAATTACACCAGTTGAGAGGGCGTGTCGGTCGTGGTGCGCATCAATCATTCTGCATCTTGGTAGGAGACCCGAAATCGGATGTCGGGAAAGTCCGTTTGAAGACGATGACGGAAACGAACGATGGCTTTGTATTGGCAGAAAAAGATTTAGAGTTGCGTGGGGCTGGTGATTTCTTTGGAACCGCACAGAGCGGTCTCCCGAGTTTCCGTGTCGCCGATCCCGTTCTCGATTTGAAAGTGATGGAAGTGGCCATGCAAGATGCCGTGAAACTTCTCGGAAGCGACACATTTTGGCATGACGCCCAGTATGAAGGGTTACGTGGGTATTTGAAACAACTCGACCTTCTCGTTGGGGAAAGGTTAGAATAGTACTTGAAAATGACGACTAAAGAATATATACTGCTATTAGTACCAGGTATTAAGTTCTTTAGCGATTAGTTTAGGAGGGAACTGAATGCGGGTACCTAAGAAAGAGCGGCAACGCTTGTTACAAGAAACGATTGAGCATAACCCGTTCATCAAAGACGAAGAACTGTCAAAGCAGTTTTCTGTCAGCATCCAAACAATTCGACTCGACCGGATGGAATTAAAAATTCCGGAAGTGCGGGAACGAATCAAACATGTGGCTTCCGAACATCTCGATGAAGTCAAATCGCTTTCAATGAGCGAGGTCATCGGTGATATGATTGACTTGAAGCTAGATGACTCTGCGATCTCAGTCCTCGATATAGAGAAAGAACACGTCTTTAGCCGCAACGAGATTGCCCGTGGACACGTCTTGTTCGCGCAAGCCAACTCGTTAGCGGTGGCGCTCATCAATGATGAATTGGCGTTGACCACTAAAGCGGATATTCGCTTTAGTCGCCAAGTCCATCTTGGAGAGCGAGTCGTTGCCAAGGCTCGTGTGATGAAACTAAGAGGGGACGGGAGAACGGACGTCACAGTTGAAAGTTATGTCGGTGAGGAGTGCGTCTTTGACGGCGACTTCACGATTTACCGACGTGGTGAGGAGGAGTAAGCATGAAGTTAGCGATTGATGCAATGGGTGGCGATCACGCACCGAAGGCGATTGTAGAAGGTGTGAAACGGTTCATCGCGCAATATCCGAATGAACCGATGGAACTCTTTTTAGTTGGTGATGAGGTAAAAATTGCCTCATACGGTCTTGATGACCCTCGAGTGACGGTTGTCCCAGCCAGTGAAATCATCACAGGTGAAGACGAACCGGTACGGGCGGTGCGCCGTAAAAAGGATAGCTCGCTCGTCGTGGCAGCTCAGCTTGTCAAAGAAGGAAAAGCGGATGCTCTCGTGTCTGCCGGGAATACCGGCGCATTGATGGCGGCGTCTCTTTTCATCATCGGGCGAATCCCAGGAATCGAGCGTCCGGCATTATCTCCGACGTTCCCTACATATACTGGTAGTGGTGTCGTCGTACTGGATGTCGGAGCGAATCCGGATGCAAAAGCTGAACACCTCGTGGATTATGCGATTATGGGTTCGCTGTATGCGGAACATGTCCGTGGCATCAAGACACCGCGTGTCGCTCTTCTCAATATCGGGACGGAAGCCGGTAAAGGAAATGCGCTGACAAAAGAAGCGTTCCCCCTCCTTGAACAGGCACCTGTCCATTTTGTTGGGAATGTCGAGGCGCGTGAAGCGATGTCAGGTGATGTGGATGTCATCGTGACCGAAGGATTTGCCGGAAACATCTTGTTAAAGGGTGTGGAGGGCTCCTCTTCGATGCTCATGAAGATGATGAAAGAACAATTCACGAGTGACCTTGTATCCAAACTCGCCGCTCTCATCTTAAAACCGAAATTGAGACGATTAAAAGAAACGTTGGATTATCGCGAACACGGGGGAGCCGGATTATTCGGGATCAATGCACCGGTCATCAAGGCGCATGGGTCGAGCGATGCACTCGCCATCATGAGTGCGTTGAAACAGGCGAAAATCATGGTAGATCACGATGTCGTTGAAAAAATCAAGCGTGCCAAAGCGATAGACTAAGCGAAAGCAGGTGAAGATATGGGGAAAGTAGCATGGGTGTTTCCAGGGCAAGGTTCCCAAGCCATTGGGATGGGACAAACCTTTTTAGATCATCCTGAAACGCTTCAAGCAATCGGACGTCGACTCGGATTTGACCTTCTTGAAGTCATGTCATCCGGGTCGAAGGAAGACCTACAAGAAACGGAAATTGCACAGCCGGCCATCGTGGCGCACGCTTCGCTCCTCGCGCAAGCCTATGCGAAGAGCGGTGCGGCACCAGATGTCGTCATCGGGCATAGTGTCGGTGAATATGCGGCGCTCGTCAGTGCGGGTGTCATCGATATTGAAGAAGCGACCGTTCTCGTCCGGGCGCGTGGACAGTTGATGTCTGAAGTGAAGGATGGAACGATGGCAGCAGTCGTCGGGATGACCGATCTTCAAGAAGCGCTTCATATCACTGAAAAAATCAGTGCGAGTGGGAATTTAGTTCAAATCGCCAACTTGAATTGTCCTGGTCAATTCGTGATTTCAGGGCATGTCGACGCGGTCGAACAAGCAAGCGTGGAATTGAAGGCTGCCGGTGCGAAGCGGGTATTGCCGTTAAACGTATCTGGAGCGTTCCATAGTTCCTACATGATGCCGGCAGCAACACGTTTCCAAGACGTTCTTGCCTCGTCGCCATTTAAAGCGGCTTCCATCGACTTGATTTCGAACGTGGACGCGGCGGTACATCGTGACCCTGAACAGTTGAAGGCGTTATTGACGAAACAACTGTATTCGTCTGTCCGTTTTGAAGAATGTGTGCGCAAGGCGATTGCAGACGGCGTAGACACGTTCATCGAGTTCGGCCCATCTTCACCGCTTTCAGGATTGATTAAACGAATCGACTCGAACGTTTCGATTCAAAAGGCGACCACGTTGGAAGAAGTCGCCTCGTTAGGAGGAGAAGTACGTGCATGATCAAGTGGCGATCGTGACAGGGGCGTCCCGGGGAATCGGGGCGGCCATCGCGAAACGTTTAGGGGAAGACGGCTTTCGGGTCGTCGTGAACTACTCGGGTAGTGAACAAAAGGCGAATGATGTCGTGGCCATGATCACGGATGCAGGCGGCGAAGCCATCGCCGTGAAAGCAGATGTATCCAATGCTGACGATGTCAAAGCGCTCGTCAAGACGACAGTCGATACGTTCGGACGCGTCGATTGTCTCGTCAACAATGCAGGGATCACGCGTGACGGGTTACTCATGCGAATGAAAGAAGCCGATTTCGAAGATGTGCTGTCGACGAACTTGAAAGGCGCCTTTCTGACATCGCAAGCCGTCACGAGACCTTTGCTCAAGTCGAAAGCAGGTCGAATTATCAACATCGCCTCGGTTGTCGGGATTACCGGCAATGCAGGACAAGCGAACTATGCGGCTGCAAAAGCAGGGTTGATCGGATTGACAAAATCAGTGGCGCGCGAACTCGCGGGACGTCACGTGACTGTCAATGCCGTCTGTCCAGGGTTCATTCAAACGGATATGACCGATGCCTTGACAGATGCGCAACGAGAGGCTACACTCGAGCAAATTCCGTTCAACCGTTTCGGACAGGTGGAGGATGTGGCGAACCTTGTCTCCTTCCTCGCTTCGGAACAAGCCGCTTATGTGACCGGACAGACGATTGCCGTCGATGGCGGCATGACGATGGCGTAAAAGAGAACTTTACCAACAGACTGACATTTAATATACTTACCTTTGGAGGGATTTTATCATGACAAAAGAACAAATTTTAGTAGACGTGCAAGAAGCAGTTGCTGAGAAACTCGGGAAAGACGTATCTGAGATCACAGCAGACAAATCGTTCAAGGATGACCTTGGTGCGGATTCACTTGAAGTAATGGAAATGGTGATGGACCTCGAAGACAAATTCGACATCACGATCGAAGACGAAGACGCTGAGAAGCTTGCGACTGTTGGCGACGTAGTGGCTTACATCGAAACAAAATTGTAATCAAGCCATCCCACCGCTCGGTTCCGGGCGGTGGGCTTGTGCTTATTCATGGAGGGAACTATGACAAAAGACAAACGACGGTTTGACCGTCAAGGGTCGGCGCAACGGCGTCGGCGTCAGGAGATGGAACGAGCACGCATCTTGGAACTATTTAAATCATTGGAAGAACGGTTGAACGTTCAATTTTCGAATCACGACTTGTTGATGCAGGCGTTCACACACTCATCTTATGTGAATGAGCAACGCGGGTTACGAAAAGACAATGAACGTTTAGAATTTTTAGGGGATGCTGTTTTAGAACTGACCGTATCTCGCTTCCTCTATGAGACTTATCCGGAGCGCTCCGAGGGGGAATTGACGAAATTACGAGCGGCGATCGTATGCGAACCGTCACTCGTGAATTTTGCGGAAGCTTATGCTTTCTCTGACTTCATCTTGCTTGGGAAAGGTGAAGAGTTGACCGGTGGACGAAAACGTCCGGCACTGCTTGCCGATGTGTTCGAATCCTATATCGGTGCTCTTTATTTGGACCAAGGAATTGAGGCCGTCGAACGATTCCTCGCCGAAGCGGTTTTTCCGAAAGTCTTAGCGGGAGTATTCGAAGAACAGACCGATTTCAAGAGCCAGTTACAGGAGAGCGTCCAACGGGAAGGGCTCGGACCTGTATCGTATGAAATCATTGAGGAACGTGGGCCGGCGCATAGCCGGGAATTCGTCGCACATGCACGCCTCAGCGACGACATCGTCGGTGAAGGGGTTGGGCGTTCGAAAAAAGAAGCCGAGCAATTGGCTGCTAAAGAAGCGCTTATTGCCTTTAATCGGCGCTACGCAGATTTATAAACGAAAGGAGTGGACCGCTTGGGGGTCCACTCCTTTTTCATGTCAATTGACCGAGTTCTTCGACGATACCATCGACTTCCGACAAAGAGAGCGAAGAGCGTGTCATCACGTACTCGTAAATCTCTTTCACCGCTGACGGATCAGCCGCATTATATTCTTCCGCTTTGATTGCACCGCGGTTAATAATGTTCATTTTATCCAAAATGGCTTCAATCATCTGTTCATTCGTCATCTGTATTCCCCTTTCTACAGTTCTTTTTAGAATAGCATGATTCGGGCATTTTGACGAACTGTTAACTGTGGTAAAATATACAGATGAATGCTTACTGCGGATAGGATGGTCACGATGCACTTAAAACGAATCGAACTCGCTGGCTTTAAATCATTTGCCAAGCGAATTGAATTAGATTTCCGTCCCGGCGTCACGGCTGTAGTAGGGCCGAACGGGAGCGGGAAATCCAATATATCGGACGCTGTTCGCTGGGTACTCGGAGAACAGTCGGCCAAATCACTTCGTGGTGCCAAGATGGAAGATGTCATCTTTGCCGGAAGTGAAGGAGAGAATCACCGAAATGTCGCCGAGGTCACCCTCGTTCTCGATAATCGAGACGAACAGTTGCGTCTCCCATATGAAGAAGTGAGTGTGACCCGTCGCGTGACCCGAAGTGGGGACAGCGACTATTTTATGAATAAAAAACCATGTCGGTTAAAAGATGTGATTGATTTATTTATGGATACAGGTCTTTCACGAGATGCATTCGCCATCATCGGTCAAGGGCGGGTCGAACAAGTCATTTCTGGGAAACCGGAAGATCGACGTGCCGTCATCGAAGAGGCAGCCGGTGTATTGAAATATCGTCAGCGGAAAAAACAGGCTGAACGCAAGTTACAGGACACCGAATTAAACTTGTCCCGGGTCGATGACATTTTATTCGAGTTGGCGGACCGAGTCGAACCGCTCCGTGAACAAGCGGCGCTCGCTCGGGAGTACAAAGTCGCCAAAGCGAGACATGATGAACTCGAAACAGGAATCATGGGCGCAGAAATTCAGTTGCTCCAACAGGAGATTGAGCAAGTGTCCGCACGTCACGTGGAATCTGTTCAACAGTTATCTGACTGTGACCGTTCGTTACGTGACCTCACGGAGGAACGTAGCGGGCTCGAAGCGAAGCTCGCCGAGTTACGTGAAGAATTGACAGAGCTGAACCAAAAAGAACGGGAGCATTCGACTTATGTCGAGCGTTTGACGGGTGACATCAAGCTCGCAAAAGCACAAGAAGAACACGGTGCCGAGATGAAAGAACGACTCATCCGACAACGTGAAGAAGTACGTGCAGAGATGACCGAGCTTGAAGCGCGATTGAAGGTCGTTCATGAAGAACTTGACCAAAAAGGAAACACGTTGAAACAAACGACTGCGACGAGAGAGTCACTTCAACAACAGTTGAAAGCCGCCTCTCGTGATTTCAATGCTGAAATCGAAGCGTTACAAAGTGAGGCGTTCGAACTCGCGACAACGAAAGCGACAATCGGTAACCAACAAAAGCGGGAACAACGGGATATCGATGTCGCCGTCGAGTCGAAAGAACGCCTTCTACGCGAGAACAAACATCGTCTCGATGATCGTTCCTCACAGGAAGCGACACTTTTGGCGACTCGAGAGCAGTATGAAGCGGTACAAAGTCGCTTTGAACAACTGAGTCAAAAAGAGACGCAACTTCGGGACGAAGAGACGGCAATTCGTGAAAAACGTACACGAGCCGAATCGTCTTTCTACGACCTCGAACGCCGCCGTCAGAAGACGGAAGACCGAATCGAGATGCTCGAACGGATGAAGCAATCGTATGAAGGCTATTTCCATGCGGTCAAGTTCGTCTTAAAAGACCGTTCATCAGGTGTCCTTGGTGCTGTCGCGGAACTGATCCGTGTCCGTCCTTCGTATGAAGCGGCCATCGAAACGGCACTTGGGCAGACACAGCAGCATGTGGTCGTACAAGATGAGACGGTGGGACGCCGTGAAATTGACAAATTACGAAAAGCCAACGCAGGACGAGCGACATTCTTGCCGATGACGACGATCAAACCGAGATTCGTGCCGAGTGAGGTGTTAGATCGACTCGACTCGATGAACGGATTTGTCGGTGTGGCGTCGGAACTCGTCGAAACAGATGCATCATACGAGACGTTGAAAAAGTCGTTGCTCGGTTCCGTGCTTGTGGCGGAGACACTTGAAGTCGCGAACCGTATCGCCCAATCGACGGGATATCGTTTCCGTGTCGTCACGTTAGAAGGGGATATCGTCAACGTTGGCGGATCGATGACGGGTGGTAGTCGCAAGCAGGGCGTGGCCCTGTTCACTCAGTCGCGCGAATTAGATGATTTGAAACATGGTCTCACTCAAGGCCTCGCCATGTTGCATGAGCAAAAAACACGTCTTCAAGAGTACACAGAACAGTTGGAGGACATTACGCAGCAGTTGTCTGAACTTCGGGATGAGAAACGTTCCGTTGAAACGAGCCTCCGTGAAGTCGAGTCGGCCTACCGTACTGCGGAACGTGCCTCCCTCGATGCCAAGTCACAACTGGAACTGTTCGATCATGAAATGATACGCTATGAGCGGACGATCGAGACCTCGACTGCTGAATTAGAGCGATTGACGATTGAATTGGCCGACACGGACCGCGCCCAAGCTGACATTCGTTCACGTCTCGAATCGCTTCGGGCAGAGCAGGCGAAAAGTGCTGAGAGCACGGGTCAACTGGAATCGTTGCTGCGTCAAAACGAGCTCGATTTTCAGCGGCACACGCTCGAAGAAGAGCGGGTCCAATATGAATTGGACCGTCTGATGACCGACCAAAGTCGTTTGCAGGAACGTAGCGATCAGATGGAGCGTGAATTGACGCGGCTCGAGAGTGGAGAAGTCGTGTCATCTGCAGAACTCGAGGCGACGCTTGCTACTGCCAAACTGGATTTCAAAGAAATTCAAGAGCGGCTTCAAGGAGCGTCAACAACACTCAAGACGAACGAAGAGGCGTATCGGATCATACGTCAACGGGTCGATCAGGCAACGGAGGCAAGACGTCAAGCTGAAGCTGTCGTTCGAAAACTTGAAACGGCGAAACAAGAGTTCGAGCTGAAACGACAATGGAAGCTCGATGTGTTAGAAGAGAACGGACTCGTCGCAGAACTATTGCCGGCACTCGAAATCCCGTTAGAAGAGGCGAAAGAGGAGTTTAAGTTGCTCGTTCGTCAAATCGAAGAAATCGGACCGGTCAATCTAAATGCGATCGAAGAGTTTGATAGTGTCCACGAACGGTTCACGTTCCTGTCCGAACAGCGGGATGACCTCGTCAGTGCAAAAGAAGATTTATATGAGATCATCGCCGAGATGGACCGCGAAGTGACACGCCTCTTCAAAGAGACGTATACGAGCGTCCGGGCGCATTTCAAACAGACGTTCACCGAGCTTTTTGGTGGCGGGGAAGCGGATTTGAAATTGGTAGACGAATCGGATTTGTTGAACACAGGAATCGAAATCGTCGCCAAACCACCGGGTAAAAAGTTACAGACACTCAGTCTGTTATCTGGTGGAGAGCGTGCGCTGACGGCCATCGCTTTATTGTTTGCGATTTTGAAGACGCGTCCGGTACCGTTTTGTGTTCTCGATGAGGTCGAGGCGGCCCTTGACGAGGCGAACGTGCATCGTTTCGGAGAATACATTCGGACGTTGTCAATCGATACGCAGTTCGTCATCATCACGCACCGTAAAGGGACGATGGAAGCGGCGGATACACTATATGGCGTCACGATGCAACAGAACGGGGTATCCGAGGTATTATCGGTCGAACTGTCTGAAGCAAAACGTGTCGTTGAAATGGATGAAGAGATGGAGGAATCACGTTGAGCTTTTTCAAGAAATTAAAAGAGAAGTTGACGACATCTACCCAAGAGGTGTCACAAAAGTTTACAGAGGGGTTGACGAAGACGCGTGACGGCTTTGCAAGTGCCGTCAACGACCTCGTCTATCGCTTCCGCGAAGTGGATGAAGAGTTCTTCGATGAACTCGAAGATTTACTCATTCAAGCGGATGTCGGCGTCACGACGACGATGGATCTCGTCGAAGATTTGAAAGAAGAAGTGAAGCGACGTAATCTGAAGGACCCGGTCGCGGTGCGTGACGCACTCGTCGAAGTCGTGGCGAACCGCCTCCAAGAGGATGAATCGGACCGTGAACTGAATATGCAAGACGGACTCACGGTCATCTTGTTTGTCGGCGTCAATGGTGTCGGAAAGACGACGACCATCGGCAAGCTGGCGCACCAGTTGAAATCTGAAGGGCGTTCCGTCATGCTCGCGGCAGGGGATACGTTCCGTGCCGGCGCCATCGAGCAACTTCAAGTATGGGGAGAACGTGTCGGGGTTCCCGTCATTCGTCAAACGGAAGGGTCTGACCCGGCTGCCGTCGTCTTTGACGCCGTTCAAGCCGCCAAGTCTCGTCACATGGACGTCTTGATTTGTGATACGGCGGGACGTCTCCAAAATAAGGTCAATCTAATGAAAGAACTTGAAAAAGTAAAACGAGTCATTGAGCGGGAAGTTCCGAACGGACCGCACGAAGTGTTACTCGCCCTCGATGCGACGACGGGTCAAAACGCCATGGTTCAAGCGAAAGCGTTCAAAGAAGCGACGAACGTGAGCGGAATCGTCTTAACGAAGCTCGATGGGACGGCCAAAGGCGGAATCGTCCTAGCGATTCGGAACGAACTCGATATCCCGGTCAAGTATGTCGGGCTTGGAGAGAAGATTGACGATTTACAGGAGTTTGATCCAGAACAGTTCGTCCTTGGACTGTTCGGCGATGTTTTTGAGGACAAGACACAGGATGCCTCGATGGAAAAAGAGGACACAAACGAGGACCTCGCCTAAGTTTTGCTGTTAAGAAAAAAACTTGACAAGTAGTAGGCACGGCTGTACTATAGGTAGTTGTAAAGGGATTTCACTTAACATGTGGAGGTGAAAGGTTTGACGCTCGAAAAAACGAATCGCATGAACTATCTCATCGATTTCTATCAAGCGCTCCTCACACCGAAACAGCGCAACTATATGTCTCTTTATTACCTAGATGACTACTCGCTCGGAGAGATTGCGGAAGAGTTTGAAGTCAGCCGTCAAGCGGTCTACGATAACATAAAGCGCACAGAAACGATGCTTGAACAGTACGAGGAAAAGCTAGCCCTATTCGAAAAGTTCGAACAGCGCCAGCAACTTCTTCAGACCCTCAAACGTCAAGTCGAGCTCACCGATGACGTGAGCGCCACGATTTCTGCGCTTGAGAATTTAGAGTAGGGGGCTGAAGCATGGCATTTGAAGGATTATCAGAACGATTGCAATCGACACTTTCAAAAATGCGCGGTAAAGGGAAAATCTCGGAGGCCGATGTCAAAGAGATGATGCGTGAGGTTCGCCTCGCCCTCCTCGAAGCCGACGTCAACTTTAAAGTCGTCAAGCAATTCGTCAATGACGTGAAGGAACGCGCGGTTGGTCAGGATGTCATGAAATCATTGACGCCAGGTCAACAAGTCGTCAAAATCGTTCACGAAGAGTTGTCGAACTTGATGGGAAGCGATGTCGTCCCGATCTCATTCAGTCAGAAACCACCGACAGTCGTCATGATGGTCGGTCTGCAAGGGGCAGGGAAAACGACAACGACCGGGAAGCTAGCGAACTTGATTCGCAAAAAGCATAACCGAAGTCCACTTCTCGTCGCGGCGGACATCTACCGTCCTGCAGCAATCAAGCAGCTCGAGACACTCGGAAAACAACTCGATTTACCAGTCTTCTCACTTGGTGATCAAGTGAAGCCGGAAGAGATTGTGACGAAGGCACTCGAGTACGCAAAAACAAATCATCACGATTTCGTGTTGATCGATACGGCCGGTCGCCTTCATATCGATGAGACGCTTATGGGCGAGCTCGAAAATGTGAAGACGATTGCCAAACCAAATGAGATCTTCCTCGTCGTCGATTCGATGACGGGTCAAGATGCGGTCAATGTGGCCGACAGTTTCAATGAGAAACTCGGAATCACCGGGGTCGTGCTCACAAAGCTCGACGGAGATACACGAGGTGGGGCAGCCCTTTCGATTAAGGCAGTCACGGGAGCGCCGATTAAATTCGTCGGTCTCGGAGAAAAGTTGGATGCCCTCGAACCATTCCACCCGGAACGCATGGCGTCACGGATCCTCGGAATGGGGGACGTGCTCTCGCTCATTGAAAAAGCCGAGACACAGATGGACCAAGACGCAGCGAAGGAGCTTGAAAGCAAAATTCGTGACGCGTCATTCACGTTCGATGATTTCATTGAACAGTTGGCCCAAGTGAAAAACATGGGACCAATTGATGAATTACTTTCGATGTTACCTGGTGCAGGTAAGATGAAAGGGTTGAAGAACGTCCAAATCGACGAGAAACAACTCGATCACGTCGAAGCGATCATTCGCTCGATGACGAAACATGAGCGCGCCAATCCGGAAGTGCTCAACGCGAGTCGTCGTAAGCGGATCGCAAAAGGGAGCGGTCGCTCGATTCAAGAAGTGAACCGTCTCATCAAACAGTTCGATGACATGAAGAAGATGATGAAACAAATGTCAGGACAAATGAAAGGGAAGAAAAAAGGTCTCGGCCTTCCATTCTTCTAACAAAATCTTTTGTCAGTCGAACGAAAAAGCTGTATACTATAAAAGTTGTCAATTCTTAAACACATGATGGAGGTATATTACCATGGCAGTTAAAATTCGTCTTAAGCGCATGGGCGCAAAAAAATCACCTTTCTACCGTATCGTTGTAGCAGACTCACGTTCACCACGTGACGGTCGCTTCATCGAGCAAGTTGGTCACTACAACCCGGTTGCAAAACCAGAAGCAGAAGTTCGCATCAACGAAGAACTCGCTCTCAAATGGTTGGCAGACGGCGCGAAGCCATCTGACACAGTACGCAACTTGTTCTCTAAAGCAGGGATCATGGAGAAATTCCACAACGCGAAAAACGCGAAGTAATGATGTGGCCGACCTTTTCTGAGGTCGGCCTATTTTGTTGAGGAGGAAAAAAGATGGACTGGTTATATGTAGGGAAAATCGCCAATACGCACGGCCTGAAAGGGGAAGTGAAGATTTTGGCGGCGACAGACTTTCCAGAAGAGCGATTTAAAAAAGGAAACACGTTGTTTCTTGATGTCGACGGAACGAAACAGGAAATGACGATCACGACGTATCGTCCTCATAAGCAGTTTCACCTCGTCACATTCAAAGGGTTTGACAATATCAACCTCATTGAAAAATATAAAGGGCTGAAACTATATGTCCACGCCGAACACGTCCACGACTTGGACGAACACGAATTTTATTATCATGAAATCATCGGCTGTGAGGCTGTCGTGGATGGGGAAGTCATTGGTGTCGTCGACGACATCTTTGAAACGAATGGAGCGAACGACGTATGGGTCATCAAACGACCAGGAAAGTCGGACGCGCTCATCCCTTATATCGAATCGGTCGTCCAAGAGATTGATGTCGATGCGAAGCGTGTCGTCATCACGCCGATCCCTGGAATGATTGACGATGAAGATTGATGTATTGACGTTGTTCCCGGAGATGTTTCATGCGCTCGATCACTCCATCGTCGGTCGAGCGAAGGCGCTCGGACAGGTGGAGATGTCGTTCCTCAATTTTCGGGACTTTTCAACGAACAAGCATCATAAAGTCGATGATTATCCTTACGGCGGTGGAGCGGGCATGTTGCTCACGCCGCAGCCGATCTTTGATGCATTTCATTCCCTTGAGGCGAAGAGCCCAAGGGTCATTCTCACGACGCCTACCGGAAAACCGTTCAATCAACGAATGGCCGAAGAATGGGCCAAGGAGGAACATCTGGTCTTTCTGTGTGGACATTATGAAGGGTTCGACCAACGGATCCATGATGAACTGGCGACCGACGAGGTGTCGATCGGTGATTTCGTTTTGACAGGTGGAGAGCTCGCGACGATGGTCATGATTGATGCGACCGTAAGGCTCATTCCGGATGTACTTGGCGATCAGGCGAGCCATGAAGATGACTCGTTCTCGACTGGTCTCTTGGAATACCCTCACTATACACGACCGGCTGATTTTCGTGGATTGACCGTGCCGGAAGTGCTCTTGTCGGGAAATCACGCCCGGATCGAGGCATGGCGCCGAGAGCAATCGCTCGAACGCACGTATCGACGACGTCCGGATTTGCTCGAACATGTCGAGTTGACGGATGTCGATAAAAAGTTTCTGCAATCGTTGCGCGATTGAGAAATATATGCTATGTTTGAGCATGTGGGTTAAACCCATCGATTACCGATGTTCCGCTATTGGATGCTTGGGCATATGAAGATATGAACATTGAAGAAAAAGGAGATATGATTCATGAACACACAAAAACTGTTCCGTGAAATCACAGAAGAACAATTCAAATCGGACGTACCTGCTTTCCGTCCTGGTGACACAGTACGTGTCCACGTTAAAGTTGTAGAGGGAACGCGTGAGCGTATCCAGATCTTCGAAGGTGTTGTAATCAAGCGTAAAGGTGGCGGCATCAGCGAAACATTCACAGTCCGTAAGATTTCTTACGGCGTAGGTGTTGAGCGTGCATTCCCGCTTCACTCACCACGCGTTGCACAAATCGAAGTCGTACGCTACGGTAAAGTTCGCCGTGCGAAACTTTACTACCTCCGTAACCTTCGCGGTAAAGCAGCACGTATTAAAGAAATCCGTCGTTAAGATGGGAATTAAGCTTGTCGCTTGCGACAAGCTTCTTTTTTTCTAGTACAATAAGTTCAAATGGATAGAGGAGTGAGTGAAGTTGAAAGAAGTGTTTAGTTGGCTAAAAGCCATCGTGGTCGCTCTTGTCATCGCGTTCGTCATCCGGACGTTCATCTTCGTTCCTGTCATCGTTGAAGGAGAGTCGATGATGCCGACACTCCACAATGCGGATCGAATGATCGTCAGTAAAATTTCGAACTATGTTGGGGAGCTAGACCGAGGTGATATCGTCGTATTCCATGCGACTGAATCAAAAGACTATATTAAACGTGTCATCGCCATCCCAGGCGACACGCTCGAATATCGAGATGATGTGCTTTATATTAATGGTGAAGCGGTAGAAGAGCCGTATTTAGACGAGTTTCGTGCCCAGATGAACGGGTTCCCGTTGACCGAGAACTTCACACTCGAACAAGTGACGGGTGAGTCGGTCGTTCCAGAGGAATCATACTTCGTCATGGGAGACAATCGTCAAAACTCGAAAGACAGCCGTGAGATCGGATTTGTGTCGAAAGAGGAGATTGTCGGCAAGACGAACTTCATCTTCTGGCCACTCGATGATGTTGGCACGGTAGAAGATTAAGGTGGTGCTTTTTTGGCAATTCAATGGTTTCCTGGCCACATGGCCAAAGCAAGAAGACAAGTAACTGAAAAATTAAAGCTAATCGATGTCGTCATCGAACTCGTAGATGCACGCGTGCCTCAGTCGAGTCGCAACCCGATGGTCGATGAGATTACAGCGGGAAAACCCCGTCTCATCGTCTTGAACAAAGCAGACATGGCCGACCCCGTCGTGACGGAGGCGTGGTTACGTGCCTTGAAACGCGAAGAAGTCGAGGTTGTCGCTGTCGACGCGAAACATAGCAAAGGCTTGAAACAGCTCATCACGGGTGCTCAGAAGTTGATGAAAGAAAAGCATGACCGGATGCGTGAGAAGGGGCGGAACCCCGGACCGATCCGTGCGCTCATCATCGGAATCCCGAACGTCGGGAAGTCGACGCTCATCAACCGTCTCGCCGGACGAAACATCGCCATCACGGGCGACCGTCCTGGTGTGACGAAGCGTCAACAGTGGATCAAGATGAAAGGCGGCGAGATGGAGCTGTTGGACACACCGGGGATTCTCTGGCCGAAATTTGAGGACCAAATTGTCGGATATCGTCTAGCCGCGACCGGCGCTATCAAAGACGAGATTCTCAACTTGGATGATATCGCCTTGTATACGGTTCGTGAGTTGCATGCTCGTTATCCTGAACAATTAAAGGAACGATTCAAACTTGAAACGTTACCCGAGGACAGCGTTGAGCTCCTTGAGTTGATCGGGAAAAAACGTGGTCTCATCAGTGGCGGTTACGTCGATTTCGAAAAAGCGAGCGAACTACTTTTGAATGAACTACGACATGAAAAAATCGGACGGATCTCGCTTGAGACACCGGCTGATCACGAAATGGCGTAAAGCCCTGTGCACACAGGGCTTTTTTGAATAGGAGGAAGACCGTGACGATTCAACAGATTAAACAACAACTAGAGGACATCCGATATGAAGAATGGGTACAAATCTTCCCGACCTTGTCACGAGACCCACGAGCGGGCGTGCAAACGTTGCTTCGGCAAAAACACCGTCAATTCGAGCGAGAACGGGCGTTACAGGTCGATTTCGAAAGTCGCATGACGTATGAACATGAATGGAAGGCGCGAGGCTTCACTCGAATTGTCGGAGTCGATGAGGTCGGACGGGGACCGCTCGCGGGACCGGTCGTGGCTGCGGCAGTCTTGTTACCGGATGGGTTCTATCTCGCGGGATTGAATGATTCGAAAAAAATGTCCAAAACGGCGAGGGATGCAGCATACGCACACATCATCGAGGTCGCGGAGGTCGGTGTCGGCATCGTCGAGCCGAAGACGATTGATGTCATCAATATATACGAATCGACGAAACTAGCGATGACAGAGGCGATTCATCAAGTCGGAGAAGTAGACGCCCTATTGATTGACGCCATGAAACTCGAGCTCGACATCCCTCAACAGTCATTGGTTAAAGGGGACACGCTCAGTGTGTCGATAGCCGCGGCAAGTGTCGTCGCTAAGGTGGTAAGGGACCGGATGATGGAAGAATATGATTTGACGTATCCTGGATACGGATTTGCGAAAAATGCAGGATATGGAACAGAGGCTCATTTAGAAGGGTTAAGACGCCTTGGGGTGACTCCGATTCATCGCCGTACGTTCGCCCCCATCAAGCATATGTGAAAGGAGTGGTCGCGTTGCGGATCGATCATCAAGGGGTGATGCCGTTCAAAGTGACGGAACAGACGTCACGCCCGCTATTACTAGGGAACACAGTCGTCGGAAAGGTATTGCAGCTCTTACCTGGCAACGAGGCGGTTATGCAACTACCCCAAGGGATTTTCCGGGTCGGTGTCAATGCGAACGTGAAAGAGAACGTCACGTATAAGCTGGTCGTCACGGACGTTGAACCGAAGCTCGTCTTGAAGGTCGTCACGCAAGCGACAGAATCGCTCATGGCGGCCAAGTCGCCTCTGCAGGCGTTAGGAGAACAGCTCGGACGCCTGATGCGAGAACCGATGCTGACGCCGGACTCCGTGAAGGCGGCCGGCAAAACCGCGTTAGAAAGCGGCGCAGGTCAGGATGTAAAAGCGCTCGTCGGGGAGCTATTCAAAGCGAAAGGTGAGCCGAAGTTCGAGCAGTTCGTGCGTGCGCAGGAAGCGTTCAACGCGAGCCAAAGCCCACCGTTCGTCGCTCAAGCATTTCACATACCGCAATTGGGTCCGTTTGAAAACGTTCAACTTCGTCTAGAGGCCCCGAAACGAGAGACGATGGACTCGGATCATGCGCGGATCGTCTTGTTTCTTGAAACGCCGCGATATGGTGAGACCGGGATTGATGTGTTGATCCAAAAGCGTTACGTGTCCGTACGTGTATTCAATGAGCAACACGATTTGGCTCCATACGTCCGTACATACGAACCACTTTTGAAAGAAGGTTTAAAAAAGGTGTCATTCGAACTGTCTTCATTTTCGTATGAAGCGAAGCGTGAACACGTTCCGGCAACGTTTGCGCCGCTCGGAAAGGTGGACCTCCAAATATGAAAGACCAGAAGAAAGCGATGGCGCTCTCCTATGAGCAGTCGATGGATGCGCCCCATGTCGTAGCAAAAGGAACGGGTATCGTGGCCGAGCGGATGCTTGAAGTTGCTTTAGCGAACGGCATTCCTATCCATGAAGACCCAGCGCTCCTCTCGTTACTGTCGGCCTTGAACATTGAAGAGCAGATTCCAGAGGACGTCTATCAAGTCATTGCGGAACTTTTTGTGTTTCTTTATCAGATGGAACAGGATAAAATTTGATTTGTCTAGGGATATATGTGAAAAAAAGATGAAAACTTAAAGCAAGAACGATAGACAGCGCTTTCAGTTTTTCGTTACAATAGACGTGCCGATATTAAAGGGGACTAAGGGGGAAAACATATGAATATCCATGAGTATCAGGCGAAAGAATTGTTAAGAGAGTTTGGGGTAGCCGTTCCGACGGGTTATCCAGCCTTTACTGTTGAAGAAGCTGTTGCAGCTGCTGCGAAGCTTGAAGGTGAAGTGAAGGTAGTAAAAGCTCAAATCCACGCAGGTGGCCGCGGTAAAGCGGGTGGTGTTAAACTTGCGAAGACAGATGAAGAAGTGAAGCAATATGCTTCAGAGATTCTCGGGAAAACGCTCGTGACACACCAAACAGGTCCGGAAGGAAAAGTTGTCCAGCGTCTCTATATCGAAGAAGGTTCTGCGATTGACCAAGAATTTTACTTAGGACTCGTGCTTGACCGTTCGATCGGCCGAATTGTCATCATGGGTTCATCTGAAGGTGGAATGGACATCGAAGAAGTCGCTGAACATACACCAGAGAAGATTCATAAAGAGATCGTCGACCCGGTCGTTGGCTTACGTCCATTCCAGGCGCGTCGTCTCGCATTCAAAATGGAAGTCCCGACGAAACTTGTCAATAAGTTCAGTGACATGGTCATGAAGCTGTATAAAGTGTACGTCGAGACAGATTGCACAATCGCGGAAATCAACCCGCTCGTCACGACGAAAGACGGTAACGTCATTGCGCTCGATGCGAAGTTGAACTTCGATAGCAACGCGCTCTATCGTCACTCGGACGTCCTTGCTCTTCGTGATACGACGGAAGAAGACCCACGTGAAGTAGAAGCGTCAAAACACGACCTCAGCTACATCGCACTCGACGGAAACATCGGTTGTCTCGTCAACGGTGCCGGTCTTGCGATGGCAACGATGGATATCATCAAACATTACGGCGCTGAACCCGCTAACTTCCTCGATGTAGGTGGCGGTGCGACGAAAGAAAAAGTAACAGAAGCATTCAAGTTGATTTTGTCTGATGACCAGGTCAAAGGGATCTTCGTTAACATTTTCGGTGGGATCATGAAATGTGACATCATCGCAGAGGGGATTGTCGCTGCGACGAAAGAAATCGGACTCGACTTACCACTCGTCGTTCGCTTAGAAGGAACGAACGTTGATGCCGGGAAGCGCATTCTCGATGAATCTGGACTTGCGATCACGACGGCCAGCTCGATGGCTGACGGTGCAGAAAAAATCGCAGCACTTGTTCGATAAGGGGGAAACGACATGAGTATTTGGGCGGATAAAGATACGAAAGTAATCATTCAAGGGATTACAGGGAAGCAAGGTCTGTTCCACGGTGAACAGATGCTCGCATATAACACGAAATTAGTCGGTGGTGTCACACCTGGTAAAGGTGGCACGACGGTCCTCGACAACGTTCCAGTCTTCAACACCGTCTCTGAAGCGGTCGAAGCAACTGGTGCCAATGCATCGATCATCTATGTTCCACCTGCTTTCGCAGCGGATTCAATCATGGAAGCGGCAGACAGCGGCATCGAGCTTATCATCTGTATCACAGAAGGAATCCCAGTTGTGGACATGATTCAAGTGAAGCGCTATCTCGAGGACAAACCGGCTCGTTTAATCGGACCGAACTGTCCTGGTATCATCACACCTGGAGAAGCGAAACTTGGCATCATGCCTGGCTACATTCATACGAAAGGGCACGTCGGAATCGTATCACGTTCTGGGACGCTCACGTATGAGGCGGTTCATCAGTTGACGACAGCAGGTATCGGACAATCGACAGCTGTTGGAATCGGGGGAGACCCGGTCAACGGAACGAACTTCATCGATACGCTTAAAGCGTTCAACGAAGATGAGGACACGAAAGCGGTCATCATGATCGGGGAAATCGGTGGAACGGCTGAAGAAGAGGCAGCTGAATGGGTAAAAGCCAACATGACGAAACCAGTCATCGGTTTCATCGGCGGCCAGACGGCTCCTGAAGGCAAGCGCATGGGACATGCGGGCGCAATCATCTCAGGTGGTAAAGGGACGGCTGCTGAGAAGATCAAGACATTAAACGCGAATGGAATCGAAGTCGCTGAAACACCAGCGGTTATCGGTGAAACGTTGATTCGTGTCTTGAAACAGCAAGGATTATACGAAGCATGTGTCACGGGTCAACCGACGACATGAGAATCTTGAGGGATGCTTGCATCCCTCATTTTTTTAAAGGAGAGTTTGTGATGAATCAAACAATAGCTCGGTTTGCTGCAGCACGAATGCCAGTTGAGTTTGTGCATCATTATTTAAACGGGACACTCGGAGCACATCGCACACAATTTTCTGAACATGTCTGGAGACGGGCTGAACGAGCCTGGCACGCATTGGAGTCGTATAAACATTTCGTCACATGGGAAGACGACTTGTTTCCGAAACGGTTACTCGACATCCCCAACCCACCATATTGCTTGTTTTATCATGGAGATTTAGAGGTACTACAAGAAAGAACGACTGCGATGGTCGGAAGTCGTGAGTTGAATCGTATCAGTCAATCGCTCGTGAATCACTATCACTCTTTAATAGAAGAAACTGTATCTGTTTCAGGTGGCGCCCTCGGAATCGACGGGCTCGTCCACGCCCATGCCCTTCGCGCTCGTCGACCGACCGTGGCGGTACTGGGAGCTGGACTGAACCGGCTCTATCCGGAGGCGAACCGAGACATGCTTTTACAGATTCCAAAAGAGGGAGTCTTACTTAGTGAATATGTACCAAACACGCCGATTCAAAAATTTCAATTTTTGGAAAGAAATCGTTTGGTCAGTGGTCTTGGCGATGCGTTGGTCGTTATACAGGCGAGACGAAAGAGTGGGACGATGAATACGGTCGGACATGCTCTAGAGCAAGGGAAAACGGTATTTGCGGTGCCAGGTTCACCCCTTGATCCACTCGCGGAGGGACCGAACCGGTTGATTGAAGAAGGAGCGATTCCATTGACGAATTCCGATCAAATTATTCGAGATCTCAAGATTGTACGTTGACAAACCAGTGAGAACATGAATATTATGGTAGGGATTTAAATGACCTCTAAAAGGGGAGCAGATGTATGGCAAAATATCTGGTGATCGTCGAATCACCTGCGAAAGCAAAAACAATTAAACGTTATTTAGGTCCGAATTATATGGTCAAAGCTTCGATGGGGCACGTGATTGACTTGCCTAAAAGTCAACTCGGTGTAGACGTCGAACACGACTTTGAACCGAAGTATATTACCATCCGTGGTAAAGGACCGGTATTGAAAGAATTGAAGACAGCAGCGAAAAAAGCGACAAAAATCTTTCTCGCGGCCGACCCCGATAGAGAAGGGGAAGCGATTGCTTGGCATTTAGCACGCGCACTCGGTGTCGATGAAACGACAGAATGTCGTGTCGTCTTTAACGAAATTACAAAAGATGCGATTAAAGAATCGTTTAAACATCCACGTAAGATCAATCACGATCTCGTCGATGCACAACAAGCCCGACGTATTTTAGATCGTCTTGTCGGATACGGGATGAGCCCATTATTATGGAAGAAAGTCAAAAAAGGATTGTCTGCAGGGCGAGTTCAATCGGTAGCCGTGAAGATGATTATCGACCGTGAACGCGAAATTAACGCGTTCGACCCGGAAGAGTATTGGACGATTAAACTTGATTTAAATCATGATGGGGAAACGTTCGAGACTTCATTTTACGGAAAAGATGGGAAGAAGATGGAATTGAAGTCTGAAGAAGACGCGCAATCTGTCCTCGATACCATTGATGATACGTTTAAAGTCATTGATGTAACGAAGAAAGAACGTAAGCGGAACGCTTCGCTACCGTTCACGACAAGTTCATTGCAGCAGGATGCTGCCCGTAAATTGAATTTCCGTGCGAAGAAGACAATGATGCTCGCGCAGCAATTATATGAAGGAATCGATCTCGGTAAAAAAGAGGGTACAGTCGGTTTGATTACGTATATGCGTACCGACTCGACACGTATCTCTGATTTGGCGAAGACGGAGGCGAAGGAATATATCGAATCGACATTCGGTGAAGAGTATGTCGCCTCACAGAAACAAAAAGAAAAGAAATCAGCGAATACCCAAGACGCGCACGAAGCGATTCGTCCGACTTCAGCATTGCGCGACCCAGCTTCCTTGAAGCCATATCTGTCACGTGACCAGTTGCGACTGTATAAGTTGATTTGGGAACGATTGATTGCGAGCCAAATGGCGCCAGCCGTTCTTGATACGGTCAAAATCGACGTCGAGTCGAACGGGATGATTTTCCGTGCGAACGGGTCGACAGTCAAATTCCCTGGTTTCATGAAAGTGTATATCGAGTCGAAAGACGATGACATTGAGGACACGAACCAAGAGAAGGAAGGATTATTGCCACCTCTCGAAGTGGATGATACCGTGACGTTTGAAACGATTGAGCCGAAACAACACTTCACACAACCGCCACCTCGTTATACAGAGGCGCGACTCGTTCGAGCGATGGAAGAACTCGGGATTGGTCGTCCGTCGACGTACGCGCCGACACTCGACACGATCCAACGACGCGGTTATGTCGTTCTCGAAGAGAAAAAGTTTTTACCGACTGAACTTGGAGAACTCGTCATCGAGATGATTGATGAGTATTTCAACGACTTCATCACGGTCCAGTTCACGGCCGACATGGAGACCCTTCTTGATTCGATCGAGCATAAGGAAGTCGAGTGGACGGAAGTCGTCGCTCCGATTTATCGTTCTTTCGAGAAACGATTGAAGCGTGCTGAAGAAGAAATCGAGAAAATCGAAGTGAAAGATGAACCTGCCGGAATTGATTGTGAAGTCTGTGGGTCACCAATGGTCATCAAGATGGGACGCTACGGCAAGTTCATGGCGTGCTCGAACTTCCCGAACTGTACGAACACGAAACCGGTACAAGTCGAAATCGGTGTCCCGTGTCCGAACTGTAAGGATGGACAAATCGTAGAACGTCGTAGTAAAAAAGGTCGTCTCTTCTATGGTTGCTCGAACTATCCGGAATGTGAATTCGTCTCATGGGATAAACCGGTTGCGAAACCGTGTCCAGTATGCGACAGTTTGATGGTCGAGAAAAAAATTAAAGACGGCGTGAAATATCAATGTACGAACTGTACCCACACCGAGGTACATCAGCAAGAGGAGGATTAATGTTGCAACAACGTGTAACTGTAATCGGAGCTGGATTGGCCGGCTCCGAAGCGGCTTGGCAACTCGCTAAGCGCGGTATTCAAGTAGATTTGTATGAAATGAGACCGGTTCGTCAAACACCGGCGCACCACACGGATCAATTTGCAGAACTCGTCTGTTCGAACTCGCTACGTGCGAACGGTCTTCAAAATGCCGTAGGTGTCTTGAAAGAAGAAATGCGTACGCTTGACTCGCTCATCTTAAAGGCGGCGGACACGGCAAGTGTACCTGCTGGGGGTGCCCTTGCCGTCGATCGTCATGAGTTTGCCGGATTCATCACCGAGAAGCTAAAGAACCACGAGAATGTCACAGTGCACAACGAAGAGCTCAAAGAGATTCCTGAAGGGATCGTCATCGTGGCGACTGGCCCTTTGACCTCCCCTGACCTTTCTGCATCACTCAAGGCGTTCACAGGAGAAGATTATCTCTACTTCTATGACGCGGCAGCACCAATTCTAGATGGTGATACGATTGATCGGGATAAAGTCTATTTGAAGTCGCGTTACGACAAAGGTGAAGCCGCTTACTTGAACTGTCCGATGACAGAAGAAGAGTTTGACGTGTTTTACGAAGAGCTGATCAAGGCAGAAGTCGTTCCGCTAAAAGAGTTTGAAAAAGAGATTTACTTTGAAGGATGCATGCCGTTTGAAGTCATGGCCGAGCGTGGGAAAAAGACGCTTCTTTTCGGACCGATGAAGCCGGTCGGATTAGAAGACCCGAAGACAGGAAAACGTCCATATGCCGTCGTTCAGCTTCGTCAAGACAACTCGGCGGGCACACTGTATAACTTGGTAGGCTTCCAAACACATTTGAAGTGGGGCGAACAGAAGCGCATCATCCGTCTCATCCCGGGACTCGAGAATGCGGACATCGTCCGTTATGGTGTCATGCACCGTAACACGTTCATCAACTCACCGAGCTTACTCAAGCCGACGTATCAGGCGCGTACACGTGACACGCTCTTCTTCGCCGGTCAGATGACAGGGGTAGAAGGATATGTGGAGTCGGCAGCGTCCGGGCTTCTAGCTGGGATCAATGCGGCGAAGATGATCGCAGGTGAAGAACTCGTCGTTCTCCCGCGTGAGACGATGCTTGGTTCGATGGCGCATTATATCACGACAGCCGACGGGAAGCACTTCCAACCGATGAATGCAAACTTCGGATTGGTGCCATCACTAGAAGACGCTCCGAAAAAGATGAAGAAACAAGAACGGTACGAGCGTTACGCGAACCGTGCGTTAGAAACGATACAACAGTATAAAGATCTTTGAACAGGAGAGCCATTTTTTGGCTCTTTTGTTTTGAAGTAAAATTTCAATTGTGTATTTTGTTTCATACTTTGAAAATTTTCAGATTATTGAACGGCTATCTATTGTCACCTTACATTCTGTATGCTATGCTAATTTCGATTTGACGAGAACATGCGTTTTTACGAGTCATCGAGGAGGCGATAAAATGGGATTTTTAGAGGATCGACAATCCTTTTTACGCTACTGCCAAATTGAACGTCGACTGTCTCCTCATACGAAACGCTCTTACGAGCAAACGCTCGACCAGTACGCCGCATATTGCCAATCGACGCATCAAGATCCCTACGATGCTCAGACGGCGCGGCGTTATTTATATGTCCTTTATGAGAAACAATTGGCCGCGTCTACGGTGTCCCAAAAAGTATCTTGTTTCAAGCAATTCGGGAAGTTTATGGCAAGAGAACAAGGTGGAGAACCGTTGTTCCACGACCTGACCTCACCGAAAAAGAGACAGTCCTTGCCGACCTTTGCCGTCCCGACGGAAGTCGAGCAACTGTTGGAGGCTGCCTCGAGGCAGGAAGATCCTTTTTTACAGGCGAGGGACGTCGCCATCGTAGAAGTGCTCTATGGGACGGGAATCCGCGTCGCTGAACTGTGTGGGATGAACCTTTCCTCGTTCGATGAGGTTTTATCCTTTGTCCATGTGATGGGAAAAGGGAAGAAAGAACGATATGTCCCGATCGGACAATATGCCGTACATGCTTTGCAGCGTTATATCGAATTACGCAAAGGTGTCGGGCTCCCGACAGAAACCGCATTATTTTTGAGTCAAAAAGGGAATCGGATGACAACAGACCAAATCCGCTATGTCATGAAACGTTTGAGAAAAGACAGTGGGGTACATAAACCACTTACCCCGCACTCGTTGCGACACAGCTTTGCGACGGACTTGTTAGAACGGGGAGCGGACTTGCGTGCCGTCCAAGAGTTGCTTGGGCATGAGTCCTTGTCGACGACCGGGCGGTATACCCATGTATCGACCGAACGACTTCGGTCGATTTATCAAGCGACACATCCAAGAAAGTAGGAGGTTACGATATGTTTCATGCAACAACGATTTTTGCAGTTCGACACAATGGCCAATGTGCGATGAGTGGAGATGGCCAAGTCACATTCGGGAATGCCGTCATCATGAAAAACAAGGCGAAGAAAGTCAGACGCCTTTATGGCGGGAAAGTCGTTGCCGGTTTTGCAGGTAGCGTAGCCGATGCTTTCACATTGTTTGAAAAGTTTGAATCGAAACTTGAAATGTATAACGGTAACTTGCCGCGAGCAGCGGTAGAACTTGCGAAAGAATGGCGTGGGGATAAGATGTTGCGTCAACTCGAGGCACTATTGATTGTGATGGATGCCGATCATCTTTTGCTCGTCTCTGGGAATGGAGAAGTGATTGAGCCGGACGATGGAATTCTTGCAATCGGATCCGGTGGGAACTATGCCTTAGCGGCAGGTCGCGCACTCGTACGCCATTCTGCTGAAAAGTCTGCTGAAGAAATCGCGCGTGCCGCTCTTGAAATCGCTGGTGAGCTTTGCGTGTATACAAATGATCAAGTCATTGTAGAAACGATTGGAGGCGCTGCTGAATGAACCGAGAGTTGACACCTAGACAAATCGTAACGGAGTTAGACCGTTTTGTAATCGGACAAAAGGATGCCAAGCGAGCAGTTTCGATTGCTCTACGAAATCGCTATCGTCGTCAAAAGTTAAGTGCAGACCTTCGCGATGAGGTTACACCAAAAAATATTTTGATGATCGGACCGACCGGGGTCGGAAAGACCGAAATTGCTCGACGGTTAGCTAAGCTTGTCGGTGCACCGTTTGTGAAGGTAGAAGCAACGAAATTTACGGAAGTTGGTTACGTCGGTCGTGACGTTGAATCGATGGTACGTGATCTCGTTGAGGCATCGGTTCGTCTTGTCAAAGAAGAGAAAAAAGAAGATGTGAAGGAGCCAGCGGAACGTGCGGCGACGGAACGCCTTTTAGATGCGCTACAAGGAAAAGCAAAAGCGACACCTACTGCATCGAATCCGTTCGAGGCGTTGTTCGGCGGACAGACACAACAGCCAGAAACCACGTCGGACACATCCAATAATGACCGTTCGCAACTTCGACGCTTGCTCGAACTCGGTGAACTCGAAGAACGCGTGATTGAAGTGGAATTAGAAGAAAAGCAGACGATGGATTTGTTTCAAGGTCAAGGGATGGAAGGTTTGTCGAATCTTCAGGATATGCTCGGTCAAATCGTTCCAAAGAAACGGAAACAACGTAAGCTGACGGTTCGTGAAGCAAGACCGCTTCTCATTGCTGAAGAAGCAGAGAACTTGCTGGACTTGAACGAAGTCCACGATGAAGCCGTGCGGCGCAGTGAACAGATGGGTATCATCTTCGTGGATGAAATCGATAAGATCGCCACAAAATCACAAGATCACGCCGGAGTATCCCGTGAAGGGGTGCAGCGTGACATTCTTCCGATTGTAGAAGGATCTACGGTCGTCACGAAGTATGGACCGGTTAAAACGGATCATGTTCTTTTCATCGCGGCCGGTGCATTCCATATGGCTAAGCCGTCTGACCTGATTCCAGAGCTACAAGGACGCTTCCCAATTCGTGTTGAATTGAGCAGCTTGACGGAAGAAGACTTCGTCAAGATTTTGACGGAACCGTCACAGGCACTCATTAAACAATATACGGCCTTGTTAGAATCTGAAGAAATCACGGTCCGTTTCACGCATGAGGCCATTGAAGAAATTGCGAAAATTGCGACACATGTCAATCGTGAGACCGATGACATCGGTGCACGTCGCCTCTATACTATAATGGAGCGCGTTTTAGAAGATTTATCATTTGAAGCGGCAGATATGCCACAAACAACCGTAGAAATCACACCAGCTTACGTACAAGCAAAAGTCGGTTCCATCGCCGACGATCGTGATTTGAGCCAATATATATTATAAGATTCTGTATGCACATACAGGGAGGAAATAGAGAATATGAACTTACTAGAAAAAACACGCCAATTAAACACAATGCTTCAACAAGAGGCAAGTGCGCACGTTGACTTTAAAGAAATGGCGGACAAAATGCGTGAAGTCCTTGAGTCCAACACGTTTATCGTGAGTCGTCGGGGACGACTTCTCGGTTTTGCAATCAAACAACAGATTGAGAATGACCGGATGAAAGCATTCTTAGTCGATCGACAGTTCCCGGAGCCATATGCTTCGAACTTGTTCAATGTGAAAGAAACGACAGCGAACATCGATATCGATAGTGAATATACAGCGTTCCCAGTCGAGAACCACGATCTATTCCTCAACTCCATGACGACGATTGTTCCAATCATCGGTGGAGGAGAACGTTTAGGTACGCTCGTACTCGGTCGATTGGCGAATGAATTCACAGAAGATGACCTCGTTCTCGCGGAGTACTCTGCAACTGTAGTTGGAATGGAGATCCTTCGTGAGAAGGCTGCGGAAGCCGAAACGTCGGCACGTAAGAAAGCAGTCGTCCAGATGGCGATTAACTCGTTATCGTATTCAGAGCTTGAGGCAATCGAACATATCTTCGAAGAGCTTGGTGGAAACGAAGGATTGCTAGTTGCTTCCAAAATTGCCGACAGAGTGGGAATCACGCGTTCGGTCATCGTCAACGCACTTCGGAAATTAGAAAGTGCAGGGGTCATTGAATCACGTTCTTTAGGAATGAAAGGAACGTATATCAAGATATTAAATGACAACTTCTTGTTTGAATTGCAAAAACTGAAATCAAACTGAAATACAACTTTCGATGTGTAATTTCCATTGAAAACACTTTTAAAAGGGACTTTATTCCTAAAAAACCGCTTTCCTTGATAAGGAGGCGGTTTTTTTTAGTACAAAAGTAATTATTTTCACCTTTTGACGTGATTTCGACAAAAAGATATTAAGCCATTTACCTATGTTTTAAAAAATATCTTTCAGAACTGTTACAGATTTGTTTCAATGAAATAGTAGATTTTCCAAATGAGGTATATTTAGTAGTCATTATATGAAAGTGAGTGAACGCCGTGAATTGGATTGGTAGTGACTATCAATTACTAAAGCAAGCCATCAACCATTCAGTCCTTAACCAAAAGGTCATCAGTCATAACCTTTCAAACATTGATACGCCGAATTTCAAAGCCAAACAGGCTGTGTTTGAGCAGACGCTTCAGAGTGAGATGCGACTCAAGCTGCAAGGTGGTCGTCCGAGTGACTCGACCCAGTCGAAGGTCATCGATCGAGCTGGTGGCGCCATGAGGAGTGATGGCAACAACGTCGACTTGGATTATGAAATGAGTGAGCTGGCACGAAACCAACTCCAGTATGAGGCGATGATGGAGCAATTGAATCGTAGGCTCGGGGGATTAAAATCTGTTATTCGGGGAGGTCGTTAATCAATGGGAATGTTTGATAGTTTTCATATTTCAGCTTCAGCGTTGACGTCACAACGGCTACGAATGGATACCGTGTCGGCGAACATCGCCAACGCTCAGACGACTCGCGGGAGACTCGTGGACGGAGAGTGGCAACCATACACACGAAAGATGACCGTGTTGCAAGAAGCGCCATTCCGGAAGCAAATGGATGCCGTTAATGGAGGGGTGCAGGTATCTCAAATCATCGAAGACGATGCACCGTATAAATTGGCTTATAACCCGAATCATCCCGATGCGGATGAGCGAGGGTACGTACAAATGCCGAACGTCGATCTCTTGAAAGAAATGGTCGATTTGATGGGTGCGACTCGTTCGTACGAAGCAAACATTGCAGCGATGAACGCCTCGAAGGCGATGCTCGTAAAAGCGATGGAGATTGGTAAAGGATAAGGAGTGTTAACGGATGCAAATTAATCCAATTCAATTGATGAGCCCAGAACTCACGCCATCACTGAATAAAACGAACCCATCTCAATTTGGGTCATACTTGAATGAAGCGATGAACGCATTGAATGAGACACAACAAGCGACTAGTCAAGCCCGTAAAGATTTGGCGGTCGGGAAAGCTGACCTTCATCAGGTGATGATTCAAAGTGAAGAGTCGTCGATTGCGATGCAACTTGCCATCGAGGTGAGGAACAAGGCTGTTGAGGCCTATCAAGAAATGATGCGAATGCAAGTTTAATTGTAGAGGATGACAAGTTGCGATGAATGAACAATTAAAAGAACGATTCAAATCCATGACCGGTGCATTAAAGGCGATGCCAGCGAAACGTAAACTCGTATGGGGCATCTCGATCGCGGTCATACTAATCGCGGCCCTCGTACTCACATTCTTCCTTTCAAGGCCAAACATGGCACCTCTCTATACAAACTTGTCTGCTCAAGAAGCGGGCGAAGTGACAGAGAAGTTGACAGCAGACGGGGTACAGTCGGAAATCAAGGCGACTTCGAACGGTGTGAGCGTGTATGTGCCGACTGAAATGGTCGATCAGTTGAAAGTGAGTTTGGCTGCTGCCGGAATTCCAAAGTCCGGCTCGATTGATTATAGTTTCTTCAGCGAAAACGCAGGGTTCGGAACGACAGACCGTGAGATGGCTGTCATCGAACGTAGTGCGATGCAGACGGAGCTAGAGCGACTCATCACACAGATTGAAGGAATCAATCAAGCGAAAGTAATCATCTCACTTCCTGAGAAGTCTGTCTTCTTGGCAGAAGATCAAGGTGAGCCTACCGCGTCCATCGTCTTGAACATCGGAGCGGGGACGAATTTAGAACCAAACACAGTAAAAGGTCTCTATCATTTGATTAGTAAGAGTGTCCCGAACTTGAAACCGGAAAACATTTCAATTATGGACCAATACTTCACGTATTATGATCTCGACCAGACCGTTGTTGCTGGAGGTTCCTCGTCAGATCCATTGGCGTTGAAGCGACAAGTCGAAAAAGACGTACGTCAACAAATCCAACAGATGCTATCGGTTCTACTCGGCGAACGGAGCGTACTCGTTTCCGTCACAGCAGACATCGACACGACACAAACGGCTGAAGAACAGAATCTTGTCACGCCGGTCGATGAAGAAAACATGGAAGGCATCGTCACGTCTGCCGAGCGGATTGCTGAAGCATACACTGGCGGAACAGGTACGGCGACAGAAGCGACGGGAACTGGTGAGAACGACACAATCAACTTCCCGGCAGCGACTGGCGATGGCACAGAAGAAAGTGAAAAGAATCATGAAATCATCAATTACGAGGTCAACCGCATCACGAAGCAGATTCAAAACGCACCATATACGATTCGTGACCTCGGAGTCCAGCTCATCGTTGAACCACCAGATGGCGCAACAAGTATCGATCCGCAGTTAGAAGGCGACCTCGAGACGATGATGTATTCCATTATTCGGACGTCGTTAGCGAAGACGGATGAAGCCATCACGGATGCTGAACTCGAACAGAAAGTTGTCGTCGTGTCGAGACCGTTCGCTGAAGTGGAAGAGGTTGCAGCAACAGAGCAACCGACACCTTGGTGGATGTATGCGGCAGCGGCGGGTGCAGTCGTAATTCTTGCCTTGATCTTCTTCGCGATGCGTAGACGGAAGCAAGAGGTTGTGGAAGAGACGAACGAATGGGAAGTTCCATATGAAGATGAAGTACCTGACCTAGACCTCGAAGAGCGAGGCGAAGGTGCAGTGAAGAAGAAACAGTTAGAAAAATTAGCTGAAAGTAATCCAGAAGAGTTTGCTAAACTGCTTCGTACTTGGATGTCTGAGGAGTGAGTAACGTGAACTATGCAAAACAATCGAATCGCGAAAAAGCAGCGATGCTCATGATTTCCCTGGGACCTGAAGTGGCAGCGAACGTCTACAAACATCTTTCAGAAGAAGAGATGGAACAACTGACGCTTCAAATTTCAGCGTTAAAAAAAGTGTCCCCGGAAGAAAAGGATAGTATTCTCGGTGAGTTCCATGAACTCGCCATGGCACAAAGTTATATCACTCAGGGTGGAATCGGGTTTGCGAAAACTGTCCTTGAAAAAGCAGTTGGTGAAGACAAGGCGATGGCATTGATTCATCGTCTGACTTCCACCTTACAGGTCAGACCGTTCGAGTTTGCACGAAAAGCAGACCCGAAACAGTTATTGAACTTTATCCAAAACGAGCACCCACAGACGATTGCGTTAATCTTAGCGCATTTAGAACCCGTCAAGTCAGGGCAAATCCTCTCGGAACTTCCACCTGAGATTCAATCGGAAGTCGCAAAACGGATTGCGACGATGGATCGACTCAATCCAGACGTCATCCATGAAGTGGAACAAATCCTTGAGAAGAACTTGTCGCAGACGGATATGCAAGATTATGCCCAATCTGGTGGAATCGAAGCAGTCGTCGAAGTCTTGAACGGTGTAGACCGGACGACCGAACGTACCATTCTCGATGCGCTCGAAATCGAAGACCCGGAACTTGCAGAAGAAATCAAAAAGCGGATGTTCGTCTTCGAAGATATCGTTACGCTCGATTCTCGTGCGATTCAACGAATCATTCGCGAAGTGGCGAACGACGACTTGTTACTTGCGCTCAAGGTCTCTTCGGAGGAAGTCAAACAAATTATCTTCAAAAACATGTCACAACGTATGGTCGAAACGTTCAAAGAAGATATGGAATTCATGGGACCGGTACGGTTGCGTGACGTCGAAGAGGCACAGAGCCGAATCGTCGGAATCATTCGTCGCCTAGAGGACGTCGGTGAGATTGTAATCAGTCGAGGTGGAGGAGATGACATCGTTGTCTAATGTGATCAAACGCCAACGTGCAACATCGAATATTCCGCAACGGATTGAATCCAAGCGCTTAGAAACACCCATTATAGAACCGAATGACGGAATCAATCATCACGATGTCATTCAGTCGCGCTATGAGAAGTTGAAGCAGGACGAAGAAGCATTTCAACAGTTTCAGTTGACCGAAGTCGAACAGTTGGAGCGGTTGAAACAACAGGTGTTCGAGGAGGCGCGTTCAGAAGGGTATCAGGAAGGTCTCCTTCAAGGTAGACAGGACGGATTGGCTGAGTTCGAGGACATCACCACAAGATTAAATTCCGTTTCGACCGAACTTGAACTCTTATTTGAAGAAAAATGGAGACAAGCGGAAGAACAACTCATTGAGCTGGCAATCTCGGTCAGTGCACATGTGACAACGGAACTTGTTCGGAAAGATGAAGAACTCTTTGCGACGATGATCCGTGATCAAATGTCACATTGGATCGATGCCGAAGCAATCACAATCTTTGTTCATCCGACACGTCTTGCCTCGATTCAGCAATTCGAAGCGATGTGGCGGACAGAAGAGACACCCCCTTTGAAATATCGTGGGGACGGATCATTGGATGAAACGGCAGTCCGAATCGAGTCGCCACATCGTGGGAATGAAGTCGATTTAACGTATAGTTTCGAACGGATTCAAGCTAAAATCGAGGAGGTTTTAGCGGATGGTGCTTATTGAGCAGGTTCTTGACTCAATCAAGCAGTCTTCGGACGGCGAGTTCACACGAAAAATCGGTCGAGTTTGCCGTGTCATCGGATTGATGATTGAGTCGAATGGGCCGAGTGCATTTGTCGGAGAACGCTGTTTGATTGTCCTTCCGTCGAATGAAACGGTTGAAGCAGAGGTTGTCGGATTCAATGAAGAGCGTGTTCTGCTCATGCCATACGGTGAAACTACGCAAATTGCGCCAGGGTGTCTTGTAAAGGGAACGGGAAAAATGCTTCAAGTTCCTGTAGGGGAAGAGTTGATTGGTCAAGTGCTCGATGGTTTGGGACGTCCACTTTCAGGTGAGCGTCTTGTGACCGGTAAGCGTTACGACGTTCAACGTAAACCTCCGAATCCTTTGAATCGACCAAGGATTTTAGATGCGCTGTCGACCGGTGTACGCATGATTGATGGACTGTTGACTGTAGGAAAAGGACAACGGGTCGGTTTGTTTGCTGGTTCCGGTGTAGGGAAGTCGACCTTGCTCGGGATGATTGCCAAACGATCTTCGGCAGATATTAACGTCATCGCCTTGATTGGAGAACGGGGTCGGGAAGTAAAAGAGTTCATCGAAAAAGAACTCGGACCAGAAGGCATGGCTCGTTCCGTCGTGATTGTAGCGACAAGCGACCAACCCCCGCTTGTCCGGTTGAAGGGAGCTTACACGGCGACCGCGATTGCCGAGTACTTCCGGGACCAAGGGAAAGAAGTGGTCTTGATGATGGACTCGGTGACACGTTTTGCGATGGCACAGCGTGAGATTGGTCTTGCGACGGGCGAACCCCCAACATCGAAAGGGTACACCCCATCCGTATTCGCCATGTTACCTCAACTATTAGAGCGAAGTGGAACAGCGGCGACAGGTTCAATCACTGCATTCTATACGGTCCTCGTCGACGGGGATGATATGAATGAACCGATTGCCGACGCGGTGCGGGGGATTTTAGACGGACACTTTGTGATGGACCGGGCGCTCGCAAACCGTGGGCAATTCCCGGCAATCCATGTACTAAAATCCATCAGTCGGGTCATGAACCAAATCGCTTCCCCTTCACACAGAGATGCAGCTCAAACGTTCCGCAGTTGGCTCGCGACCTATATTGACGCGGAAGATTTAATCAATATCGGAGCGTATAAAAAAGGCACCAATCCTTCAATTGATACCGCTGTGGAGAAATATCCATACTTGTTGACGTTTTTGAAACAATCGATCGAAGAAGATGCTGCTTTCGAACAGACGATGACCCACTTGTCACATATTGCACGAGGTGAATCATGAATAGACTCATATTAGAACGAATCATGCCGATTGCGGAACATGAAAAAGAAGATGCCGCCATAGAAGTCAGAGGATTTAAGGCAAGACTTGAGACAGAGATGGAGAAGCTATATGACCTTCTTCTCATGTATGAGTCGCTCATCAAACACCAAGACGAACAATCTGGAAACATCGACCTTCTCATGTCGCAGTATCGAGAAAAGACGCGAGAGCAAGTGAAACGTCAAATCGAAACGCAACAGCTCGTCGTACAACAGGCCCGCAATCGCTATCATGCGTCGCAAGAACGATTGCTCGGTAAAGTGGTGGAAGAAAAGAAATACGTGACGCTCCATGAAAAGGTCAGCATGCAAGAGATGACGGTAGCTAAACTTACAGAGCAACAAATGATGGATGAACTTGCTGTGATTCATCATGGGAAAGGGAAGTAGCATGGCAAAAGAGAACAATAAACGAGGCAAGCAAATGATTGTGGCGTTGGTCCTCATTCCAGCAATCTTCATCTTAGTCGGTGGGATTGTCGTCATGAACTATGCGATGGACCGTCCGCTCTTATCCGTTCCCTTATTAGAAGTGAACGAGGACGAGAAAACGGAAGAATTAAAAAAAACGGAGACGCAGGTGAATGTGACGGGAATCGATTCGGACGCAGCGAACCGATTAAAAGCGGCGAACAGTGAGATTGAAAAACTTCGCAACGAAAATGTTGAATTGACGAACGAAGTAAAGGCTAGACAAGAAGAAATCACCGATTTGATTCGTGAACGAGATCGACTCGTCTCGGAACTAGAGGCAGCGTCAAAAGAAGAGGAGACCTCATCTGATGTCGCCAGCGTTTATGAAGAAATGTCAGCCAAACAGGCGGCAGCTATTATGGGTGAACTCGAAAGCCCTCAAGTTGCTGAACTGTTGAAGGAGCTATCACCTAAGCAACAGGCAGACATCTTAGGACGAATGAATGCGCAACAGGCTGCGGTTGTGACGCAGCTTCTCCAATGAACACAAGAAGGGAGGGCCAACATTGAATATCGCTTTATTGACGCAAGCCATTCAAGGATCGATGGCTCGTACTGGAGCAGTGGAGGGAGAATCACAGGGAGCAGGTGGATTTTTAAGCCTCCTTTCTGCGATGCTTGCCCCAATGCAAGGCTCAGGGGAGCAGGCAGAACTTCCTCAACTTGAAGAAGGTGTGCTTCCTGAAGGATCAGTCGATTTGGAAAAAGTGGCACAGGAACTCGAAACATGGTTTCAAAAGCCTGATACATTGAAGTGGCTAAAATCACTGCCACAAGATGCGTATCGGACGTTTATGGATGCATATGTAAGTTTACTCGGTCAATTGTCTAATCCTTCGCCTGAGACTGAAATCCCGTCTTCGGTTTTACCGGCGATTGTACAGACGACGACTACGCCGAAAGTCCATACTACGAAGCAAACAGAGGGAAATGCTCAGACGACCAACATTGCACTAACTCAACAAGTTCCAAACCAAGAACTTGCCAAACAGGTTCAAACGATGCAACGGATCATCACACAGTATAAAGGACCAATCGAAGGTACATTGAAAGAAGTTCCCATCTTGCCAAATGTTGAAACCGTAAAAATCGCAAAACCTGCGCTACAGCCAAATAACGTAGACTGGATGCCGAAAGGGATGAACTGGTCAAGACCACAGATTGACGTGGACACGGTCATGTATGCTTCGAAAGGATCCCTTCCTGAAAATTTACAAGCTCGGATTGAAGCGGCTTTGCAAAAGGCACCGTTCAAAAGTGGGGCAGATGGTTCAAAAGTCTTCACTGTAAGATTGTATCCGGAGCAGTTAGGGGAACTCGTCGTCAAGCTAGAGCGGAAGAATGGAGAACTTGTCGTCAAGATGTTTGCCAGCAATCAAGAGGCGAAGCAACTGATCCAGTCACAGGTTCAACAGTTGCAACAAACGTTGACACCCCATTCGCAAAACGTTCGGGTCGAGGTCAACTTGACACAGCAAGCGCTCGATTCAAAATCAGCCTTGTCCGATGGTTCCGAGCAACCGGAACAAGAACAACCACAAGAACAGCCTAAAGGAGGGTCTGAAGATGACGAGCATCCAACCGAAGACGAATGATTATACATTGCCAGATCAGTCGCTCCCAAAAGCGACAAATCAATACGATAAAGACATGTTTATGAAGTTGCTTCTCGCTCAAATCGCGAACCAGGACCCGATGTCGCCGATGGAAGATAAAGAGTTCATCGCACAGATGGCGCAGTTCTCGTCTCTCGAGCAAATGCAAGCCATCTCAAAACAACTCGACTCGGTTCTCGTCGACCGTCACATGTCGTCGATTTCTGAATACAGTAGCATGATTGGGAAAACAATCAACTTTACAACCGAAACGAGTGAAGAGACGACGAAAGGCACAGGTCGTGTCGTTTCCATTTCTCGTAACGACTTAACCGGATATATGGCCGACCTTGAAGACGGAACATCCGTCAGCGTGTACGATATCACATCGATCAAATAAGCATAGGAGGAATGCATTATGTTAAGAGCAATGTACTCAGGAATCAGTGGATTGAAGAACTTCCAATCGAAGCTAGACGTCGTCGGGAACAACATCGCCAACGTCAACACGTTCGGTTATAAAAAAGGTCGCGTTACCTTTAAAGATCTCGTTAGCCAGCAAGTCGGAAGTGCGTCAGGTGGGAACGGGACAACAGCCGGTGGAGTCAACCCGAAAGAAGTCGGTCTCGGGGGAACGATGGCTACGGTCGATAACGTATACAACCAAGGAGCGATGCAAAACACGGGACGTGCCCTTGACGTCGGGATTTCAGGTGAAGGGTTCTTCGCAATTAATGTGAACGGGCAAACACAATATACACGTGCCGGTAACTTCTATACTGATAATGCTGGAGATATCGTTAACGGTGATGGAGCATATGTCCTTAGTACAACAAATACAAAAATCACTGTTCCGGCCGGTGCTAAATCTCTTTCAATTGGTAAAGATGGACAAGTCAGTTATGTAAATGCTGCAGGGGCTTCTGTGAACTTGGGTCAAATTCAAGTCGTTACATTTGCTAACAACGCAGGTCTGTCTAAGGTTGGTGCAAACAACTATATTCAATCTCAAAACTCTGGCGCACCGAATCCAGGTGTACCGGGAGTCGCTGGTCGTGGAGAACTTGTCTCAGGCGCACTCGAAATGTCAAACGTTGACCTTTCAGAAGAGTTCACAGAAATGATCGTGGCACAGCGTGGATTCCAGGCGAACACACGCATTATCACAACATCGGACGAGATCCTTCAAGAGCTCGTCAACTTGAAACGCTGATGATTCGCGTCACGGCATTTCGCGGTGAGGAGTTCGTGCTGAACGCTTTGCTCATCGAAACGGTGAAGGCAGAGCCCGACACGATCATCCAATTGTTTAATGGCAAAACGTATCTCGTAAAAGAAACGAAAGATCAAATCATTGAACGAACTGAAGCCTTTTACCGCTCAATCGGTTTAGTCGGAACGATGTTCACAAGAGGTGAAGAAGATGAGTGAAGAAGAAAAGAAAAAAGGTGGCGGCCTAAAAGTCGTAATCATCCTGCTTGTCGTCCTGCTCGTCATGGGCGGTGCCGGATTCATGACTTACAAATATGTCTTTGGTGATAACGTCACTGCTAAAACGAAACCTGTCACAGCTGAAGAGTTGGCAGAACGGAGTTTCATGACTGATGACATGACGACCAACATTCAAGACGAGCGTTTCATTAACGTTCAATTTACGATTGTCACAGATTCGGCTGAAACGAAAGAGAATTTAGAACTACGCAAGTTCCAAGTTCACAACGTCATTTTGGGTGATTTATCCGGGATGACGAAAGCCCAATTGGCAACAAAAGAAGATATGCAAAAGTTCGAACAAACATTACGAGAACAACTTAACGGACTGCTTGAAGAAGGTGAAGTCCAACGCGTCTATATGACGAAGAAAATTATTCAGTGAGGTGGCATCATGGGAGAAGTACTGTCTCAACAAGAAATTGATGCCTTACTATCTGCTTTAAGCAGTGGGGATGTCGAAGCGGACTCCTTTCTCGCGCAAGAGGAAGAGAAGAAAGTTCGACAATACGACTTCAAGCGAGCCGTTCGATTTTCAAAAGACCAAATTCGCAGCTTAACTCGGATTCACGAACATTTCACGCGTATGCTCACGACATTTTTTTCGGCTCAACTTCGCACATATGTTCAGTTTTCGGTCAACTCGGTCGAACAATTACCGTACGATGAATTCATTCATTCCATTCCGAGCATGACGATGATCAACTTGATTGAGGCGCCACCGTTAAACGGACGATTCATCATCGAAGTCAATCCGAACATCTCATACGCGATGCTAGACCGGTTACTCGGAGGTCCTGGTGTCGAGATGGATAAAATCGAATCGTTCACCGAAATTGAGATGCGGATTTTGACGCAATTGTACAAACGAGCCTTTTCGACTTATGGAGATGCTTGGGAATCGATTGCTGAGATTAAAGCAGAAATGTCAGCTGTTGAAGTGAATCCGCAGTTCCTGCAACTCGTTTCACCAAACGAAACGGTCGTCTTGATTTCGATTGGTGTGACGATTGGTGAAGTGAGCGGAACCATCAACGTTTGTCTTCCATTCGTGACAATCGAACCGGTATTGTCCAAACTATCGAGTCATTATTGGATGCAAGAAGCGAATCGACGGAATGCAAGTCAATCGAGTAAAGAGCCACTTAAAGCTCAATTGATGAACTCGACAGTCGAAGTTGTATCCTTACTCGGTGGGACGACAATCACGTTTGGAGATTTGTTGCATCTAGAAGTCGGAGATTGTTTGGCACTCGATCAATTAGCAAAAGAACCTCTGTCCGTCATGGTGGGGGAAAATAAAGTATTTAAAGGGCAAGTCGGTGTGAGCGGGAAGCGAATGGCGGTTCAAGTGCTTCACCGTGTGAAGGAGGAAGAGCAATGAGTGAGATGCTGTCACAAGATGAAATTGATGCGTTATTACGTGGGACAAGCGACAATACGCCGACGCCAGAAGTCGAAGCAAAAGAAGAACATTTAGATTCGATGGAGAGCGACGCACTCGGAGAAATTGGGAATATTTCATTCGGGAACTCGGCAACAGCCTTGTCAACATTATTACAACAGAAAGTTGAAATTACGACACCGGTTGTCAGTGAAGTGAGAATTGAAGCGTTACGCGAACGCTATCCCACTCCTCACGTGGCACTTCGAGTTGGCTATACAGAAGGAATCCAAGGGGAAAATGTTCTCGTATTGACTCGCGAAGATGCGGCAATCATCTCTGACCTCATGTTAGGTGGAAGTGGAGAGAATGTTGATCCGGAGAGCCTTGATGAGATTCGTTTATCAGCTGTTCAAGAAGCGATGAATCAAATGATGGGTGCGGCAGCAACGTCTTTATCGACGGTATTTTCGAAGAAAATTGACATCTCGCCACCTCTTGTCGAAGTGTTTGATGCAACAAAGAATCAGACAATCATCGATCGCCTTGAACTATGGGAGACGATGGTACTCATTGAGTTCAATCTCAAAGTAGGCACGTTGATTGATTCAACGATTGTCCAGATTGCACCAATTCAGTTTGGAAAGCAGTTAGTCGACGAGTTGATGAAAGCGACTGGAGAGGTCCAAGCGGCATCAGAACCGGTAAAAGAGCAGCCGAGAGCGGAAGCACCGAAACCACAGCCACAAGCACAACAAACAGCACAGTCCGTTGCCCCACAACCAAACAAGCAAAAATCTATGCCGGAAGTAGCTGTGAGCCAGGCGGAATTCATGCCACTCCAATCACCGGCGTCACAAGAAACGGCCCCAGCAAATCTTGGGTTGCTGTATGATGTCCCGTTAAACGTGACAGTAGAGTTAGGAAGAACGAAAAAATCCGTTCGGGAAGTACTTGAGTTATCACAAGGCTCCATCATTGAACTCGACAAATTAGCAGGTGAGCCGGTAGACATTTATGTCAACCAACAGCGAATCGCTAGAGGAGAAGTCGTCGTCATTGAAGAAAACTTTGGGGTACGTGTAACAGAAATTATTCAACCGCATGAGCGGATCGGAATCGTTTAAGGAGGAATTTAGAATGAGTGCAAAAGTATTAGTAGTAGATGACGCAGCGTTCATGCGTATGATGATTAAGGACATTTTGACAAAGAACGGGTACGACGTAGTAGGTGAGGCGGAAAACGGAGCGGACGCTGTCGCGAAATATCGTGAACTCACACCGGATCTCGTCACACTTGACATCACGATGCCTGAGATGGATGGACTCGCAGCATTGAAAGAAATTCGTAGCTTCGACTCGAATGCGAAAATCATCATGTGTTCAGCGATGGGACAACAAGCGATGGTCATCGATGCCATTCAAGCTGGTGCAAAAGACTTTATCGTCAAGCCTTTCAATGCAGAGCGTGTCATCGAAGCAGTTTCTAAAACGGTCGCACAATGAAGAAATGGTGGTTGATTATTCTTCTCGTGGTTGGGCTCTTCGGTCCAACCACGGTTGAGGCCGCCACCGTAGACCAACAATTCGAGCAACAACAGACAGATGAACAGGAAAGTAACGTTCCAACGACAGCGTCAACCATTGGCAATGGCGTGAAAGTCGTGTTAAGTCTCGTGGTCGTGGTCGGCGGATTTATCGTTTTGATGCGTTGGCTCGGTTCCAAAACACAAGGCGTGAAAGCGACTCAACATATGAAACATCTCGGAGGCGTCCCTCTTGGGAAAGACCGCTCTGTTCAGCTCGTGAAGCTCGGTGACCAGGTATATGTACTCGGTGTCGGCGATTCGATTCAACTGATCGATCGACTTGATGCGGACACGATGGAGGAAGAGCAAACGGAAACCTTGTCACTCCGAACGTCAAATTCGAATGCATTTTTAGACACCTTTAAGAAACAACTCGCTCAGCTAGAAGAAGTGAGGAAGAAATCATGACAACGTTTGAGCAATTGATCAATTTAGAAACACCGGACAGTACATCGACATCCATCAAGCTATTGATTTTGTTAACATTGCTGACGCTCGCACCATCCTTTTTAATCTTGATGACTTGCTTTACCCGTGTCGTGGTCGTCTTGTCATTCATTCGACCGGCGCTCGGTACACAGCAAACGCCACCGAACCAATTGATTGTCGGATTGGCACTGTTCATCACACTGTTCGTCATGTCTCCAGTTCTCTCTGACTTAAATGAGAACGCATTAAAACCATACCTCGATGACAAGATCTCACAAAATGAGGCGTTCGATGAGGCAAGTGGGACGATGAAAGAGTTCATGTCGAAATATACAAGACAAGAAGATTTACAACTGTTCTTAAAGTATGGGAATTACGAGCAGCCGGAGACACTCGATGATGTACCTCTCCTCGCTTTGGTTCCTGCTTATGCGATCAGTGAGTTGAAGACCGCTTTCCAAATCGGCTTCATGATTTTCTTACCGTTTTTAATCATTGATATGGTAGTCGCAAGTGTCCTCATGTCGATGGGGATGATGATGCTTCCTCCAGTCATGATTGCACTGCCGTTTAAATTATTATTGTTTGTATTGGTCGATGGCTGGCACTTGATTGTGGAATCATTGCTTAGAAGTATGTAGGGGGAACGGACATGACACAAGAAATGGTCATCTATTTGGCGACAGAGAGTGTGTGGACCTTATTAAAAATATCAATGCCACTTCTACTCATCTCACTGATCGTCGGTCTCGTGATCTCGATTTTACAGGCCACGACTCAAATTCAAGAACAAACGTTATCGTTCGTTCCGAAAATTATCTCGGTCTTCATCGGTCTCGTCATTTTTGGACCGTGGATGCTTCAACAGATTGAAGGGTTCACGCGTTTGATTTTTGAGTTGATGGTCGAGGTTGCTTCGAAATGAATGCAGTCGACTTCATCAGTATGTATGGATTAACGTTCGCGCGACTGTCTGGCTTTTTTGTCAGTGTCCCGTTGTTCTCGACGAGACAATTACCGGTCATGCACCGCGTCGCGTTCAGTGCGTTTTTAGCATACTATGCAATGTTCACATTGACCGAGCCAATTCAAATGACCAATGCGTTTGTCCTGCAAGTCGTCTATGAAGTCATGATCGGACTTTTACTCGGACTGTTGATCAACATCCTATTTTTTGCACCGCAAATTGCCGGTGGGGTCATCGATTTACAGCTCGGATTAGCGATGGCATCCGCATATGATCCGATGTTTGGCGGTCAATCACCATTGATTGGACGATTTTATTATATTTTTACGCTATTCATTTTGTTGACGAGCAACCTGCATCTTCTGCTGATTGACGGCATTTATTATAGCTTTCAAATCTATCCGCCTGGCCAACCGATGATCAACTTTACTGAAGCTTCATTGATGATGGCTGTAAAAGTCGTCACGATGACAATGATGGTCGCGTTGCAATTAGCGTTGCCGATGATGGCTTCCTTACTGCTTGTGGACTTAGCTCTCGGTTTTTTAGCGAAGTCAGCACCGCAATTCAATATCTTTGCCATCGGATTTTCATTTAAACTTATCGCTGGTTTTGCCGTCATGGTTTTATTGATGGGACTGACATTGACAGGAATCAGCCAGTTCATCCCGCTATTACAAGAAGTGATGCACGACTTTATGCTCATATTAGGAGACGCCTCATGAAGAAGCCTCTATATCCTTTATCGGTCAATCTACAGTTTTTTGCAGGTGAAAAGACAGAAAAAGCGACGCCACGTAAACGGGAAGACTCCCGAAAGAAGGGGCAGGTCGCCAAGTCAGCCGATTTGACTGGAGCGTTCGCACTTTTTGCGATGTTTCTTATGTTATCTTTTTTCGGTCCCGTGATTGGGCAGCAATTGCTTTCTTTAATCAGCGATTTACTCAGCCCAGAGTATTTATTGTTTAACGTGACGGGCGGCATGTCGGATATGGTCGTCGACTTAATGCTCCGTGTCGGTTTGATTTTGGCTCCGTTCTTTATCGTCGCCGTCGTGTTTGGGATTCTCATCAATTACCTACAAATCGGAACGTTATTTTCTTTAGAAGCCATTCAACCAAAGCTTGAGCGGATCGACCCAATCAAGGGGGTCAAACGCATCGTCAGTATGAAAGCGGTCGTCGAATTTTTAAAGTCCTTATTCAAATTGTTAATCATCCTGACAACCGCTGTCGCTGTCCTTTGGAAAAATCAGAAAGAACTGTCTCGGATGGCCGTCGAACAAGTTCGTGAATCGATTGTCGCACTCGCGAGTATCACAATCGAACTTGGTCTTTGGGTAAGTGTCGCCTTGCTCGCACTTGCACTACTCGATTTATTCTACCAACGATTTGATTTTGAGAAATCGATCCGAATGTCTAAGCAAGATATAAAAGATGAGTACAAAAATACTGAAGGTGACCCACTCATCAAATCTAAAATCAAACAGCAACAACGGGAAATGGCGATGCGACGGATGATGCAAGAGATACCGAATGCCGATGTCGTCATCACGAACCCGACCCATTACGCGGTCGTCATTCGATATGATGACACGAAAGATTTTGCGCCGCTCGTGGTCGCCAAAGGGGTCGACCGGGTCGCCTTTCATATTCGAGATGTCGCAAAAGAACATGACGTGGCCATTGTTGAAAATAAACCACTCGCGCGAGCGCTCTATGCGCAAATCGACATCGGTGAAGTGGTAGACGAATCGTTTTATCAAGCCATTGCGGAAGTACTGGCATTCGTCTATCAAATGAAGCAACCGTCTTGAGGAGGAGTATGTGTTGGCAGTAAAAGCGAAAGACTTTGCAATTTTGATTGGTGTGTTGATGATTGTCATCATGCTGATCATCCCGCTACCGGGGTTTTTATTAGACTTTTTAATCATCGTAAATATTTTGATTGCCATCATGATTCTACTTGTGGCGATGAATGCCCGGGAAGCACTCGACTTCTCCGTATTCCCTTCTCTCTTATTGATTGTGACGTTGTTTCGTCTTGGTTTGAACGTATCGACGACCCGTTCGATTCTATCGAACGGTTATGGTGGGGAAGTCATTGCGACGTTCGGTGATTTCGTCATCGGCGGAAATGTCCTTGTCGGATTTGTCGTCTTTCTGATTCTTGTCATCATTCAATTCGTCGTCATCACGAAAGGAGCAGAGCGTGTATCGGAAGTATCTGCTCGCTTCACACTCGATGCGATGCCGGGGAAACAGATGGCCATCGATGCCGATTTGAACTCTGGTTTAATTGACGACAAAGAAGCCCAGATGCGTCGCCGTAAAATTCAAAGCGAGGCGGACTTCTATGGATCAATGGACGGGGCATCGAAGTTCGTTAAAGGAGATGCCATCGCTGGTATTATCATCGTTACGATCAACTTGATCTTCGGTATTATCATCGGTGTCGTTCAAATGGGATTACCAGTTGGAGAAGCGTTCCAAACGTTCTCACTCATGACAATCGGGGATGGCTTGGTCAGTCAAATCCCAGCACTTTTGATTTCGACCGCGACCGGGATCATCGTGACCCGCGCCGTCTCGGATGGAAACTTAGGGGAAGACGTAATCGACCAGCTCGGTCAAAACCCATCACTCCTTTATATCGCCGGGTCGATTGTCTTCATGCTTGGTTTTGTATCACCGCCCCTACTTCCTGTGACGATGATCATAGCCGGAACGGCATTCTTCGGCGCCTACACGATGCGTCGAAATATCCGTCAGGCAACGGAAGAGCCGATGCTCGAAGAGGAACCATCGACAGCGCCGACAGAATCAGTCGTCTCGCTGTTGCAGATTGACTCGATTGAATTTGAATTCGGATATGGCTTGATTCCGCTTGCAGATGAGTCTCAAGGCGGTGACTTGTTAGACCGCGTTGTCATGATTCGTCGTCAACTCGCACTCGAGCTTGGCTTCATCTTACCGACGGTCCGGATTCGCGATCACTTGCAGTTATCACCGAACGCGTACCGAATCAAAGTCAAAGGGAACGTCGTTGCAGAGGGAGAGCTATTGCTGGATCATTACTTGGCGATGAGCCCGGGCATCGAAGACCCTGAGGTATATGGAATTGAAACAACGGAACCAGCATTCGGTCTTCCTGCCCTTTGGATTGATGAAGAAACACGAACTCGGGCAGAAATGAGCGGGTATACCGTCGTTGATCCGCCTTCTGTTGTCGCGACTCACTTGACCGAGACGTTGAAGAAACATGCGGCAGATTTACTCGGTCGGGAAGAGACGAAACAACTCGTCGAGCACCTGAAAGAGACGCATCCGGTTCTCGTCGAGGACGTGACGCCGTCAGTCCTTTCGATTGGCGAAATTCAGAAAGTGTTACGCCACTTACTCCAAGAAAGTGTTTCCATTCGAAACTTGCCGCTTCTGTTCGAGACGATGGCAGACTACGGAAAAGTGACGAAAGATGCGGAAATCTTAGGAGAGTATTGCCGTCAAGGCTTGTCCCGTCAATTGACCGATCAAGTCAAACCACCTGAAGGTCCCCTTTACGTCGTGACACTCGGCGGACAGACGGAACAGACGGTGCAAGACGCGGTTCAGAAAACGGAGTTCGGGAACTATTTGGCGCTCGACCCAGAGCAAGCTCGAGAGATTATCGAGCGCACTGGCGAACAACTGTCGATGTTTGAACGATATGGGGCATCGGCTGTGATTTTATGTTCCCCAACGATTCGTCTGTTCGTTCGTCAATTACTCGAACGGTATTATCCAGATGTGCCGGTATTGGCTTATAACGAATTACTCAGTTCCGTCGAAGTGAAAAGTATTGGGGTGATTTAACATGCAGATTAAAAAGTTTACGGCGAAGACCATGGCTGATGCGATGGCGAAAGTGAAACAAGAGCTCGGAGACGAAGCGGTCATCCTCAACTCACGACAAGTGAAGACAGGATGGTTCGGTCTCTTTGCGTCAAAGCAAGTGGAGGTCATCGCAGCCCTCGAAAAAGAGCAAGTCGTCACAAAGCCACGACAGCCTGTCCCTGTTCGGACAGCACCAACACCACCTGTCGTGACGCAGACGCCACCACGTGTGATCGGAGGAGCGGGACCGAGACTACACGCCTCGTTGCAACACGTCGAATCGCTGCTCTCGACTGAATCCTTTGCGGATGAGTCGTGGGAGGAAACGCTGAACGAACTATACTACACGACAAAATCTGTAGAAGAAGCTGAACGTTTCGTGTACGAACAAGTCAAATCGTCGTTCATTGAACCGCCTGAAGCTAAACGATATGTTATGGTCGTTGGACCGACGGGGGTCGGCAAGACGACCACGCTCGCCAAACTTGCGGCGCACTTTAAACTGACGGAAGGCAAAACGGTCGGATTGATCACGACCGACACGTACCGAATCGCTGCCATCGAACAGTTGAAGACGTATGCTGAAATCATGAGTATTCCGGTGGAAGTGGCATATGACTTTCATGACTTCAAGCGTGCCAAGCAATTGTTTGCTCGTAAAGACATCGTGCTAATCGACACGGCGGGACGAAATTTCCGCGATCCGGCTTACGTCGAACAGTTTCATGAACATCACGACTTCACTGAAACAAGCCTTTCGCTCGTTTTGAGTTTGACATCCAAAACGAAGGACATGGATATGATCTATTCGCAATTCGAATCATTGCCTCTTAGCTCACTCATTTTTACGAAGGCGGACGAGACAAGTGATATCCACGCGATGTACCGCATGGTGAAAAAGAGCGGTCTTCCGGTCGCCTGGATGACAGACGGCCAAGAAGTGCCGGACGATCTGATTCGGGGACAAGCGGACGCGTTGACGAAACGACTGTTTGAGAAAGAAGGGTGGGCAAGATGGACCAAGCAAGGCGTTTAAGAGCTATCAATGATGCCCATCCGACGACAATCGCCTTTGCGAGTGGGAAAGGTGGGGTCGGAAAGACGAACGTCTGTGTAAACACGGCCATCGCCCTAGCTGAACTCGGAAAACGAGTGTTGATTGTCGACTTCGACATCGGAATGGCCAATGTGCACATCTTGATGAATGCCATGAAGTCCAGAACGATGATCGAGACCGTCAAAGCTCGTATTCCATTGGCTGCAGCTGTTCAGAAAAATGTATATGGTGTCGATATATTACATGGAGGGAGTGGGCAGGACCAACTCGTCCATCTCTCAGATGATGACATGCAATTTCTCATGCGAGAACTCGAAGTATTGACCGAATATGATTATGTCCTGTTCGATATGGGGGCTGGAGCGACGGACACCTCACTCCAATTCATCGCGGGTTGCGATGAGATGTTCTTGATTTTGACTCCAGAACCTACCTCGCTAATGGACGGTTATGCATATACGAAACTGGTGCACCATCAGTACCCGGACTTACCGCTTGGCGTCATCGTCAACCGAGCCCAGTCCGGTGAGGAAGCCCTTCAATGTTTCGAACGGATGGAAGTCGCATGTAAACAGTTTTTAAATAAGACGATTCGATTCCTCGGCTTTCTACCAGACGACTCATCTGTCAGAAAGGCAGTCATCGCCCAAGTCCCGTTTTATCAATACAACCGAAAGAGTGATATTAGCTGGCGCCTCGAACGAATTTTGACAACGCTTACGGGTACGCCTCCGAAACCACGTCACTTGATGGACCGTTTGATGGGGAACTTACGAAAACAGTGGAACCGAGTATAACGACAGGGAGGCAAATGAGATGGACGTGAATGAATACTTAGGGTTGTTTTTAGATGAATCCCAAGAACATATCCAATCGATCAACACACAGTTACTTAAATTAGAACAATCGGGTGGGGCGGATGTTGTACAGGAGATCTTCCGGTCGGCACACACGCTAAAAGGGATGTCTTCGACGATGGGGTACGAACGCGTTGCCAACTTGACACATGAGATGGAGAGCGCGCTCGACCTCGTCCGTGGCGGCAAAAAGGAAAGTAACCAACTCTTGTTGGATACGATGTTCATCGCCATGGAACAGATGGAAGACATGATTGCGGACATCGAAAGCGGAGGACAAGGCGCGAACGTGGATGTATCAGAAACGGTCGCCGCATTCCAATCCTTCATCGGTGGGAAAGAAGTCGCAGTCGAAAAAACTTCAGAGACGAGCACGTTTGAGATTGATTTATATACGAACTCGGTCATCGAGCAAGCCAAACAGACAGGCTTTGAGGCGTATCAAATCACAGTCAAACTGTCTGACGCGGTCGTCTTGAAAGCGGCCCGTGCGTATATGGTATTCGATCGCCTTCAAGAACTAGGTGAGGTCGTCAGCACACATCCGGAGACAGAAGAAATCGAACAAGAGCAATTTGACTTGTCGTTCGACGTCTTATTCTTGTCACAAGAGACGGCAGAAGTGATTGAACATGCCATCGCTCAAGTATCGGAAGTGGAGCGCGTCGAAGTCAATGCGTTTACAGAAACAGCGGTCAGTGAGCCAGAAGTCGCTGTGACAGCGGAGACGATTGCACCTGAACCTGTCGTTCAAGCTACCTCGGACAAGGAAGAAGCGAAAGATACGAAAGAGCAAGTAGCCGCTCAAGCACAAGCAAAAACGATTCGCGTTAACTTAGAACGAATTGATCGTCTGATGAACTTGTTTGAAGAGTTCATTATCGACCGTGGACGCCTTGAGCGCCTGGCGGACGAAGTCGGTCAACCAGAATTGAATGAAACGGTCGAAAAAATCAAGCGGGGAACGAACGAGTTACAATCACTCGTCTTGACCCTCCGGATGATGCCAATCGAACAAGTGTTCAATCGCTTCCCACGAATGGTGCGTTCGGTCGCAAAAGAGATTCATAAAAAAGTCCAGTTGGACATTTCAGGTGCTGAAACAGAACTCGATCGCACGGTCATCGATGAAATTGGCGATCCGCTCGTCCACTTGATCCGTAACGCCATCGATCACGGCATCGAACGTCCGGAAGTACGTCTTCAAGCCGGAAAACCGGAGCAGGGTATGCTTGCACTCCGTGCGTATCACGGCGGAAACCGAGTCTTCATTGAAATCGAGGACGACGGTGCCGGCATCAACGTCGACAAGGTTCGCTCGAAAGCGTTGGAGCGCGGCGTGATCACAGATGAAGAAGCGACGACGATGTCTGAGAACGAATTGGCGATGCTGATCTTTGCTCCGGGCTTCTCGACGGCAGACGTGGTCACTGACTTGTCAGGACGCGGTGTCGGACTGGATGTCGTCAAAAATAAAATCGAGTCACTCGGTGGGGTCGTTTCTCTAGAGACGGTTGGGGGACAAGGCACGAAGTTCCAGGTCAGCTTACCGCTCACCCTCTCTATCATCTCGGCGATGCTCGTTCAAGTGGGAGAGGAATCGTATGCGATTCCATTGACATCGATCCTTGAGACGACATTACTTGATGAAGCGGACATTTTGACAGCACACCGTGAGCGAGTCTTCGACTTCCGTGGTCAACTGGTCCCACTCGTCTACATGAAAGAAATGTTTGGCATCGAATCAGAGACGAAGTCGCAATTCCCGGTCGTCGTCGTTCGAAAAGGCAACAAACTCGTCGGCGTCGTCGTCAACGATTTGATCGGTCAACAAGAAATTGTCATGAAACCGCTCGGTACGTATCTTGAAGGGATTCCAGCTATCTCTGGTGCGACCATTCTTGGTGACGGTCGCGTCGCCCTTATCGTAGATAGTAACGATCTCTTTTAAGGAGGAATATTGATGGAACAGAAATGGGTAGTCTTTTCACTTGAAGAAAATACGTATGGGATCGACGTACAGTCGGTCCGTTCAATCGAGCGACTTCAGCCGATCACACGAGTGCCGAACGCACCGTCACATGTGAAAGGGGTCATCAACCTTCGTGGTGTCGTCACGCCGGTCATCGACCTTCGCTTGCGACTCGGCTACGAAGAAATCGAACCAACGGATGAAACGCGCATCCTGATCGCCTCGTTGAATCAAGGAGATGCCGGATTTATCGTCGACCGTGCGAATGAGGTCGTGGAAAGCGACGAAGTACGAATCGAACCGATTCCGGAATCGAGTCGCGATATGCTCTCGGCACATCTGACAGCCATCGCAAAAGGAGAAGATAAACTCTTCTCTTTACTCGATGCGAATGCGTTGTTTGAGGAACAGTATGCTGAGTGAGTTTGAACAAGACCTGTTAAAGGAACTGGGAAATATAGGGTCTGGACATGCGGCGACTGCCTTGTCGGCAATGCTTTCGAAACCGGTGAACATTACCGTGTCTTCTGCCGAAATGGAACCGATCACCTATTTACCAGAGCGAGTCGGCGGTCCGGAACGACATGTTGCCTCGGTCTTGTTGGAATTAGATGGTGATATTCGTGGAATGATCCTCATTTTGTTCGCCGTGGAAGATGCCGAGCAAATGGTTTCGACCTTGATTGGGATGCCATATTCATTTGATTCTTTTGATGAGCTCGGCCAATCGGCTTGGGAAGAGGTCGGGAATATTATGAGCGGTGCTTATGCGCGAGCGCTAGGTGACTGGTTACAGACACCGATTATGATTCAAGTGCCGGCAACGGCCATCGATATGGCAGGTTCGATTGTTGAATTTGTCGTCACGTCTGTACAACCTGAGGAAGACGCGGCGCTCTATATCGACACGACATTTATGATTGATCAAAAAGTAAGTGCAGGACATGTGTTGTTCCTACCAACACATGGGTCGCTCAAACGGATTCAAGAACGGTTGCTTGGCAATGGCTGATGTATTAAAAATCGGCATTGCCGAATGGAAGCAGACGACCGCACCAAATCGGTTACGTACAGCCGGACTCGGGTCATGTGTGGGTGTCATTTTATATGACACCCGCCTCCAATTGGCAGCGATGGCACATGTCATGTTGCCGGACTCGACGATTGCTCGTAAGAACCAGACGATTGAAGTAGGAAAATACGCAGATACAGCCATTGATACACTCGTGCATTCATTGAAACGAGAAGGGGCCACACGGCTTCAAGCAAAGATGGCAGGCGGCGCTCAGATGTTTCAGTTTAAATATGAGAACGAGGCGATGCGAATCGGTGAGCGAAACGCCGAGGCCATCCGCCAAGCATTAAAAGTCCATCGTATTCCGCTCGTGGCAGAAGATTGTGGCGGACATAACGGGCGGACAATCGAGTTTGATGTCGCAACATCTGTCTTATCGATTCGGACGGTGAGCGTGGGTACGAAAGAACTATAAGGGGGGATCGACATGACGACTCATCTTACACAGTTGTGGGATCGCTGGAATATGGACCGTGATATGGATACAGCAAACGAATTACTAGCACATTACGAGTTTCTCATCCACTACCACGTACAACGGATGATCGTGACGCTTCCAAAGAGCGTCGAACGCGACGAATTGAAAAGTTTGGGTTACATGGGATTGTACGATGCCCTTATGAAATATGATCCAGAGCACAATAATAAATTTGATACGTATGCTGCGTTTCGGATTCGTGGAGCCATTATCGACGGTTTACGAAAAGTGGATTGGTTACCTCGGTCGGTTCGAGAAAAAGTGAAAAAAATCGATCAGGTGGCAGAACAGCTTGAACAGTCGTTACATCGTGCTCCAACGAAGAGCGAGTTAGCTTCGGCATGCGACTTACCGATTGCAGAAATCGAACGAACGATGGCGGAAGGGTACTTTGCCAATATGTTGTCGATTGATGAGGCCGTGACGTTGCAAGAAGAAGGAAAAGTCATGTCTGTCACGTATTTCGACCCGGATTCTGAAAAGCCAGAAGATACGTTGTTGCAACGCGAATTGATTGATGTGCTGGCAGCAGAAGTCGACCATTTATCCGAAAAAGAACGACTCGTCGTCTCTTTGTTTTACTTTGACGAACTGACGTTGACGGAGATTGGGGAAGTGCTCGAACTGTCAACATCACGGATTTCGCAAATTCATTCCAAAGCGTTGAAGACATTAAAACACGCGCTCGGTCGGTCCTATTTAGAAGAAAAGACATCGTAAGGAGATGAACAAGTGTATATTGTATATGTGATCACAGCTTGTTTGGTTGCTTACGGTTTTTTATTCGGCTACCGACAAGTCCAAGCGCTTCAGGAACGAGTCGAACGGCTCGAACGAGAGAAGCAAGAGACCGAAACGTTGCTTCTTTCATTCATGGAGTCGATGAACGACCTCGTTGTTCAAGAACCCGTTGAACGTTCGAACGTGGTTCAACAGGAAGAAGCTTCATCGCTCCCTGTCAATGAGTCCGTCCAAACGGTCGTAGAGGCGACAGAAGAGACGACCCCGTCCGCGTCAATCGACGTGGACGATGTCTTGTTGCGACATTCCGTGCGGGACGCTGCCCGTATCCTCGGAAAAGGCGAGGGCGAGCTTGCGCTTTATGCGAAACTTCGTAAAAAGTGAGAGTTGCCGGATTTCGTGACATATGCTATAGTAATTCTCGGTGTTAAACACATCACACACGTCTCGGGATGATATTCCTCGGTGCCGAAAGGTCGGAATACAACAATGAACGAGGCGGAGGACTTTTTTAAACCACAAGGAGGAAATTTATCATGGCAGTAATTTCAATGAAGCAATTGCTTGAAGCTGGTGTACACTTCGGTCACCAAACACGCCGTTGGAACCCAAAAATGGCGAAATACATCTTCACAGAGCGTAACGGGATCTACATCATCGACCTTCAAAAGACGGTCAAAAAAGTAGACGAAGCTTACAACTTTGTTCGTGAACTCGCGGCAGAAGGCGGAAACGTCCTCTTCGTTGGTACGAAAAAACAAGCTCAAGATACAATCAAAGAGGAAGCAATCCGTTCTGGAATGTTCTTCATTAACGAGCGTTGGTTGGGTGGAACACTCACTAACTTCTCAACAATCAAAAAGCGTATCAACCGCTTGAAGCAACTCGAAAAAATGGAAGAAGACGGCACGTTCGAAGTACTTCCTAAGAAAGAAGTCATCATCTTGAAGAAAGAAATGACTCGTCTTGAGAAGTTCCTCGGCGGAATCAAGGATATGCCTGGTGTGCCTGACGCCCTCTTCATCGTTGACCCACGTAAAGAGCGTATCGCAATTGCGGAAGCTCACAAATTGAACATCCCAATCGTTGCGATTGTCGACACAAACTGTGACCCAGACGAAATCGACTACGTAATCCCAGCGAACGACGATGCAATTCGTGCAGTTAAATTGCTCACTTCTAAGATGGCAGATGCAATCATCGAAGCGAAGCAAGGTGAAGAAGAAGTTGCTGAAGAAGCTGTAGCGACAGAAGCTGAAGCTACAGAAGCTGAGTAATCAGTGAGACAATAGGTGATAAAGGGAAAGCCTTTTATCACCTTTTTTTAGGACATGTAATCAAAAAGCCCTGTGCTTTTTCTTAAAATTCGTTAGTTTTACAAGGAGGAATTTCCGATGGCAGTTACAGCAGCAATGGTAAAAGAACTTCGTGAAAAAACAGGAGCAGGAATGCTTGATTGCAAAAAAGCACTCGTTGAAACAGACGGTGACATGCAAGCAGCAATCGACTTCCTTCGCGAAAAAGGAATCGCTAAAGCAGCAGCAAAAGGTGATCGTATCGCCGCTGAAGGTTTGACAGCAGTAGCAGTTGAAGGCAACAAAGCTGTGCTCGTCGAAATCAACTCAGAAACAGACTTCGTTGCGAAGAACGAGAAGTTCCAAACACTCGTAAACAACGTAGCAAAAGCAGTACTCGCATCAGGCGCAACAACTGCAGAAGCTGCACTCGCGGCTGAGTACGAAGCAGGTAAAACACTTGAAACGTACATTCAAGAAGAAGCTTCGACAATCGGAGAGAAAATCTCACTCCGTCGTGTAGCTGTTCTTGAAAAAGCTGACGATGCAGTATTCGGTACGTACCTCCACATGGGTGGTCGCATCGGGTCAGTCGTTGTAATCGACGGCACATCTGACGAAACAGTTGCTAAAGACGTTGCAATGCACGTTGCTGCAGCACGTCCACTTTACGCGACACGCGATGAAGTATCAGCTGAAGAAATCGACCGCGAGAAGAAAGTCTTGACTGAGCAAGCACTTAACGAAGGCAAGCCTGCTAACATCGTTGAGAAGATGATTGCTGGTCGTATGAACAAGTACTTCGAGGAAATCTGCCTCGTTGACCAAACGTTCGTAAAAGACAGCGACTTCAAAGTTGGTAAGTACGTAGAATCAAAAGGCGGAAAAATCAACTCGTTCGTACGCTTCGAAGTAGGAGAAGGTATGGAGAAACGTGAAGAGAACTTTGCTGAAGAAGTTATGAACCAACTTAAAAAATAATCTGTGTCACAATCAGTGATGCAACTAAAAATGGGAACACGTCTGTATAACCTTGAGTTAGTTCGTTAAGGGAGCGTGTTCCCTTTTTTCAAGCAAGAGGAGGCAAAGTTATGGAACCGAAATATAAACGAATTGTGTTAAAATTGAGTGGAGAAGCGCTCGCTGGAGATCAAGGTTACGGGATCGACCCTAACATTGTAAACTCAATCTCAAGTCAAATTAAAGAATTGATCGAGATGGGTGTAGAAGTCGCCGTTGTTGTAGGTGCCGGAAACATTTGGCGTGGAAAGACGGGTAGTGAACTCGGGATGGATCGGGCAAACGCAGATTACATGGGTATGCTCGCAACTGTATTGAACTCACTTGCTCTTCAAGATAGCCTTGAAACGTACGGTGTCCAAACGCGCGTCCAAACATCAATTGAAATGCGACAAGTTGCTGAACCATACATTCGTCGTCGCGCAATGCGTCATCTTGAAAAAGGACGCGTCGTTATCTTTGCGGCCGGCACAGGAAACCCATATTTCTCAACGGACACGACAGCTGCCCTCCGTGCGGCTGAAATCGAAGCTGATGTCATCTTAATGGGTAAAAACAATGTGGACGGCGTCTATTCAGCTGATCCGAAATTGGACGCGACGGCAGTGAAGTACGATACGTTGTCTTATCTTGACGTCTTAAAGGATGGACTTCAAGTCATGGACTCGACAGCAACGTCACTTTGTATGGACAACCACATTCCATTGATTGTATTCTCATTGCTTGAAGAAGGTAACATTAAACGTGTCGTTCTCGGGGAACATATCGGAACGGTAGTAGGAGGAGTCAATTCATGAGTGTCAAAGAAGTATTGAAAACAGCTGAAGAAAAAATGGAAAAAGCGCATTCTTCACTTAAACGTGATTTTGGAACGCTTCGCACTGGCCGTGCCAGCGCATCGATTTTGGATCCTGTCCAAGTTGATTACTATGGTGTCCCAACACCACTCAATCAAGTGGCAAACATCAATACACCAGAAGCGCGCCTACTTTTGATTCAACCATGGGATAAGTCAATGGTTTCTGAAGTAGAGAAAGCGATTCAAAAGGCAGACCTCGGCTTGTCTCCATCATCTGACGGTACGGTCATTCGTTTGGCGATTCCTGCATTGACGGAAGAACGTCGTAAAGAATTAGTTAAAGTCACGAAAAAATACGCAGAAGAAGCGAAAGTCGCTGTCCGTAACGTTCGTCGTGACGCAAATGAAAACTTGAAGAAACTCGAGAAAGATGGCGAGTTAACAGAAGACGATCTCCGCGGATATGCAGATGACGTTCAAACGTTGACGGATTCGTATATCAAGAAGATTGATGAATCTGCAGCAATTAAAGAAAAAGAAATCATGGAAGTGTAATCACGGAAGTGGTATACCAAAAAGCTGTGTGGGGACCCTTTTTCTGAGAGGGTCCTTCTTTCATACAATCAGGAGGATAACAGAATGTTTAAATGGGTGAATCCTAAAACGAAAATCGAGGCGGAGTTAAGTGTTCCTGAGCACGTAGCCATCATTATGGATGGAAATGGACGCTGGGCCAAAAAACGTGGTCTCCCTCGCATCATGGGTCACCGGGAAGGGATGAAGTCCATCCGGGAAGCGGTACGAACAGCACAAGAACTCGGGATTCGGTCTCTGACGCTTTATGCGTTCTCTACAGAGAATTGGACTCGTCCGGAAGAGGAAGTCTCATTCTTGATGAAACTACCGAAACAGTTTTTGGAGACCGATTTGAAAGAACTCCACGAACAGAATGTACGAGTGCTCGTTGCGGGAGATACGTCGAAACTCCCACGAGAGACACGAGAAGCCGTTAACGAGGCGAGAGAACGGACCGTTGCGAACACAGGGTTGAATCTTGTCTTCGCACTCAACTACGGGGGACGGGATGAGCTCGTTCAAGCGATGCGCAGCATTGCAGGAGACGTTCAGTCCGGTTTGGTTCAGGCAGACGATATCGATGACCGTATGATTGGTGAACGACTCATGACACACGTTCAAGACGTGGATCTCGTTATTCGGACGAGCGGGGAACAACGACTCTCTAACTTTTTATTATGGCAAAGCGCATATGCTGAACTTCATTTCACAGAAGTATTGTGGCCGGAATTTAAGCGTGAGCATTTTGTAGAAGCGATTGAATCATACAACGCGCGCACGCGACGTTTTGGTGGGGTGTAACATGAAGACACGTATTATTACAGGACTATGGGCAGGAGCCATCTTCATCACGGTAATTGCGCTTGGAGGAAATGCATTTGTTTCATTGATGGGGATTTTAGCACTCATCGGATTGAGTGAATTCACGTTGATGCGACAGCATAAGCTGTTGGCGTTTCCGTTCTTGGTGACAGCGCTCCTCGTGGCGTTCCCATTCCTCTTATTATTGATTGAGAATCAGGTTGTCACGGATGAACTTCCGTTCTCGATTGAACAATGGCTCGTCTTAGGGCTCGTGCTGTTGCTGTTTTGGACAGTGGTCACGAAAAATCGGTTCACGTATGAAGACGCTAGTTTTTACTTCGTCTCAGCGGTCTATTTGGTCGTCGGTTTCTCTAGTTTTGCGTTAGTCCGGCTCTCTGAGGACGGTCTATCGAAAGTGTTGCTGATCTTGTTTATGATTTGGGCGACGGACTCGGGAGCATATTTTACCGGAAAGGCATTCGGGAAAGCCAAATTATGGCCATCGATTAGTCCGAACAAGACGATTGAAGGGGCGATTGGGGGCATTGTGTCTGCGATTGTACTCGGTATCATCTTCGTCTGGATTGATCCGATCTTGCCGATAATTGAGGTCGTCATTTTAGCGATTGTCGTGGCGGTAGTCGGACAGCTCGGAGATTTGGTGCAGTCTGCTTATAAGCGCCAGTATGGAGTCAAAGATTCGGGTCACCTGTTACCAGGACATGGTGGCATTTTAGACCGGTTTGATAGTATGATTGCGGTCTTTACCGTCATTTGGGTGTTTAATCTGCTTTAAAAAGGAGTGTCGAAATGAAGCGAATTAGCTTAATTGGTGGGACTGGTTCGATTGGCGTTCAAACTTGTGACGTCATCGAACAGCACCCCGACCTGTTTGAACTTGAGGCGTATGCGTTCGGAACGAACGTCGATGTCGCCACGGAATGGATCAATCGACTTAGACCAAAATATGTGTCGGCAACGAGTATCGAAGTACTCGAACAGTTGAAGCCACGTCTTACATATGAACCTCTCTATTTTATTGGACCGGAGGGGCTGAAAGAGTGTGCGACGGCAGAACGGGCTGACATCGTCGTGACGGCAGTCGTTGGAGCAGTTGGACTCGAACCGACGCTTGCGGCGATTCAAGCAGGGAAAGATATTGCACTCGCCAACAAGGAAACACTCGTTACCGCAGGACATCTTGTCAAAGCGGCCGTGAAAGAACATGGGGTCAACCTATTGCCTGTCGACAGTGAACACTCCGCGATTTATCAATGTTTGAACGGGGAACGAAGAGAAGATGTATCAAAGATTATTCTAACGGCTTCAGGCGGTAGTTTCCGTGATCGTTCACGTGATGAGCTGGCTGATGTGACTGTTGAAGACGCACTGAATCATCCGAACTGGTCAATGGGAGCAAAAATCACAATCGATTCGGCGACGATGTTCAACAAAGGTTTGGAAGTCATCGAGGCACACTGGCTGTTCGATATCGATTATAATGATATTGAAGTCATCTTGCATCGTGAATCGATTATTCATTCGATGGTCGAATTTAAAGATGCTGCCGTGATGGCCCAGCTTGGAAACCCGGATATGCGTGGTCCGATCCTTTATGCGCTATCGGGACCGAAGCGGCTTGAAATCGAGGGGAATAAGCGGTTAAACTTGAAGGAAATCGGAAAGCTGCATTTTGAAGAGGCTGATTTCAATCGTTACCCGGCACTCCGGTTAGCGTTCGAAGCAGGAAGAGCCGGTGGTTCCATGCCGACCGTCTTGAATGCAGCCAATGAAGTGGCAGTGGACCTATTCTTGAACGGTCAGATCACGTTTTTAGAGATTGAACGACTCGTCGAAGAAGCGATGGCTCGACATGAGGTCATTGCCGAGCCGACGCTCGCGCAAATTCTAGAAGTTGACCAAGCAGTACGTCAACAGATTCAGCAAGGAATTGAAGGTGGGGAATAAATCATGACGACTTTTATCGCCATCGTTTTGATGTTTGGCGTTCTCATTTCGGTACACGAATGGGGACACCTCGTCATGGCGAAACGGGCAGGCATTCTCTGTCACGAGTTTGCAATCGGATTCGGTCCAAAAATTGTTTCATTCCGTAAAAATGAAACGCTCTATACCATTCGTCTTTTACCAATCGGTGGCTACGTCAAAATGGCCGGAGAAGATTTTGAACCGATTGAAGTCCGAGCGGGTCAGCATGTCGGACTTCGTCTCACTGAACAGGGGACGGTCGATCGTGTCTACTTCCAACCGGACACGGCTACAGATGTCCATGTCGTCGGAACCGTCGATAAGTTCGATTCGACACATGAGTTGAAAGTTCAACTTCTCATCGATGAGGAAGTGCGGGTCTATTCATTAGAGCGAGACACACTCCTTGTCGACCAAGGGATGGAAATTCAAATTGCACCGTATGATCGAACGTTTGGGGCCCAGTCGGTTTGGAAGCGTGTCTTGGCCATCGCAGCCGGTCCGGCGATGAACTTTGTCTTGGCGTTCATCTTGCTCATCATTGTTGGGCTCGTTCAAGGAACCCCAACGAACGATGGTCAAATTGGTACGGTTCAACCGGATTCAGCCGCTGATGAGGCTGGTTTGATGAGTGGGGATGAAATCGTCTCGATTGAAGGCGAGCCGATTACCGATTGGCTCGACTTGCGATCTGCTTTAGAAGACCGCGCGGACACCCCTACGGAAGTCACGTATGTCCGTGATGGAGAGGAAGCAACTGTCACCCTTACACCACAAGCAGTCGAACAAAACGGAGAGACGGTCGGGATTCTTGGTGTCACGAACGCGCTCGAACGATCACCGGTCAAAGCCGTGACGACGGGGGCGGAAACGACATGGACGATGTCGACGCTGATCTTCTCTGCGGTCGGTGATTTGGTGACAGGACAAGTCGGTGTCGATCAACTAGCAGGTCCGGTCGGGATTGTACGGATGACAGATGAAGTAGCGGCGAGCGGTTTGATCATGCTGTTGAATTGGACAGCGCTTCTCTCCGTCAACCTTGCCATCTTCAACTTGCTCCCATTGCCAGCGTTAGACGGAGGACGTTTGATTTTCCTCTTGTTCGAAGCGGTACGCGGACGTCCAATCGATCCGAAAAAGGAAGGATTCGTCCACTTTATCGGATTCGCACTCTTGATGATTTTAATGTTGATTGTCACTTGGAACGACATTCAATCATTCTTTAAATAAGCTGTTTGTAGAGAAGGGAAACGTTGAACTGTATGAAACAATCTAGATTGCTCATGCCTACATTGAGAGAAGTGCCGGCTGACGCGGAAGCAGTCAGCCATCAACTCCTCGTCCGTGGAGGATTCATCCGTCAAAATGCGGCAGGAATTTATTCTTATCTTCCACTCGGACATAAAGTGTTACACAACATCCAAACGATCATCCGTGAAGAGATGAATCGTGCCGGAGCTCAAGAGCTATTGATGCCTGCCATCCAACCGGCAGAACTTTGGGAAGAGACAGGACGATGGGGTATTTACGGTCCTGAGTTGATGCGCTTGACGGACCGTCATGACCGTCGCTTCGCACTAGGTGCGACACACGAAGAATTGATTACATCGATCGTCCGAGACGAGCTCAACTCGTATAAAAAACTTCCGATGAACTTGTACCAGATTCAAACGAAGTATCGTGATGAGCGTCGACCACGTTTTGGATTGCTGCGCGGACGCGAATTCTTGATGAAAGACGCCTATTCATTCCACGCGACACAAGAAGACTTAGATGAAGAATATACCAACATGTATAATGCCTACTCACGTATCTTCGACCGTACAGGACTGAAGTATCGTCCGGTCGTCGCAGACTCTGGGGCAATCGGCGGGAAAGACACGCATGAATTCCAAGCGCTTGCGGATATTGGTGAAGATACAATTGTCTACACGGACACGTCGAACTATGCGGCGAATATCGAGATGGCCGAAACGCTCGACCGTTATGAGATGCAACAAGCTGACGTTCGTCCCCTCGAAAAAGTGAACACGGAAGAAAATCGTACGATTGAGGACGTGGCGGCATTCTTGAATGTGGATCCGAAGACGACAATCAAATCTGTCTTGTTTAACGTGGATGGCGAAACCGTCATGGCAATCGTTCGTGGCGACCACGAAGCGAATGAAGTCAAAGTGAAGAACGCACTCGGTGGACTCGACATTCAACTCGAAGAAGAAGCGAAAATCGTTGAGTTGTTCAACTGTGCACCAGGTACACTCGGACCGATTAACGCTCCAGTCAAAGTCGTTGCCGACTATGCGGTCAAATACTTAGTGGATGCTGTCTGTGGTGCTAACGAGGCGAACACACACTACACGGGTGTAAATGCTGCGCGCGACCTTGCCGAGATGACATACCACGATTTACGTTTCGTTGTCGAAGGCGATTTGGCACCGGATGAGTCCGGTCCGGTTCGTTTTGCTCGTGGGATTGAAGTGGGACAAGTATTTAAACTCGGAACACGATATTCAGAAGCGATGGGTGCGACATTCCTCAACGAAGAGGGTCGTGCCGAACCACTCATCATGGGTTGCTACGGCATTGGGGTGTCACGCACACTTTCAGCCATCGTCGAACAACATCACGACGACCGTGGAATCATTTGGCCACGTAACGTAGCGCCGTTCGATCTCCATTTGATTGCAATCAACGCAAAAGATGAGACGCAAGTCGAGTTGGCGAACCGTCTTTATGAAGAGCTCGGTCAAACATACGATATCTTGTTCGACGACCGGAAAGAACGTGCGGGCGTAAAGTTTGCCGATGCAGATTTGATCGGACTCCCGATTCGCGTGAACGTCGGGAAAAAAGCTGGCGAAGGCATCGTTGAAGTGAAAGTACGTGCAACAGGTGAAGTGATTGAAACATCAATCGATGAATTGAAAGAAGTCATCGCTTCAAAATTTAGCGAAGTTCATTAATGGATGAAGGTGACAGCGGAAGCGGTCACCTTCATTTGTCGAATTGGCATAAAGGGGGAAAGACGGACCCGTGGAAGCAAATCAAAAGATGCAATTATTATTAAGTGACCTTGGGATCACGACCGAGACGGACCTGTTTGATCAGGCCGAACTCTCACGACTCGTCGTCAATAAGAAGCGACGGACGTGGACGTTCTATTTTTCATTTCCAGCAGTATTGCCATACGACGTGCATCAATTGTTCATGAGTCGACTAGAAAGCCGTTATGCAACGTTTGCGGATGAGGTGTACGCTCGGTTCTCGACAGTAGCGGGTGGGAGCGAGCAAGACTATATCGACTATTGGCCACGAATCGTCAGCGAGTTGAGCCAAGTATCTGGCGCGATGCGCAGTTATTTCGGCTCCGTTTCGCCACGATTCGAGCAGAACAAACTTATGATTCCGGTGCGTTCCGCACCTGAGGCGAGTTATGTGGACAAAGAGCTCTGTCAAGAAGTACAGGCGCTCTATAGTGCCTATGGGTTCACAAAAAAACCGTGTCAGGCTCAATTTTCGGAAGACGCTGAGGCAAATCAAGCCCTTCGCGAACAGGTCGTTCAAGAAGATATCGAACAAGCGAAAATGGCACTGGCTGCCCAATTCGCCAAGGCAACAGAAACGAACGACGAACCGATTACAGAAATCCGGATGGGTGCGCTCATTAAAGATGAGATTGTCCCAATCAAGACGATTATCGAGGAAGAACGACGTGTCGCGATTCGTGGACTCGTCTTCTCAGCAGAGCGCAAAGAGTTGAAGAGTGGTAAGAAACTATTCACGTTCAAGATGACGGATTACACAGACTCATTGATTGTGAAGGTATTTGCACGCGATGACGATGACGACCGTATGCTTAGTGCCGTCAAAAAAGGGATGTGGATTCAAACGGCCGGTCGGGTCGAAGATGATTCGTTCATGCGCGAACTATGTATGATGGCATCTCAACTTCAAGAAGTGAAAGTAGAACCACCACGTGACGAATGGGAAGGTGAGAAACGCGTCGAACTTCACGCGCATACACAGATGAGCCAAATGGATGCCGTCACAAATGTCTCGTCGCTCGTCGCTCGTGCCGCAAAATGGGGACACCGTGCCATTGCCATTACCGACCATGCTGGAGTTCAGGCGTTCCCGGAAGCCTATTACGCCGGGAAGAAAAATGATATCAAAGTGTTATACGGAGTCGAGGCGAACGTCGTCAACGATGGTGTCCCTGTCGCTTATCATGCGACCGATGTGGCATTGGATGATGCGACATACGTCGTCTTCGATGTCGAGACGACGGGACTTTCTGCCGTCTACAATAAAATCATCGAACTCGCTGGGGTTAAAATCAAGGACGGAGAAATCATTGACCGGTTTGAAGCGTTCGCCGACCCGAAACATGCCTTGTCAGCGACCACCATCGAATTGACAGGAATCACGGATGACATGGTTCAAGGTCAACCGGACCCGGAAGTGATCACGAAACAGTTCGTCGAGTGGTGTGGCGACAGCATTCTCGTTGCCCATAACGCGTCATTCGACATGGGCTTCCTCGAGGCGACACTCCGTAGTGGTGGGCATGAACCGGACGATTACCCGGTCATCGACACGCTCGAACTTGCTCGAACGCTGATGCCGACGTTGAAGAATCATCGACTCAATACACTCGCGAAGCGATTCGATATCGAACTGACACAACATCACCGTGCCATTTACGATGCGGAAGCAACGGCGTATTTGCTCATGAAGTTACTCGATCTCGCTAAGCAGATGTTCGAAATGACGACACATCGCTCGTTGAACGCGAAAGTCGGCAGTGACGTGTCGAAGATTCGTCCGTTCCATGCGACCATCTACGCGAAAAACAAAAAGCCAGGACTTCGTCATTTATACGAGCTCATCTCCTTATCTCACATCGATTACTTGTATCGGATGGCACGCATGCCACGTTCCGAGCTTGTGAAACGGCGAGAAGGATTATTGATTGGTTCGGCTTGTGATAACGGGGAGATTTTTGACGCCGCCTTGAACAAGTCGGATGATGAACTCGAGAAGATGATGTCATTTTATGACTTTATCGAGATTCATCCCCCGGCACTCTACCACCATTTGATTGATAAAGAGATTGTGACGAATGAATTAGAACTCCGCGAAATCATTAAGCGCATCATTCGTGTCGCCGAGAAGGCCGAGTTACCGGTTTGTGCGACAGGGAATGTGCACTATCTAGATCGGTCCGACCGGTCTTATCGCGAAATCTTGATTCGTACACAAGGTGGGGCAAACTTCATCAATACGCGTAAGGAATTACCACATGCGCACTTCCGGACGACAAAAGAAATGATGGAAGAGTTCAAGTTTTTAGGTGACGATTTAGCGCGTGAAATCGTCATCACGAATCCGAATGCAATCGCCGATCAGATTGAGTCGATTCAAATCATCCCGGATGATTTGTACACACCTAAAATTGAAGGGGCAGATGATGAGGTTCGGAATATGAGCTACGACATGGCTCGCTCCATCTATGGAGACGAGTTGCCTGAAATCGTGGAGGCGCGTCTTGAGAAAGAGCTCAAATCGATTATCGGTCACGGGTTCGCCGTCATTTATTTGATTTCACATAAACTCGTTAAAAAATCACTCGATGATGGATATCTGGTCGGTTCGCGGGGGTCGGTCGGGTCGAGTCTCGTCGCAACGATGACGGAAATCACCGAAGTCAACCCGCTACCGCCTCACTACGTCTGTCCGAACTGTCAGCACTCACATTTCTTTAATGATGGATCGGTCGGTTCGGGGTATGACTTGCCAGACAAGGAGTGTCCGGAGTGCGGCACGTGGTACAAAAAAGACGGTCATGATATTCCGTTCGAGACATTCCTTGGTTTCAAAGGGGACAAAGTACCGGATATCGACTTGAACTTCTCAGGTGAATATCAACCGCATGCCCACGCCTATACAAAAGTACTGTTCGGAGAAGAATACGTCTATCGTGCCGGGACAATCGGAACGATTGCCGACAAAACGGCTTATGGATACGTGAAAGGCTATGCGACCGAGAACGATAAGATTTACCGGAACGCCGAAGTCGACCGTCTCGTTTCTGGGGTCACCGGTGTAAAAAGGACGACGGGGCAACACCCAGGGGGTATCATCGTCGTACCGGACTATATGGATATCGCGGATATCTCCCCGATTCAATATCCGGCGGATGACAATTCGTCTGAATGGAAGACGACTCACTTCGACTTCCACTCCATCCATGACAACTTATTGAAACTTGATATTCTCGGGCATGATGACCCGACCGTCATCCGGATGTTACAGGATTTGTCTGGTATCGATCCAAAGACGATTCCGACAGATGACCCGACAGTCATGAAGATTTTTTCTTCACCAGAAGTGCTTGGGGTGACACCAGAACAGATTGAATCGAAAACCGGGACGCTCGGGATTCCAGAATTCGGGACGAAATTCGTTCGTCAGATGCTTGAAGAGACAAAACCGTCGACGTTCTCGGAGCTCGTTCAAATTTCCGGTCTATCCCACGGAACAGACGTTTGGCTCGGGAACGCGAACGAATTGATTTATAACGGGACGTGCGAACTGAAGGATGTAATTGGTTGTCGAGATGACATCATGGTCTATCTGATTTACGCGGGCCTCGAACCGTCATTCGCCTTTAAAATCATGGAATCCGTCCGGAAAGGGAAAGGGCTCACGGAAGAGATGGAGTCCGAGATGCGAGAGAATGACGTGCCGGAATGGTATATCTCGTCTTGTAAGAAAATCAAGTACATGTTCCCGAAAGCACACGCGACTGCCTACGTGTTAATGGCGGTCCGGATTGCATACTTTAAAGTACATCATCCGATTCTGTACTACGCGACGTACTTTACCGTTCGAGCGGGAGATTTTGACTTATCCGCGATGATCAAAGGTCCCCAGGCCGTTCGTAAGGCGATGTCGGATATTCGAGAAAAAGGGTTCGATGCGACAGCGAAGGATAAAGGGCTACACACGGTCCTCGAACTTGCGCTCGAAATGCTCGAGCGGGGAATGAAGTTCCAAAACATCGACTTGTATCGGTCGAGTGCGACAGAGTTCTTGATTGAAGACAATACGCTGATTCCACCTTTCAACGCGGTCGATGGACTGGGAACGAATGCGGCAAAAGCGATTGTCGAAGCAAGGGAAGAAGGACAGTTCCTTTCGAAAGAAGATTTGCGGAAACGTGCGAAACTTTCGAAAACGGTCATCGAGACACTCGATACGATGAAATGTCTCGAAGGTCTGCCTGATGAGAACCAACTCTCATTCTTTGATTTTGGGGTGTAAGTTGCGATTTATCGGGAAAATATGATATATTAGTATCGAACAAAGTTGGATACTACGACGGAAAGGAGTAGGGAACCCTACTCCTTTCTTGTATGTAAAAGCCAGAAGGAGGGATGAGAGTGTCCAAAATAACAGAAGTCGTTGAATCGATTGCGTTGCCGATCGTAGAACGAGAAAACATGGAATTGGTCGATGTGGAATTTGTTAAGGAAGGTCCAGACTGGTTCTTGCGCGTCTATATCGATAAGCCGGGGGGCGTCGATTTGGACGATTGCGTCAATATCAATGAACAGCTCTCGGAAAAACTAAACGAAACCGATCCGATTGAACAGGCTTATTATCTTGATGTCTCGAGTCCTGGTGCGGAGCGTCCGCTGAAAAAGCCGAGCGATTTTGAACGTGCGGTAGGCAAAAATGTCTACATGAAAACGTTCGCTCCGATCGATGGTGCCAAAGAGTTTGAAGGAATTTTGACGGCATATGATGGGGAAACGGTCGTGATCGAGACACGCATCAAGACAAGAAAAAAAGCGGTATCGCTACCGGTTGACAAAATTGCACAAGCCCGCTTAGCGGTCACGTTTAGTTAAGGAGAGGGAAGAAGATGGGTCCACAATTACTCACTACAATCGATCAGATTGCCAAAGAAAAAGGAATCGACAAAAATATCATTATCGATGCACTCGAACAAGCGCTCATTTCTGCGTATCGCCGCAACGTGGCGAACCCGAACGAGCACGTGAAAGTCGAGTTTGATCAGGTGACGGGGGATATCCGTGTCTACGCTTTGTTAGAAGTCGTAGAGCGCCTCACGCAACCGGACCAACAGCTCTCACTCGAAGAAGCACATGAAATCGATCCGAACTATGAGCTCGGCGATTTCCATAAAGAAGAAGTCACACCGAGTGATTTTGGACGTGTCGCGGCGATGACGGCAAAACAAGTCGTCACACAGAAGATGCGTGAAGCGGAACGCGAACGCATCTACAACCACTTCGCTGACAAAGAAGATGAAATCATGACAGGGATCGTGGAGCGTTTTGACCCACGCAACCTTTATATCGGTCTCGAAAACAACATTGAAGCTGTATTGACACCGAATGAACAGATGCCGAACGAGTCATACCAAATTCATGATCGCATCAAAGTATACGTGACAAAAGTAGATTCAACGACGAAAGGTTCAGGTGCAGCGATTCAAGTTTCGCGTACGCATCCGGGACTTTTGCGCCGTTTGTTCGAACTCGAAGTTCCAGAGATTTCAAACGGAACAGTGGACGTGATGTCAGTATCACGCGAAGCGGGTGACCGTTCGAAAATCGCTGTACATTCGGATATCGTCGACCCAGTCGGCGCATGTGTCGGACCGAAAGGACAACGTGTTCAAACGATCGTCGACGAATTGAACGGCGAGAAAATTGATATCGTCCGTTGGTCTGAAGACCCGAAAGAGTTCGTTCGTAACGCACTCAGCCCGGCTCAGGTCGTTGCGGTATATGTCAACGAGCCAGCAAAATCGACGACAGTCGTCGTACCTGACTATCAATTGTCACTCGCAATCGGGAAACGTGGTCAAAACGCCCGTCTCGCTGCGAAATTGACAGGATGGAAAATCGATATCAAGAGTGAAACGGATGCCGAAGCACTTGATTTGTTCGATACGTTCACTGAAAAAGTTGAATCAGAACCAGAAATTGTTCAAAATGAAGTAGAACAAGACTTATCAGATGCTACAGTTGAAACGACTGCGGTGAAAGAAGAGGAATGACCATGAAGCAAAAGAAACTTCCTTTGCGTAAGTGTGTGGTCACACAAGAAATGCTCCCGAAAAAAGAATTGATTCGTGTCGTTCGGACGCCTGAAGGTGACGTGGTCATCGATCAGACGGGTAAAGTGAACGGTCGTGGCGCATACTTATCAAAAGATATCGAAGTCGTCCGTCAAGCAGAGAAAAAACGGACGCTCGACCATCACTTGAAAGTAAAGACGAGCGACGACTTGTATGAACAGTTGAAAGCTGTCGCAGGTGGCGAATCATGAGCCAGTGGGAATCATTGTTAGGCCTTGCTGCTCGAGCGAGGAAAGTAACGATGGGAGAAGAGTTTGTATTAAAGGATGTACGAGCGGGTCGTGCCAAGCTCGTCATTCTAGCCGGAGATGCAGGTGCCTCGACGAAAAAACGAGTCACTGACAAATGTGCGTCTTATCAAGTGCCATTGATTGAAGTGAGCGATCGCTATACAATCGGGGCCGCACTCGGTAAAGACATGCGTGTCGTCGTATCGGTGACAGAATCCGGATTTGCGAACAAGCTTAAGCAACTTCTCTCTTAACTATTAACGGAGGTGGATGCTTTGGGAAAACGCGTCTATGAATTTGCAAAAGAACAGAATGTAACGAGTAAACAAGTCATTACTCAATTAGAAAAATTGAACAAACCGGTGAAAAACCATATGGCCGTCCTCGATGAGGAAACGGTAAAACAATTGGACCGTGTGTTCAATCCTGAAAAATATCGTGCTGAAAAACAAGCGGAAGCGAAAGCGACGTCAACATCGAATGAGCCGAAGCAAGAGAAAAAAGAAGCACAATCGCCACGTCCACAAGCGGGACAACAGAACCGTGGCGGTCAAAATAATCGCGGTGGACAAAATCGTAACGACAACCGAAACAACGACCCACGCAATAAAAAACGTGGAAAAGGGAAAGGCAAAGGCAAGCCGGTAAAAGCGGCTGTGCCACAAGAAGCCGATCCAAACTCGAAGACAAGTCAGCGTAAAGCAGCACGTCTCGCGCAAGAGGCAGAGATGGGCAACGTCATCAAGTATGACGATGTACTCAGCGTGTCTGACCTTGCCTCAAAAATGAACAAAAAGCCAAACGAAATCATCATGAAGTTGATGGGTCTCGGTGTCATGGCAACCATCAACCAAACGCTTGATGATGAAACGGTTGAATTACTCGCTGCAGAATTCGGCTTTGAGGTTGAAAAAGAAGTTGTTGTCGATGAGACAGACTTTGAAACAGTTGAGATCGACTTCTCACAATATGACCTTGAAGAACGTCCAGCTGTCGTTACCATCATGGGTCACGTCGACCACGGGAAAACGACACTTCTTGACTCGATTCGTAACACGAAAGTCGTCGCAGGAGAAGCGGGCGGAATCACGCAGCACATCGGTGCTTACCAAGTTGAAGTCAACGATAAGAAAATCACATTCCTCGATACACCAGGTCACGCAGCCTTCACAACGATGCGCGCCCGCGGTGCCGAAGTGACAGATATCGCGATCATCGTCGTTGCGGCTGACGATGGCGTCATGCCACAAACAGAGGAAGCAATCTCGCACGCCAAGGCAGCGAACGTTCCAATCATCGTGGCAGTCAACAAAATGGACAAAGAAGGGGCAAACCCTGACCGTGTCAAACAAGAGTTGACAGAGTTCGGTCTCATCCCTGAAGAGTGGGGCGGCGAAACAATCTTCGTTCCGATTTCTGCCATCAAAGGCGAAGGGATCGATGAATTGCTCGAGATGATTCTCCTCGTTTCTGAAGTCGAAGAATATAAATCGACACCAGACATGCCAGCTCGTGGTTCAGTCATCGAGGCGAAACTCGACAAAGGACGTGGACCGGTCGCGACACTTCTCGTTCAACACGGTACACTTCGAATCGGAGATTCAATCGTCGTCGGTAGCACGTTCGGTCGTGTCCGTGCGATGGTCAACGATATCGGTCGCCGTGTGAAACAAGTCGGACCATCTACACCGATTGAAATCACTGGTTTGAACGACGTTCCACAAGCGGGTGACCAGTTCATCGTCTTCGAAGATGAGAAGAAAGCACGTGCAATCGGGGAAAAACGTTACCAACGTTACCTTGAGTCACAGCGTCGTGAGTCGGCGAAAGTAAGTCTTGATGATTTGTTCAGCCGCATTCAAGAAGGTGAAGTGAAAGACTTGAACGTCATCATCAAAGCAGACGTTCAAGGGTCAGCCGAAGCATTGGCTGGTTCACTCCGCAAGATTGATGTCGAAGGCGTCAAAGTTAACATCGTTCACCAAGGTGTCGGTGCAATCACGGAAGGTGACGTCATCCTCGCTTCAGCTGCGAATGCTGTCATCATCGGATTCAACGTCCGTCCTGATGGAAACGCACGTTCGATGGCGGAACAAGAGAACGTTGAAATGCGTCTCCACCGCATCATCTACAATGCAATCGAAGAAATCGAGAGCGCGATGAAAGGGATGCTTGACCCAGAGTTCGTGGAAGAAATCACAGGTCAAGTCGAAGTCCGTGACGTCTTCAAAGTTTCGAAAGTCGGTGCGATTGCAGGTTGTTATGTGACAGAAGGTAAAATCACACGTGACGCCGGTGTCCGTGTCATTCGTAACGGAATCGTGATTTACGAAGGTAAACTCGATACGCTTCGTCGTTTCAAAGATGACGTGAAAGAAGTTGCGACTGGTTATGAGTGTGGGATTAAAGTAGAGAAATTTGATGACATCAAAGTAGACGATGTCATTGAAGCGTTCGTCATGAAAGAAGTCGAACGTAAATAATGTGAGGAGGGATCACGTATGAAAATTCGTGCCCAACGTGTTGCCGAGCAAATGCGTAAAGAAATAACAGATGTCTTGTTACGTGAAGTCAGTGACCCGCGTACAAAAAACGCTACGATTACGAGCGTTGATGTGACAGGTGACTTACAGCAAGCAACAGTCTATTATACGGTGCTTGGTGATGAGGAAGATGTGAAAGCAGAAACGCAAGCTGGTCTCGATAAGGCGAAAGGGTTTATCCGTCGCGAAATCGGGAATCGCATCCGTCTTCGGAAAACACCAGAGATCTCGTTTGAATATGATTCTTCAGTCGCATATGGTAGCCATATCGATTCGTTGATTCGTGATTTGAACAAAGATTAATAATTTGAAAGGGGAGACGTCGTTCTCCCTTTTTTTATATGGAGGGATGAAATTGGAACCGAACGGAGTGCTCGTACTCGATAAAGATGCTGGCATGACGAGTCATGACTGCGTATTTAAATTACGAAAATTATTCCAGACGAAAAAGGTCGGTCACACGGGTACGCTTGACCCGGAAGTGACAGGCATATTGCCCATCTGTTTAGGGCGCGCCACAAAGTTATCGCGTTTTATCACAGATGAAGGGAAGCGTTACGTGGCCGAGGTGACGATTGGTACCGCCACGATGACCGAGGACGCGCATGGCGAGGTCGTCGCGCAGAAGTCAGTCACACCGAACGATTTGGATGCAACCCAGATTGACGAGGCGATGCGCCAATTGACAGGGAGGATTGAACAAATCCCTCCGTACTACTCGGCGGTCAAAGTAAATGGGAAGAAGTTGTACGAGTATGCTCGGAAAGGGCAGACCGTCGAACGACCTCGGCGGACGGTCGAGATTCATCGTCTGGAGCGGACGAGTGAATTGATATTCGAAGCGGACGTCTGTCGATTCCGAATGGAAATCGACTGTGGGAAAGGGACGTATATTCGAACGCTCGCCGTTCAGATTGGAGAGAAACTCGGTTACCCTGCCCATATGAGCGAACTCAGACGGACGAGCTCAGGAACGTTTGATGAAGCGACCGCGGTAACACTCGGAACGCTTCAAACACTTGAAACGGTCGAGGAGCGAATGGCGTATGTCATTCCTCTCGAAGATGTGATCAAACGCTGGCCAATGATCACCATTCCGAAGAATCGGGAACGCTATATTCGCAACGGCGGGAAGCTGAACGGCGTTTCGCTCGAATTTGAGTTATTTACTGTCTATAATGAAGAAGGAATCCCTCTTGCTTTATATCGAAGACAAGAAGGAACGACAGACGCTACAGTCGAGGTCATGTTGGCTATCGACTAAGGGGGAATTTGACAGTATGGAAACAAAACATCTCACTTATCCAGAAACACCCGACGTGTATCCATCCATTATGGTACTCGGTTTCTTCGACGGTGTTCATAAAGGGCATCAAGCTGTAATCAATCATGCCAAACGCGTGGCAGCTGAGCACAACCTGCCGGTGACGGTCGTCACGTTCGATCCTCATCCGAAACAAGTACTCTCCAATAAACCGGATGCGGTCCGCTATATTACACCGCTGTCCCGGAAACTGAAGCGCATCGAAGCGCTCGGGGTAGAGCGTTGCCTCGTCTTGACATTCACAAAAGAATTGGCCAATTTGTCCCCGCAACAGTTTGTAGATGATTATTTGATCGGTGCCGGAGCCGTGCACGTGACAGCTGGTTTTGATTACTCGTATGGAAAGTTTGGAGAAGGGACGATGGAGACACTTCCGTACCATGCGCGTGACCAATTCACGACGTCTGTCGTCACAGAGCAGACGATGGATGGGGAAAAAGTGTCATCTACCCGCATCCGTAAACTCTTGGCAGAGGGACAGGTCGATGCCGCACATGAACTCCTCGGTACGCCATACGTGATCTGTGGCGAAGTCATTCACGGTGATGCGAGAGGGCGTACAATCGGTTTCCCGACTGCGAACGTGTTGATGGACGCTTCGTACGTCATGCCACGATTGGGCGTATACGCGACTCGAGTCACGCTACCGGACGGACGGATGTTCCACGCGATGACGAATGTTGGACGTCGTCCGACGTTTTATGAGACGGGATCGGTCTCTGTTGAGAGCCATCTCTTCGACTTCTCCGAGGATTTATATGGACAAGTCATCGAAATCGAGTGGATCCAATATATTCGGAATGAACGCGCGTTCGATGGGTTGGATGCATTGGTCGCTCAACTAAAAGAAGATGAGGTGGCAGCTCGTTCAATCCTATCTTGACTTTCAAGAGCGGGTACGCTATCCTTGTCAAGTACGCAAAGTACACCGCTTCGCTTGGCTGGTCGATTCACCAACGTCGGCTCGGCAACGCGGCAATTTTTCATTAAATGGAGGTGGAGAGGCAATGGCACTCTCAAAAGAACGTAAAAACGAAATTATCGCGGAATTCGCGACAAAACAAGGTGACACAGGTTCACCGGAAGTACAAGTGGCTGTGTTGACTGAACAAATCAACACATTGAACGACCACCTTCGTACACACAAGAAAGACCACCACTCACGTCGCGGTCTCTTGAAAATGGTTGGACGTCGTCGTAACTTGCTTACGTACCTTCGTAACAAGGACGTTACACGTTACCGTGAATTGATTCAACGCCTCGGTCTCCGTCGTTAATCGATTGAGACTGTTTAACGGGCTGGGACAACGTCCTAGTCCGTTTCTTCTTTTTTAAGGAAAATGATTAGACATTCGTTGGAATGAGTTACATAATAAACTAGATAAGGTTTGAGAGGAGAATGTACATGTTAGGTACGAAACAAGTATTCTCTACAGAGTGGGGCGGACGCCCACTGTCTGTAGAGGTCGGCCAACTTGCGAAGCAAGCAAACGGCTCGGCACTCGTGCGTTATGGAGATACGGTTGTCCTTGCGACAGTGACGGCTTCAAAAGCACCAAAAGATTTAGACTTCTTCCCATTGACGGTCAACTATGAGGAGAAACTTTACTCGGTCGGTAAAATTCCAGGTGGTTTCCTTCGCCGTGAAGGTCGCCCGGGTGAAAACGCGATTTTGACATCACGTCTCATCGACCGCCCGATTCGTCCGCTCTTCCCAGACGGATTCCGTCATGACATTCAAGTCATGATTTACGTCATGTCAAACGACCCAGATTGCTCGGCTGAAATGGCGGGTATGCTAGGAACATCGATCGCGCTCTCGATTTCAGATGTACCGTTTGACGGTCCAATCGCTGGCGTGACAGTCGGACGTGTAGACGGTGAATTCGTCATCAACCCGACGACGGCTCAGTTGGAGAAAACGGACCTTGAACTTCAAGTTGCAGGGACATCGACAGCCATCAACATGGTTGAAGCAGGTGCGAACGAAGTGCCTGAGGACATCATGCTCGAGTCGATCTTGTTTGGACATGAAGAAATCAAGCGTTTGATCGCATTCCAACAAGAAATCGTAGAAGCCGTCGGAAAACCTAAATTCGAATACACGGTCTCGAAATACGATGAGACGCTTACTGCTGAACTCGAAGCAGCTCGTCCTGAAATCGTAGAAGCGGTTCAAGTGGAAGAGAAACATGCTCGTGACGAAGCCATCAACGAAGTGATTGCGAAATATGTTGCGATGTATGAAGAACGTCTTGCTGACGAGCCATCGAAACTCGGTGAAGTTTCAGGGATTTTGAACAAGTTCGTCAAAGATGAAGTCCGTCGTTTGATCACGGTCGAAAAAGTCCGCCCAGACGGACGTCGTCCAGACGTGATTCGTCCGCTCGCGTCAGAAGTCGGATTACTCCCACGCGCACACGGTGTCGGTCTCTTCACACGTGGTCAAACACAGGTCATGTCGGTCGCGACTCTCGGTGTCATCGGTGATGCGCAAATCATCGACGGAATCGGTCTAGAAGAGAACAAACGCTTCATGCACCACTATAACTTCCCGCCATTCTCAGTCGGTGAAGCACGTCCTGTCCGTGCACCAGGTCGTCGTGAAATCGGTCACGGGGCACTCGGTGAACGTGCACTTCTTCCAATTATTCCGAAAGAAGCAGACTTCCCGTATACGATTCGTCTCGTTTCAGAAGTACTCGAATCAAACGGTTCAAGTTCACAAGCTTCGATTTGTGGGTCGACACTCGCATTGATGGATGCAGGTGTGCCAATCAAAGCGCCAGTCGCTGGGATTGCCATGGGTCTTATCATGGAAGGTGAGCATTACACGGTCTTGACAGATATTCAAGGACTTGAAGACCACCTTGGGGATATGGACTTCAAAGTAGCTGGAACGAAAGACGGGATCACTGCCCTTCAAATGGATATCAAGATTGCCGGAATCACGCGTGAAATTCTAGAAGAAGCGCTTGAACAGGCACGTGTCGGTCGTTTGCACATTCTTGACCACATGCTTGAGACGTTGGATACACCACGTACACAATTGTCGAAATACGCACCGAAGATTGTGACGATGACAATCAATCCGGATAAAATCCGCGACGTCATCGGACCAGGTGGGAAGATGATCAACAGCATCATCGACCAAACGGGCGTCAAGATCGACATCGAACAAGATGGTACGGTCTTCATCGCCTCGACGGACCAAGAAGGAATCGATCTTGCCATGTCTATGATCGGTGACATTGTCCGTGAAGTCGTCGTCGGTGAAGTATACGATGCTACCGTACGTCGCATCGAGAAATTCGGCGCATTCGTCGAGTTATTCAAAGGGAAAGATGCACTCGTACACGTATCCGAATTCAGCCTTGAGCGTGTCGCAAACGTCGAGGATGTTGTGAAGCTTGGCGATTCGATTCAAGTCAAAGTCACTGAAATCGATGACAAAGGTCGTGTCAACGCATCACGAAAAGCGCTCATCTTAGAAGGATTGTCTCCTGAAGAGCGTGAGGCATACGAAGCGAAACGGAAGGCAGCACGTGAAAGCCGTCCACCTCGCGAAAGCCGTCCGCCACGTCGTGACGGGGACCGTCGTCCACCGCGCTCGACAAATTAATTATTCTGGCCATCGTCTTGGTGCGATGGCCTTTTTCATAGGAGTGAGAATATGGAATGGATGACACTAGAGAACGGTGTTCGAATCATCATCGAACCAATCGATGGTTCACTCAGCACCTCAACCGGGGTATTCATTAAAGCCGGAACACGTACAGAAACTTTTGAGAACATCGGTATCAGCCATTTGATTGAACATATGCTGTTCAAGGGCACCGCATCAAAAAGCGCAAAAGAGATTGCTTCCTTTTTCGATGAGCTCGGTGGAAGCGTCAACGCATTCACCTCGAAAGACCATACATGCTTTTATGTGAAGACGCTCGATGAACACGCGATCATGGCTCTCGACGTACTGACAGATATGCTGTTTGAGTCGGTGCTCGATGCACAGGAGTTGGAAAAAGAAAAGCGTGTCGTTGTGGAAGAAATTAAAATGTATGAGGACACGCCGGAAGATCTCGTTCATGAACTATTGGCCATTGCGGCGTATCGTGACGATATCCTCGCTCAACCTATTTTAGGGACGGAGGAGAGTGTCAATCGATTGACACGTGACCAGCTCGTCGAATACTTACAGGAACAGTATACGGCCGAGCAAATTGTCGTCTCGATTGCAGGTCATGTTTCTGAAGAATTGATTGAGGCGGTAAAACGTAGGTTTGCTCACATCCCTTCTAGGGAATCGTCGAAAGAAATCAATCAACCGGAACTGTTCCATGACACATTGTCGAAACAAAAAGAAACGGAGCAAGCCCACCTCTGCTGGAACTACGAAGCGATTCCCGCGACGGATGACCGTTTGCCTCACTTGGCATTGATGAACAACGCAATCGGCGCGACGATGTCTTCGCGTTTATTCCAGTCCATCCGTGAAGAAGAAGGGTTAGCTTATTCCATTTACTCTTACTACACGACGTTTTCCGATCACGGTACGTTTACCATTTATGTCGGTACGTCACCGGATACGTTAGAACAAGTCGAAGTCATCCTTGAGAGAGAGATGAAGCGACTTGTCGCAGAAGGTTTGACTGCTGAGGAAGTAGACAAAGGCAAGCGACAATTGAAAGGATCGATCGCCCTCGGGAATGAAAGTTCGAGTGCCCGCATGAACCGGAACGGACGGAACTTGCTATTGCTCGACGAAGTCGAGCCGATTGAACAAGTGATTGAGAAAGTAGAACGGATTGAACGCGATGAGGTCAATGCATTGATTCGTGAGGTGTTGAACCATCGCCCGGCGAAGTCATATGTCCTCCCAAACGAAGCGTGACTTGAAACCGAATTGTAAGTTCTCTACACTGATTAAGAGGTATTCTTTAGTTTGGATAGGATACAGGTGAAAGAAGGGAAAGACTTGAACTTAACGGATTTAGTGAAGACGATACAACTAATTAATCAACCAAATCTAGAAGGCATCGTCGTGACGCATGTGACGACGGACTCGCGAGAAGTTGTGCCGGGAACGCTGTTTGTCGCCATCAAAGGCTATACGGTGGATGGGCATGAATATGCGGCACAAGCGGTAGCGCGAGGCGCGGTGGCAGTCGTTAGCGAACGACCGCTCGACCTGTCAGTGCCAAACTTGATTGTGCGTGACAGTTCGCGTTCAATCGGGTTGTTGGCTTCGGCCTTTTATGCGTATCCATCTGAACAGATGCGACTGTTCGGGATCACGGGAACGAATGGGAAAACGACGACGACGACGATTTTACGAGACGTCCTCGATGTCCTCGGTCATTCAACCGGTTTGATTGGGACCGTTGAAGTACGCATCAACGATAAAATCGTTCCAAGTAAAAATACGACGCCTCAAAGTTCAGAACTTCAACAGTTATTGGCACAAATGCGTGATGAGGGCGTGACGGACGTGATGATGGAAGTGTCCTCACACGGTCTTGAGCTCGGACGTGTCATCGGAACTGATTTTGACATCGTGGGCTTCACGAACTTGACACACGATCACCTAGATTTTCATGGAACGTTTGAAAACTATGCACGTGCAAAAGGGTTATTGTTCGCTCAACTCGGTCAAATGGCCTCACGTGGAAAAGTAGCCGTCTTGAACGCGGACGATGCACAAACGCCTCTTTATGAGACGATGACCGGTGCGAAAGTAATAACATATGGGATTGATGCGCAAGCAGACTTGATGGCAACGGACATTGAACAGACGTTGTCTCAGACCAGCTTTACATTGAATTACCAAGGCGCAAAACTTCCGGTAACGGTCCAGTTCATCGGTCGTTTCAACGTGTACAATCTATTGTTGGCGACGGGTTGTCTTCTCGCTGCCGGTTACTCGCTTGAGCGAATTGCAAAAGCACTTGAGATGATTCATCCGGCCAAGGGACGGATGCAACGTTTAGACGTCCCAGGTTACAACGTATATGCGGACTATGCTCATACACCTGATGGCATCGAACAGTGTCTGAAGTCGCTCGTCGGCGTACCAAAAGAAAAGATTATCTTTTTGATTGGGACAGGTGGAAACCGTGACGTCACAAAACGTCCGGCAATGGGCGAGATGGCTTCGTCCTATGCCGGTACCGTCATCATCACGACAGATGATCCACGATTCGAAGCGTATGAGTCCATTACAAAAGGGATTGCGGCCGGGATGACCCATGACAACTTTGTTGAAATCGGGGATCGAGAAGAAGCGGTCCGTTATGCGGCCCGTTTAGCGAAACCGGACAACATCATCGTGCTAGCAGGGAAAGGGCACGAAAAGTACCAAATTATCGGAAATGAAAAATTGCCGCTCGACGAAGAGGCGATTGTACGAGCGACCATTTTGAATACGGAGGAAGCATGATTTATGGCAGTACAACCAATTACGTTGACAGAAAAAGAACATGACGACTTCGTCAAAACACACGACCGTGGAGATTTGTTGCAACTATCGAGTTGGGGAGATGTGAAGCGCCAAAATGGCTGGACTTCAGAACGTGTCGCGGTTGCGCGAGACGGCGTGACGTCCGGTGTCGCTTTACTTTTGTTTAAACGTGTCCCGAAATTACCATACACATTGTGTTATGCCCCACGCGGATTTGTCGTGGACTACGAAGATTTGGCATCGCTGCAGGCGCTCGTGAAAGAAGCGAGACGTGTCGCGGTGGCACATAAAGCCATCGTCGTAAAAATCGATCCAAACATTGATCGCGATGAGATGCCAGGGCTATTGACCGAAATGGCTGCCATCGGGTTTAAACATAAGGGATATGGCGGTGGATTTGATTACGCCCAACCTCGTTTTACCATGGAAACGGATTTGCGCCCGAGTGAGAAAGATATTTTTACGAAATTCCATCATAAGTTCCGCTACAACGTCCGCCTCGCGGAGAAAAAGGGAATTGTCTGCAAGGAGGTCGGTCGTGACGGACTCAAAACGTTCGCCGATTTGATGAAAGTAACAGGGGAACGTGACGGATTCGCTACGCGAGGGCTCGATTATTTTGAGAACCTATACGATTGTCTGCAACCGAACGATGCCCGTCTCTTCTTGACAACCCTCGAACCGAAAATCGCACTCGAACAGCAACAGGCAACGCTAGAAAAAGCGAAGAAAGAGTTGGCGAAGATTGAACGGGGTCTTGAGAAAGAAACGATTGAGAAGAAGCGTAACAGTCTTTTGAACCGCAAGGAACAGACGGAAGCACAAATTCAGAAAGCGGAGCAAGCCCTCCCTGAGCTGGTCGAACTTGATCAGACCTATCCGAACGGGCTCGTCTTATCAGGTGGTCTGTTGACACTCGCAGGACGGCGCTCTTATTACTTATACGGAGCCTCGTCAAATGAATTCCGTGAATTTATGCCGAACCACTTGATGCAGTGGACGATGATGCAGGCGGCCAAAGAGAGTGGCGCCGAGCGATACGATTTCGGCGGGGTATCAGGAAGTACGGACCCGGATGATGAGTATGCTGGTCTATACGCATTCAAATCGGGATGGGGAAGCGACATGATTGAAAAGGTCGGGGAATTCGACCTCGTCTTGAATCGTCCTTTGTATATGGCTCTCGAAAAAGGATTGCCACTCTTAAAAGGACTGCGTAAACGGTTAAGAAGATGAGGTGGACAGGCGTGTTATCTCTTGCAATGATCGCCTTTCTGATTGGCATTACGCTCGCTTACTTTTATATGCAACCGGAACCGGTGCCTTGGGTAGATGAACCGACGTTTGAAGCGGATATGTGTGTGCGGGACGTGGAGGAAGAAAATGCGATCTTGACAAGGTCGAAGATTGATTTTGACCGGTTGCATCCGTTAGTCGCCAATCGGGGAGAATCGTTCATTCGATTAGCCCATTCTTGTCTAGACCTTGAAGTACGCCTCACTTCTGGATACCGTTCTGCCAAGGAACAGAATGCACTGTATGCGCAAGGACGGTCTGAACCCGGGCAAGTGGTGACCAATGCTAAGGCGGGTCAGAGCTATCATAACTACGGTCTTGCTGTGGATTTCGTCATCATCCATAACAATAAGACCGACTATGACCTGAATACGGATCGTAATCGGAATGACATTCCTGACTGGCAAGAACTCGGGGAGTTAGGGAAGGCGCTCGGGTTTGAATGGGGCGGAGACTGGAACTCATTCCCGGACTATCCTCACCTCCAGATGGACTTCGGTTTGTCGATTCGTCAACTTGTTGCAGGGAAACGACCTGACAAAGAAGAGACGGCACCTCTTGCCGATGCACTAAAACCTCTATTAGATTAAACGGAAATGTTGGCAATGAAGCCGTTTTCCGCTACAATATTCAGTAGCGATAAGGGGACGAAACAGAATATGAATCATTTAGGAGGTTTTTGTTAGTGTCAAAAAAGAAGACAGAGAATATTAGCGTCTTTGCGCTTGGAGGCGTAGGCGAAATCGGGAAGAACATGTACGTCGTGGAACTAGACGACGACATCTTCGTCATCGATGCCGGTCTAATGTTTCCAGGCGATGAGATGCTCGGGATTGATATCGTCATCCCAGACATCACATACTTAAAAGAAAATAAAGATCGTGTACGGGCGATTTTCATCACCCATGGTCACGAAGACCATATCGGTGGACTCAGCTACGTCTTACGCGACTTGAAACACGTCCCAGTTTACGGGACGAAATTGACCCTCGGGTTGATTGAATTGAAATTAAAAGAGGCCGGTTTGTTGAAAGAAGTCGACCTTCGCATGATTGATGCCAAAACGAAATTGACTATCGCTGATCATTTCATCACGTTTTTCCGCGTCAATCACTCGATTCCCGACTGCGTCGGCGTATGTATTCAAACGTCTCAAGGTGCGATCGTCCATACCGGAGACTTCAAGTTTGATTACACGCCTGTCGATGGTAAACAATCTGACTTCAATAAATTAGCAGCAATCGGACAACGTGGCGTTCTTGCGCTTCTTTCCGACTCGACGAACGCCGAGCGACCGGGGCAAACCGGTTCAGAGTCAATCGTTGGAGCTGAATTGAACGATGTCATCTATCAAGCGGAAGGTCGGGTTATCGTGGCATCATTCGCCTCGAACGTCCATCGCTTGCAACAAGTATTTGCAGCAGCAGAAGCGAATGATCGTAAAGTCGCGGTCGTCGGTCGTAGTATGGTCAACATCGTCGAAGTTGCGCAAAAATTAAACTACTTGCGCTTCAAGGCGAAGACTCTCGTTGAGTTGTCCCAAGTTAACCGTCTACCGGATAACAAGGTCGTCATTTTAACGACAGGTTCGCAAGGGGAGCCGATGGCGGCGTTGACTCGCATGGCACGTAATGCCCACAAGCAAGTCAACATTCGATTGAATGACACGGTCGTCATTGCGGCGACACCGATTCCAGGGAATGAGAAGTCGGTTTCTAAAACGATTGACTTATTGTTCCGTTCGGGTGCGAACGTCATTTATAATCAGCGAAAAGTCCACGTATCTGGACACGGTTCAGCGGAAGAATTGAAGTTGATGCTCAACCTTGTCAAACCGAAGTACTTCTTACCGATTCACGGCGAATATCGTATGCAGATGGCACACTCGAAACTCGCAGAACAAGTGGGTGTCAAACCGAACAACATCTTCATCGTTGAAAAAGGTGACGTCGTTGAGTTCACAGGTCGAAAAGCCCGCATGAGCCGAAAAGTCCCTGCAGGTAACGTCTTGATTGACGGAATCGGTGTTGGGGACGTTGGAAACATCGTCTTACGGGACCGTCGTTTGTTGTCACAAGATGGAGTTGTCCTCTGCGTGGTTACGTTGAATCGGAAACAGAAGAAATTGATTTCAGGACCTGAACTCATCTCACGTGGTTTCGTGTACATGCGCGAATCGGAGGAAATGATTTCAGAGGCAAACCGTATTGTCACGAAACAGATTGAAAAGAGTCTGCAGGCTGGCAGTGATTGGACCGAATTGAAATCAAATATCCGCGAGCGACTTAGCGTCTTCTTATTCGAGCAGACGAAACGTCGTCCGATGATCTTGCCGATCATCATGGAGATTTAATGGAATGAGAGTGAGGCAAAAGTCATCTGACTTTTGCCTTCTTTTTTTAGGAGGAACTGATGTGGCTCAAAAAACAAGAAAGACTCCCGTAAAGCGAAAGCGCCCAGCGACGCGAAATACGAGGAACCGTAAAAAACAACCGATTGCGCCACGTACATATGGGTGGGGCTTCTTTGTCCTCGCCATCGTCGCATTCGTATTTGCCTTTTTTGATTTAGGGTGGATCGGTAAACAGTTATCTGATTTATCCGTCTATCTTTTTGGAGGATGGGGTGCGCTCACTTACTTGATGATGGCTGTGTGGTTATGGATTCTTCTCACTCCGATGAAACCGATGCGACGAGCGGGATTATTCGCAATGCTCGCCTCATTCTTACTATTCGGGGACTTACTTTGGGGAGAGGCAAGGGGCGGCATCAATGCCACTTTCTATAACTTGAACCAATATTTATTCTCAGACTTCGGGATTGTCTTTTTAGGGATCGTCTGCTTCCTCGTCGGTGTCTCGTTTTATGCCCCGACTATTTGGGGGACACTCTTTCATCGCATGCAGGAATCCGTCACAGCAGTCAGAAACGAATGGCGAGCCAGACCGAAAGTGGAGAAGCAGCAAGAGGCGAAACGAACGCGCAAGGCCTCACCTCGTCCAAAATTAACGGAAGCGCAATCGGACCCGGAAGTAGAGTCAGACGTGGTCACGATGCAAGACATTCCAATCGTCGGATTTAGTGAGAAAGTCGTAGCAGAAAAAAGAGAGACGGAAGATCAACCTCGAACGGATTCTTCGGAAGTCGATTCCACAATCACGACCGAGGAGATGATGATGACTGCGGCCCAAGATGTCTCGGATACATACGAGCTTCCGCCATTCTCGAATTTGAAAGAGCCCGTCATTACGGATTTGTCTGGTGAGAATGCACGATTGAAAGAAAATGCATCCAAACTTGTAAAGACGCTTAAGTCATTCGGGGTCGGTGTCAAAGTGTTAAAGATTCACCTTGGTCCAACCGTCACAAAATATGAACTACAACCGGATATCGGTGTGAAAGTCAGTCGCATCACCTCATTAAGTGATGATTTGGCATTGGCGCTCGCTGCAAAAGATATTCGGATTGAAGCTCCGATTCCGGGTAAAGCCGCTATTGGTATTGAAGTGCCGAACCAGGAGGTCGCACCGGTATGCTTACGTGAAGTACTGGAAGCGGAGCCGGTGAAACAAGATGACTCGAAGTTACTCGTCGCACTCGGTCGGAGTATCAGTGGCGAGACGGTTGGGATCTCTCTCAATAAAATGCCGCATTTGCTTGTTGCAGGATCGACAGGATCAGGTAAATCTGTCTGTATCAACGGCATGATCGTGTCACTCTTGATGCGTTCTCGTCCGGATGAGGTCCGACTCATGATGATTGATCCGAAGATGGTCGAGTTGAACGTCTATAACGGAGTGCCACACCTGTTGACACCGGTCGTCACGGATCCGAAAAAAGCCGCCCAGGCACTGAAGCAGGTCGTCGCAGAAATGGAACGGCGGTATGAACTGTTTAGTCGATATGGAGTTCGCAATATCGAAGGTTACAATGAACTCGTCGATCAGTCGGATGACGAGGATGCGAAACGTTTACCGTTCATCGTCGTAATCGTCGATGAATTGGCGGACTTGATGATGGTGGCATCAAATGATGTCGAAGATGCCATCATGCGACTTGCACAAATGGCAAGGGCTGCTGGTATTCATATGGTCCTCGCGACACAGCGCCCATCTGTCGACGTCATCACAGGAGTCATCAAGGCGAACATTCCGTCCCGCATCGCCTTTGCCGTCTCTTCTCAAACCGATTCAAGGACCATCCTTGATGGTGGCGGGGCGGAAAAGTTGCTTGGACGCGGTGACATGTTGATGCTTGCAAACGGAATGAACAAGCCGGTCCGTGTACAAGGTGCATTCGTCTCCGATCAAGAAGTCGAGACGGTCGTCAATCATGTCATCGCGCAACAACGTGCGCAATATGTGGAAGCGATGATGCCAAAAGAAGAGGAAGTGACGACGATTGATTCGGATGATTCATTGTTCGGAGAAGTCGTGCAATTCGTCATGACACAAGAAACGGCATCAACTTCGATGATTCAACGCAGATTCCGAATCGGGTATAATCGTGCCGCCCGTTTGATTGACTCACTTGAGGAAGCCGGGTATGTCGGTCCATCAGAAGGTTCGAAACCGAGGAAAGTACTCATTCAAGAGCAAACAGAATAATAAAAAAACGAACGATTATATATCAGTATATATAATCGTTCGTTTTTTAATGCTATTTATACGATATAGAAATATTCGCTCTATCCTTAGATGTTCGCTATAATATAAATGTAATATAGCACATATGTCCTATATACTGAATTAGTACATACTTTTAAAAACCACTGAAACGCTTACATTTTTTAATAACGTTTACATTTTACAAAAGTTTTTCAATGGGGATGAAAATGAGTAAATTGGACTCAAAGGTACGGTTCGGCATGTTCCGAAAAAATATTTCCCTGATTCCGAACAAAAACTATTGCGTTCTAATTCTCGAATCCCTATACTTAATATTGGCAAGGACATTCATACGTCAGATGTCTGAGCACTGGTAAGTAAATTAAAGGTGGTGAGGCCAATGTCGATTAAGCTCGATCATCGATTGCTCTATCTTCGAGTGATTGAGAAAATTAAGCAAGATATCGACGCTGGTGTCTATCGTGAAGGGGAGAAGTTACCTTCAGAATTTGAACTTTCGAAGCAACTTGGAGTCAGTCGAGCGACACTTCGCGAAGCGCTCCGGATTCTCGAAGATGAGAAATTTGTCGTGCGAAAGCATGGGGTAGGAACATTTATCAGTTCTAAACCGCCATTCACGTCAGGAATTGAGGAATTGTTCAGTGTCACTGACATGATCACACGAGCAAAGATGACACCAGGAACGAAAGTATTGGTGGCCGAGAAAGTGTTGGCAACAGAGAGAGAAGCCGAGCGTCTCAAGATTGAGCCGAACTCACCGATTTATCGAATTGTACGAATTCGATATGCGGACGACACACCGGTTGTGTATTGTGTCGATAAAGTGCCGGCCCATCTCGTCTCGAATCCTGAGGCATTGACTGAAGGGAAATCTTTGTTTGATTCTCTCGAAAAAGAGGTAGGACGTCGAGTCGCTTATGCGATCACGCACATCGAACCGAGTGTCAGCGCTGAAATCTCGTCACAACTTCAGACGGACCAACCGTTACTCGCTTTAAAACAATTGCATTATGATGAGAGTGATTTACCATTACTCGATTCGGCCAACTTTTTCCGTGCTGATCGATTCGACTTCCATGTCGTACGTAAACGAGTTTAAACGAGCAGTTTCTGGACGGAAGAGTTATTTTTGGGGAATAGCGTGAAAGCGCTTTCTTATACCGGTGTAAAGACTACTGATAACATGACAACAAAAATTGTTATGAACCGAAAGGGGAAACACGACGATGATGAACAAAAAGAAAACGATTCTCTCAGCTTTAGCAGCAGGACTCACACTCTCTACAGTACTCGCAGCATGCGGTGGAGATGACAACGAAGGCTCATCTTCAAACGGTGAAGGCGGAGAAGGTAGCGACTTCAAAGTTGCAATGGTCACGGATACTGGTGGTGTTGATGACAAGTCATTCAACCAATCAGCTTGGGAAGGTTTGAAAAAGTTTGGTGAAGAAAATAGCTTAACTGAAAACGAAGGATATAAATATCTTCAATCAGCAAAACAAGCAGACTATCAGCCTAACTTGCAACAATTGGCACGTGATCAATTTGATTTGATCTACGGAATCGGTTTCTTGATGGCAGAGGATATCGGAAAAGTTGCAGAACAATTCCCTGATAACAACTTTGCAATCGTTGACTCGGTTGTAGATGCACCGAACGTTGCTTCAATCACGTTTAAGGAACAAGAAGGTTCATTCCTCGTAGGTGTAGTAGCTGGTCTTACAACAACGACTGATAAAGTTGGTTTCATCGGTGGAGTAGAATCAGACTTGATCAAGAAGTTTGAAAATGGATTTAAAGCTGGTGTCATGGCTGTAAACCCTGATGCGACAATCGACGTAAAATATGCTGAAGACTTCAACTCAGCTGAAAAAGGAACTGCAATTGCGTCAGGTATGTATGGATCAGGATCTGATATCATCTATCATGCAGCTGGTGGTACAGGTGTAGGTGTATTCACTGAAGCGAAAAACCGTAAGAAAAACGGTGAAGAAGTTTGGGTCATCGGGGTTGACCGTGACCAGTACGAAGAAGGTCTTCCAGAGAACGTTACTCTTACGTCAATGGTTAAACGTGTAGATACAGCGACACTCGAAGTGTCGAAAATGGCAATGGACGGTAAGTTCCCAGCTGGTGAAGTGGTTGAATTCTCACTTAAAGATGAAGGTGTAGGAATCGCACCAACTTCTGAAGAAAACGTTGCTGCAGACGTGCTCACTAAAGTTGATGAGTATCGTCAACAAATCATCGATGGTGATGTTGTTGCACCAGCAACTGACGCTGAGTTCGAAGAGTTCATGAAAAACGTAAAATAATTTGTTTGAGTTGAGGGGGGACCCATGTGGTCTCCCTTTACTTAAAGTTAGGGGTGAACTTCCTTGGAATATGTAATTGAAATGCTAAATATTCGAAAAGAGTTCGGTACGTTCGTTGCGAACGACAATATCACGCTCCAATTGCGTAAAGGAGAAATCCATGCACTTTTAGGAGAAAACGGGGCCGGGAAATCGACGCTCATGAACGTGTTGTTTGGTCTCTATCAGCCTGAAGGCGGAGAGATTCGCGTACACGGAAAGAAAGTGAATATTGAAAATCCGAACATCGCCAACGAACTTGGGATCGGAATGGTCCATCAACACTTTATGTTGGTTGAAAAATTCACGGTCACTGAAAATATCATTCTTGGTCTTGAGCCAAAGAGTGGCATCACAATCGATCGCGCCACTGCTCGGAAGAAGGTCATGGAGATTTCGGAGCAATACGGACTTAGAATTGATCCGGATGCGAAGATTGAAGATATTTCAGTCGGCATGCAACAACGTGTTGAAATCTTGAAGACGCTCTATCGTGGAGCAGATATTCTGATTTTTGATGAACCGACGGCAGTGTTGACACCACAAGAGATTCAAGAACTTATCCAAATTATGAAACGTCTGATTGCTGAAGGTAAGTCGATCATCTTGATTACGCACAAGCTGAAGGAAATCATGCAAGTTGCGGACCGCTGTACTGTCATTCGTCGTGGACGCTACATTGGAACGGTCGAGGTCGACGAGACGGTAAATGAAGACAGTTTAGCTGAAATGATGGTTGGTCGCGAAGTAAACTTTGATGCAGAATATTCGAAAGCCGATCCACAACAAGTCGTTCTGGACGTTCAAAACCTCGTCGTCAAAGATGGTCGCGGTTTGAAAGTCGTTGAAGGATTGGATTTACAGATTCGTGCTGGAGAAGTACTTGGAATTGCCGGGATTGACGGGAATGGTCAGACGGAGTTGATTGAAGCCATTTCAGGTTTGAAAAAGCCGGAGTCTGGTAAAGTGTTGCTCAACGGAAAAGATGTCACAGGACACACGCCGCGTAAGATGACCGAGGCAGGGATCGGACACATCCCGCAAGATCGTCATAAACACGGACTTGTTCTTGACTACTCGATTCGTGACAACATGGTACTTCAAACGTACTATAAAGAACCGTTCTCGAAACGAGGTCTCATGAACTATAAAGCTGTGGCTGAGAAGGCGAAGGCGTTGATTGAGAAGTTTGACGTCCGAACTCCATCAATTGATGTTCCAGCGCGTGCTCTCTCGGGAGGGAACCAACAGAAAGCAATCATTGCACGTGAAGTCGATCGCTCACCAGATTTACTCATCGCCGCTCAACCGACTCGTGGTCTCGACGTAGGTGCGATTGAATTTATTCACGAGCAGCTTATTAAAGAACGTGAAAAAGGACGCGCCGTCTTACTCATCTCGTTTGAACTTGATGAGATTTTACACGTATCCGACCGTATCGCTGTTCTCTACGAAGGAAAAATTGTAGGGATTCGTGATCCGAAAGAGACGACGGAGCAAGAGCTAGGCTTCTTGATGGCCGGCGGTAAGAGAGGGGACGAAACAGAATGAAAAAATTAAGTTTAAACCAACTTCTCATTCCATTCCTATCCATCATTTTAGGACTACTCGTCGGTGCTATCGTCATGTTGATTGGTGGATACGACCCGGTTCAAGGGTTTATCTCGTTATTTGAAGGCATGTTCGGTAGTCCGTATGCCGTCGGTGAAACATTGCGTGCTGCAGCCCCACTTATTTTCTCAGGTCTTGCGGTTGCGTTCGCCTTCCGTACAGGGCTATTCAACATCGGGGTAGAAGGACAAGTGTTAATTGGGTGGGTCGCAGCCGTCTATGTAGGAATTAACTTCGACTTGCCGATGTTTATCCATTTACCGCTCGCACTTCTAGCGGCAATGGTTGCAGCAGCAATTTGGGCGTTCGTTCCTGGGTTCTTGAAAGCGAAGTTTTATGTTCATGAAGTCATTACGTCTATCATGATGAACTATATTGCCTTATACACGACAAACGCGATTTTACGTAACGTCATCGGCGTAACGAACGAGCGTACGGAGTCAATCAACGATTCAGCGTCACTTGCTTCGCCATGGCTCCAAGAGTTGACGACGTATTCACGTCTTCACTGGGGTGTGCTTGTCGCTGTGCTTGCAGCAATCGTGTACTACTACATCCTTCAACGTACGACACTCGGTTATGAGTTACGTGCCGTTGGATTCAACAAACATGCATCACAGTACGCAGGGATGAGCGTCAACCGTAACATCGTCCTGTCGTTCGTCATCTCCGGTATGTTCGCTGGTCTCGCAGGTGCGATGGAGGGTCTTGGAACATTCGGTAGTATGACCCTCTCGGCATCGTTCACCGGTGTTGGATTTGACGGGATCGCCGTTGCCCTTCTTGGTGCGAACACCGCGATTGGAGTCATTTTAGCAGCGATTCTCTTCGCAGGGTTGAACATCGGCGGATTGGCGATGCAACTTGGTGCGAACGTACCGTCAGAGCTTGTCAAAGTCATCATCGCAGCCATCGTCATCTTTGTAGCGTCTGGATATGCGATCAACTATGTCGTTGAGAAACTTAAAGGAAATCGTAAGAAAGGAGTGGAGAAAAAATGAACTTCTTAGAAGTCCTTTATATCGTCGTACCGGTTGCGCTTGCCTATGCGACTCCACTCATTATCGCAGCACTTGGTGGAATTTTCAGTGAACGTTCTGGTGTCGTCAACATCGCCCTTGAAGGAATCATGGTCATCGGTGCCGCGACAGGAATCATCACGACGCTCACCTTGACTGATTTAGGTGTCGGAGCCTCTAGTCCATGGATTGCCTTACTTGTTGCCATGGTAGTCGGTGCATTGTTCTCCCTCTTCTTGGCTGTTCCTGCCATCCTTTGGCGTGCGGACCAGACGGTTCTCGGGGTGGCCATCAACATGCTCGCCATCGGTCTCGCCATCTTCGTCGTGCGTGTTCTTTACAACAAAGGACAGACCGACTTTATCGAGTATCGGATCGCAAAAGAGAATGTACCCTTTTTATCAGATATTCCCGTGTTAAAGATGTTCTTTATTAACGTCCAGTACACGTCGTTCGTTGCTATCGCCTTGGCGTTCGTCGTCTGGTTCGTCATCTTCAAGACGCCGTTTGGACTTCGTCTTCGTTCGGTCGGTGAACATCCGATGGCCGCTGATACGATGGGAATCAACGTAACGAAAATGCGCTTCATGGGCGTCATGCTCTCTGGTGCATTTGGTGGTCTTGCCGGAGCGGTTTATGCTGTAACGGTCACGACGAACTTCAGCGGAACGACAATCGTTGGTCAAGGGTTCTTGGCGATTGCCGCAATGATTTTCGGTAAATGGAATCCGCTCGGTGCGCTTGGTGCCGGATTGTTCTTTGGATTCGCTCAAGCCCTTTCGATTATCGGAAGCAACTTGCCGGTCATCAATAACGTGCCGCAGCTCTTGCTCTTGATTGCGCCATACGCGCTCACGATTCTTGCTCTCGCTGGACTCGTTGGTCGTGCGGATGCGCCGAAGTCGGTCGGTATTCCTTATATTAAAGGGAAACGTTAATTCGAGATAGGACATATGTCCATTTCATCCAGGTTGTTTGGTGCTTAAGCCAAACAACCTTTTTTGATATACTTGCCTAGAGATGTCATGATTAGACTAGGTTACATGCGAGAAACATAAAAAAGACATATCAGTCAAAGGACCGATATGTCTTTCACGATTATTCGAATTTTAAAGCGTCCCCGTCGAACGACTCGTCCGCTACTTTGATCGAGTCTGTCGGACAACCCTCGAATGCATCCATCATGTCTTCGTATAACTCATCTGGGATTTCAACAGTACCTGTGTTGTCATCCATTAAGTTGAACGCAAGACCTTCATCATCATAATCGTAAATATCTGGTGCTGCCGCGCCGCAAGCTCCGCATGCGATACATGTATCTTTATCGACGATTGTAAATTTTGCCATGATAATAACCCTCCAAACGGTTCGTTTCTCTTAGAAATCATTCTACTGACTATGAGTAATTGTAGTCTACATACCCAATTATTTCAATGAGGAAACGAGCGTCTTTTTGGTAGGATAATGATTTTTTTAAGGAAGTGACGATTTGGTTCATTTAGCGGATGGAGTTCTACTGCTGGCCATTAAACGATTAAATGGAGAACGGAGTGAGCGAAGTCTCTACCATGTCCTGAATGGAAAGCGTTCGGCCACAACGCTACAGGACGCATTTTTTTACGAGTTGGAGCCTCTTTTTGGACAGTTTCCGCAGACGGCTTATTCATACGAGTCTGTGCTAAAACAACTTGAAAAACGAGGATGGCTCGATCGTAAACGATTTAGATTGACAGAGGCGGGAGAACTACTAGCTTCACCTGAATCGGTTGAGCAACTATTCAAGCGGTTGGGCGGGGAACGCCGTGATTATAACGCGACCACATGGAAACGCTTGAGTTTGTTCGTGCAGACGTTCATGTCAAAAGAACACGCCCGTACATTTTATCCTGTACAAGCCGATCGTCCAGCAGAGCAATGGGTCAAGCAGTTGTTACATCTTGATCGGGATTGGAAAGCGCTCATGCGAACGTTTCATCAAGAGATTGAACAAGCACTTGAACAAATCGGGGACCCGTATGCGACGGCCGTCGTCTATCGATTCACAGGAGCGTTTGAGACGGGTTTGACATATGAACAAATCGCCAGCCTGCTTCATGTTGATGCCGAAACGGCTCGTTTGTATTTTTTGGCCGGATGGAACGAACTGTTGATGGTCTTGCCGGATGATGCCAAACTACGGGGGTTTACGTACGGCTTATCGACGGACCGGATGACTTATTCAGCACGTGAGTCATATGAATTGTTCTTAAAGGGGTACACGTTCCAACAGGTTCAAGCGAAACGGCGTTTACGTACGAGTACGATTGAAGACCATGTCGTCGAGATGGCGATGTATTTAGAAGTCTTCCCGCTCGAACAATTTGTACCGATGGAGGATGTGGTCACGATTGAAGAGTTGCGGCATCCGGATAGCTGGGCGTTGAAACCGGTATTTGAGAAAATGGGGCGTGTCAGTTATTTTCAAATTCGACTCGTCTTCGCCAGACTGAAACGAGGTGAGAGTTTTGTATGAAGCGACATTAAAACGAGTGTTCGGGTATGAATCGTTTCGTCCTGGGCAACACGACATCATACATGCCGTGATCGAAGGGCAGGATGTATTGGCCGTCATGCCGACGGGGGCGGGGAAATCGCTGACGTTCCAACTCCCTTCTTATATTAAAAATCAAGGGCTCACGGTGATTGTTTCGCCGTTACTCTCACTCATTGAGGACCAGATGCTTCATATACGAGAACGGGGAGAGCGTGGTGTCGCTCGTTTGACGTCGATGGAATCGGCTGAAGAGAAGCAGGACATCATCAACCATTTGAAACGTTACCGTTTTTTATATCTTTCACCCGAACAATTGGCCGTTCCTTATGTGACGCGTGCTCTGGCGAATGTGAAAATTCAAATGCTCGTCATTGACGAGGCGCACTGTATCTCACAATGGGGGCATGAGTTCCGTCCTGAGTATGCGCGTTTAGGTGAGTTGCGAAAACAGATTGGGAGCCCTCAATGTATGGCGGTCACGGCGACGGCGCCAGAAGGCGTGAAACAGGACATCATTGAAAAGCTGGCACTGTTCTCACCTGAACAATTCGTCCACTCTGCCAATCGTCCGGAAATCCGATTGTTGGTTGAACGGTTGGAAAAGGAGAAGAAACTTGAGCGATTGAAAGAGTTGATTCAAGTGATTCCCAAACCTGCAGTCGTTTACACGGCGACCCGTCGCGAGGCAGAGGCGTTAGCCTTTGAGCTAGAGGATGCATTGTTTTACCATGGAGGCATGTCTACGGAAGACAGGCGACTCGTGCAGTCCCAGTTTTTACGGGACGAAGTGTCGGTCATGGTATGCACGAGTGCGTTCGGGATGGGTGTGAACAAAGACAACGTCCGTTCTGTCGTTCATTTTCAGTTGCCGGCAACAGTTGAGGCATACATGCAGGAAATCGGACGAGCGGGGCGTGACGGACAACCCGCATTCGCGGTCCTTCTATATGCTGATGGCGACGAACGCATCCAGCAATTTTTAATCGACGGACAGTACCCGAAAGACGAGGACATGCGACTAGCCTATTTTGAACGTGAGAACGGGACGTCGCTCGCGCAACTACCAAGGTTGTTACGGATGAACGAAGAAGACCCGAAGTTTCTCCTGCTGAAGCAATTGTTGACAGAACGTTCGCTTCAAGAAGCCCTCGATTGGGTAAAAGAAAGAAAGCGAGATCGGTATCGTCAACTCGGGCAGATGATGGATTATGCCCTCATCCGGACATGCCGACGCGATTACTTGCTTCGTTATTTCTCCGAACAAACGGTCGACCAAGAAGAATGCTGTGATGTTTGTGGGCCGATTCCGTTCCCGGATACACCGCAAATCGTCCGAAAAAATGTGACAGAATGGAAAATTCGGTTGACGCAAATCTTTTCCTTTGAATAATATCATAGTAAAATGATAAAAAAGGTAAAGGAGGGCATACGTTGCGACATCGGAATCAGGCGGATTCTTTACGCGAGCAATTGGCGGACACGTTGCCGTCTCGAGCTGAGAGGCAAGAGGGCGAACGGAAGAGGAAGTTAAATGATAACTGGATGAAGCGCCCGTTGGCGATGACATTGACCTTCGCCATGCTAGCGATTATTCTCATTTTCATATATATCGGGCGACACGCCATATTTTAAACGAGGTGCGAACAGAGTTCGCATCTTTTTTTATTCTTAAAAAATTCTCGATTGCACAATAAAAGGGGTAAACCTCTTGCGTTGAGGATATACTTATATCATAAGAACGAGTAAGAGAGGAGGGCGGAGATGCCGAAATACTCCATCAAGACCGTGGCGACCTTGACAGGCGTCAATCCGACGACGATTCGCGCTTGGGAACGTCGCTATCAGTTTATCGTGCCGAGCCGAACGGAATCCGGTCACCGCCTGTATTCAGATCAGGATGTTGAAAAAATCAAATGGGTCGTGGACAAGCAGAAAGAAGGGCTTTCTGTCTCACAAGCCATTCAACAACTTCATCAAGCGCCTGAGCCAGAACCGACAACGACAAAACTGTACGATGAGGAGTTGAAAGACGGGCTACTCCATGCGTTGCTCTCATTTGATGAGCGGACAGCCCATGATTTGATTAACCGTGCGTTTAATACGTTCAGTTTTGAAAAAGTGACAAAGGATGTAATTGGACCACTGCTCATGGAAATCGGTTCACGATGGGAGAATGGCTCGATTACCATCGCCCACGAGCATTTCGCCACGGCATTTTTACGAGCGCGACTTTCGACGTTGTCCCTTCAAATGCCGATGAACCCCTTCCTGCCACGTATCACGTGTGTCTGTGCACCTGAGGAGATGCATGAGATTGGATTATTGTTTGTCACGCTCTATTTGCGTCAACATGGATACGACGTCATCTTTTTGGGAGCGGGTTTCCCGAAAGAAGATTTGAGTAAAGCGTTACATGATATCGACACTTCTTGTCTCATCTTCTCATGTACGTTGACTGAGCATATTCCGAACTTGTTAGAGGCGATGGATTATATTCAAAACGAGCATCCTGACTTAAAAATCGGTGCCGGTGGATATGCGGTCAGTCTTGAGAGAGGTCGATTTAATGGGTCATTTCTTGGCGACACTCCTGAAGAGTGGACAAAATGGTTATCAACTATTTGACACGGGATGAAAACGGGAGTAGCTTATTATTAGGATTGACTATTCACTGGAGGTTTTCGATTGAGATTTGAAAAACAAACAAAAGAACATCTTCGTGTATATGTGACTGCGAATGAGCTCTCGTTACGTGGAATCGCCATCGATACGATCGTGGGGGAAAACGGTCAGCAGCTGTGGAAAGAACTACTTGAAACAGCAGAAAGTGAGTACGGATTTTCACCGCAAGGAGCGGTTGATTTGAATGTGACAATGTTCCCTCGCGATGGGCTCGTCATCGATGTTCAAAAAGGTGAAGCGATTGCTGAGCTCGATGTCGAGCAGGTCGAGATTCGATTAACGATTGATGTAATCCATCATTTGATTTATCAGTTCGAGGACATTGAAGATGTGATCAACGCTTCGATTCGTCTTTTCCCGCATATACATGAAACCGAGCAGGGTGGCACGCTTTATCATTACAACGGTCATTACTACCTTCACTTCGTTGAGGTTCTTCCTTCGCAGGTAGAAGAACGACTCGCGGCCATTTTGTCCGAGTACGGCAAGACGACTACGGTCAGTCCGTACGTCATGATGGAATACGGAAAGACGATTCAAACTGAACAAGCTGTGAAAGAGCTGTACGATGCATTCGCATGAGTACGGCTTTTTTACTTTTCTGTTCCTATTGTTTTTAGGATGTCCGTGTTATGATTAGACTTGAATTTTCAGTAGCTAGTTGAAGGAGAGATTGGAATGAAAGTCGCTGTTTTATATGGTGGAGTGTCAGGAGAACGAGAGGTATCTCTCACGAGCGGGCAAGGGATGATAGAAGCGTTGACGGAACGTGGTCATGAGGTCACGGCCATTGACTTTCATCCGAAACGGGCGAACGAGCTGTTAACATTGGATGTCGACGTCGTCGTCAGTGCGTTGCACGGGAAGTATGGTGAAGATGGTCGTGTGCAATCGTTATTAGAAATGGCTGGAATTCCTTATACGGGATCAGGTGTGTTGGCATCTGCTCTGGCGATGGATAAAGCGAGAGCAAAAATCATCTTCGCGGCATCCGGTATCCGAGTCGCTCGTGACGTCTTAATCGAGTCACGGGAATCAATCGATGCAAAAGTCGCTGAGTGGGGAATGGAGTTCCCATGTGTCGTCAAACCAGCGCAAGAAGGATCATCGAATGGTCTGACGATTGCAATGGACGAAACGATGTTACGTGAAGGAATTGAAAAGGCGTTTGCTTGTGATTCAGCGGTACTTGTCGAGCAGTACATCAAAGGGAAAGAGCTGACAGTTCCCGTCATCGGGAACTTTGGGAAAGAAGAGGCTCTTCCTGTCATTGAAATCATTCCAAAAAATGAATTTTACGACTATGAATCGAAGTATACGGAAGGTGGTTCGATTCATGTCTGTCCGGCTGAAATCTCGGTCGAGCTGACAGCGGAGGTTCAACAGGCGGCAGTCCTTGCGCATCGCGCGCTCGGTTGTTCAGGATATTCGCGCTCTGACTTCCTCGTTTCAGAAGAGGGAAAAGCCTACATTCTAGAGACGAATACTCTGCCGGGCATGACGCCGCTTAGCCTGTTTCCGGATAGTGCCAAGACAGTCGGAATCTCGTACGGTGAGCTTTTGGAACGCTTTATCGAGCTCGCACTTGAGCGCGTAGCGAAGTAAGACATCTGGATTACGCCATCCATCAAGAAAACGCTTTCATTATTTTTGAAAAGCCCTTTCAAATTGAACGCGTATCAGCTATACTTTTAAACGAATACGAGGTTAATTCTTGGGGGAGAATTGACAATTTAGGGGAGGAAACCTTCATGATTACGGATCAAGAAAAAGGTCATCAAAAACGAAAAAACATCTTGGAATCGACACAAGAGGTAATTCACGAAGCTTTAGATAAACTCGGCTATCCAGATGAGATGTACGAGTTATTAAAAGAACCGCTTCGCATGCTGACCGTTCGGATCCCTGTTCGCATGGACGATGGCTCAACGAAGATCTTCACAGGCTATCGCGCTCAACATAATGATGCGGTCGGACCGACTAAAGGGGGAATTCGGTTCCACCCGAGCGTAACGGAGGTAGAAGTCAAAGCATTATCAGTATGGATGAGTCTAAAAGCAGGAATCGTAGACTTGCCTTACGGTGGTGGGAAAGGCGGAATCGTCTGTGACCCACGCGAGATGAGTTTCCGTGAAATCGAACGTTTGAGTCGCGGATATGTCCGTGCCATCAGTCAAATTGTTGGACCTACAAAAGATATCCCGGCTCCGGACGTGTTCACAAACTCACAAATCATGGCATGGATGATGGATGAATACAGTCGCATCGATGAATTCAACTCACCTGGATTCATCACAGGAAAACCGCTCGTTCTTGGCGGGTCGCATGGTCGTGAGACAGCGACGGCAAAAGGTGTGGCCATCATGATTCGTGAAGCGGCACTTCGTCGCGGAATCGAATTGAAAGGTGCGCGGGTCGTCGTCCAAGGATTCGGGAACGCGGGAAGTTTCCTTTCTAAATTCATGTACGATGCAGGGGCGAAAGTGATTGCGGTCAGTGACGCTTACGGAGCTATCCATGATGAGAATGGTCTCGATATCCCGTATTTGTTAGATCGTCGCGATTCATTCGGTACGATTTCGACATTATTTAAAAACACGATCTCGAACAAAGAAATGTTAGAGCTCGATTGTGATATTTTAGTCCCAGCTGCGATTGAGAATCAAATTACAGAAGACAATGCGGACGCGATTAAAGCATCGATTGTGGTCGAGGCAGCCAACGGTCCGACGACGAACGAAGCAACGAAAATCTTGACTGAACGTGGAATTCTCCTCGTGCCGGACGTGTTGGCGTCAAGTGGTGGGGTCACGGTTTCGTACTTCGAATGGGTACAAAACAACCAAGGTTACTATTGGACGGAAGAAGAAGTTGAGGAAAAACTTGAAAAAGTACTCGTTCACTCGTTCAATACGGTATACAATACATCTTCAGCCCGTAAAGTCGATATGCGTCTCGCCGCCTACATGGTCGGTGTACGCAAAATGGCGGAAGCCTCACGTTTCCGTGGCTGGGTCTAATCAAAAAAAGTTCGGTCAACTCAAGTTGACCGAACTTTTTTATACGTTAATGCGGTTCGCAATCGTATCGGCAATCGCCTTGCCGTGGAATCTACCGTTCTCAATGAAGATCTTGTTCGCATCGTTTCCGGCTGCGACCACGCCCGCAATGAAGAGGTGTTCGACATTTGTTTCAAACGTTTCTTCATCGTATGTCGGGACACCACTCTCTTCATCGATCACAATGCCTGCACTCTCGAACAGATGGTGGTCGGGCTGATAACCGGTCATCGCGAAGACATGATCTGCATAGACATGCTTCTCTTCACCGTGTTGCCGGTAGTAGACGCCATCATCGGTGATGCGTTCGATTGTCGCCTCAAACTCCATTCGAACTTTCTCATGACGGACGAGTGAATCGAAGTTTGGAAGAACCCATGGTTTGACGGAAGGGCTATACGAATCGCCTCGATAGAGTACCGTCACAAAGGCACCAGCCTTTTCGAGTTCGATTGCCGCATCGACAGCGGAATTTTTCCCGCCGATGATCGTGACGCGTTGTCGATAATAAGGATGTGCCTCGTTGAAATAGTGATGGACGTGCGGCAACGTTTCGCCAGGTACGTCAAGCAGACGAGGACGTCCATAATAGCCTGTTGCTAAAATCACATAGTCCGCTTCGCGAATGGTTTCGCCACGTCGTTCATGTCTTGATGTCACAACGAATCGGTCACTTTTTTTATCGACCGACTCGACCGTTTCGAACGGGTGGACGTTTAAACCGGTACGTGTGACGACTTCTCGATAATAGACGAGTGCATCTTGACGACGTGGCTTCAAATCCTTACATATGAACGGAATGTCTCCGATCTCGAGCAAGCTCGCGGAAGAGAAGAACGTTTGATGCGTCGGATACCGATAGATGGCGTCGACGATATTTCCGCGCTCAATCACCGTACAAGAGACTCCGATCTTCTCCAGTTCGATGGCGGCCGAGAGACCGCATGGCCCGGCACCTACAATAATCGCTTGTTTGTTCACTGAATATCACCTCTTTGCTCATTGTAGGGAAGGGGGCGCAGTTGCGCAAGGTTATTGCTGGAAGCTAAAGCTATGTTCCATGACTGACTGGGATGAGCCGGACTCGAGTTCGACGAGGAGTCGTAAACGAGCTTTTTGTGAATTCAATCCGTTTGAAAAAATGACACCCATCTCTTTCAGTTGTTTGCCACCCCCGTCGTAACCGTAAACATCTTGAACGATTCCGTTGAAGCAACGGCTGACAATCACGACAGGAATCTCTTTGACTAAATGTTCTAGTGCGGACAAGAGGGTCGGCGGAACGTTTCCTTGCCCTAACACTTCAAGGACGAGTCCGTCGTACCCAAGCGTGATTACAGATTCAAGTAAATCTGGTTCCATTCCTGCGACGACTTTCAACACGGCTACACGTTTTGAGATGGACGGAATCATTTTCGGTTGTCTCGTTGCTGGTTGACTATAGATGAGTACATGGTCCTTTGTGACCATACCCACGTTACCGAAGTGCACAGACTTGAATGTGTCGACTGAAGACGTGTGCGTTTTGGTCACGTTAAATGCCGAATGAATCTCACCGTTGAAAACGACAAGCACGCCTTTTCCACGAGCCGCTTCGCTTTTTGCGACGCGAAGCGCTGTGATCAAATTAAATTCTCCGTCCGAACCGACCTCGTTCGAGGACCGCATCGCTCCTGTCAACACGATTGGGACAGGCGCACCGAGCGTGATTTGTAAGAAGTAAGCCGTCTCTTCTAATGTATCGGTACCGTGCGTGATGACGACTCCGTCATACGTGTCTTGTGTCAGTTCACGTTGGATGAACTGTGCCAATTCAAGCATCTTCTCTGGAGTCATGTGAGGTGACGGGATATTTGAAAAGTGCTTTGTTGTAATGTGAGCAATATCCGTCGCTTTCGGAAGGGTGGCGTCGATTGGATTGACATCGCTCGGTTCGACGTGTCCTGTGCCGGATTGTGACATGGCGATAGTACCGCCGGTGTGGATCAGTAATAAATGATTCATAAGTGTCCTCCTAATTATTTTTATGAAGATTTCCATTTTCTAGGCGTTCTCTACTTTTTCTTTCAGACAATTCAGTGTATGCTAGGGAGAGAAAGGAGAGATGCATCATGATCGCAATCGCCTTGTCTGCGGTTGCACCTGGGCTCGCCCTTCTTTCCTACTTCTATCTACGCCATGAGTTGGAGGCAGAACCGCTCGGATATGTGATTCGTTCTTTCGTGGCCGGAGCCGTTCTCGTGTTCCCGATCATGTTTATCCAATATGCGTTCGTTGAAGAGGGAGTGCTTACTGGACCGTTTTGGCAGGCGTATGTCGCCACTGCCCTGCTTGAAGAGTTTTTTAAATGGTTTATGATTTATTATACAATATATATACATAAAGTCTTTGATGATTACTACGACGGGATTCTCTATGCGGTCGCCTGCTCATTAGGCTTTGCGACTTTAGAGAATTTTTTATACTTATGGGTGTACGATTCATTAGAAATTGCGATTTGGCGAGCAATCCTGCCTGTGAGCGGGCACGCTTTGTTCGCGGTCGTGATGGGGTACTGCTTAGGACGAGCGAAGCATTCGATTCGAGAACGGCTCTGGCTGTTCATGGCAATCTTTTCTGCGACGGTCATCCACGGAACGTTTGATTTGATTTTGATACTCGAACCGAATCAAAAGCTTCCTGCCGTGCTTTATATCGTCATTTTATGGACCGTGGCACTTTTACTCGTGCGAGCGGCAAACTTGTCCAATCGTCGACAATTTAAATAAAGGGGAAGAATCAGTATGTTAAAAGAAGGTCAAGAACTGAGAATCGAAGTGGAAGGGCGTGCAGAGGGGAAAACGAAAATTGCAGCCATAACCGATCAAGTCGTATGGATTGAGTCGCCGAGTGACATGATGACGCTCAAAACATTTTTTTTACATGAAGAGGAGGCCATGCGGGTCTTTTTCTTCCAAGGAGACAATCAGCTGTTCGCATTCGACACGAAAGTCGTGAAGCGAATCAGCGATGCCCAAATGACATTACGCTATGCGTTCAATTTGCCAGATGAGAAAAAAATCAAACGGATTCAGCGTCGTGAATATTTACGTGTTCCAGAAATGATTGACGTGACCGTTCTTGCAACCGATGAGGAAAGTTTCGAATCGTTCGAAACAACATCTCTTGACATATCTGCTGGGGGGATGAAAATCATCGCCAACCGCGCTCCAATCGAAGTAGATGAGTCCCTGATTGTCGTGTTTCGAATTGAGGATGAGCATGGCTCGCCCCAGAACTTCCGTCTTAAGAGCCGTCTTGTGCGCATACATAAACAGGAAGTGAAAGAAGAACTGTCTCTGGCATTTGAAGATTTGACCCCTCGTGACCAAGAGACGATTTTACGATACTGCTTCCGTGTTCAGCTTGAAGCGCGAAAGCGGACAGGGTCTGTATTTTCTTCAAGATAAAAAACTGTTATGATGTTCTCGGGATTATTGACCGAGAGGAGGAGGGTATCGGGAACACTCGATACCCGTTTTGTATGAAAAAATCATTACAAATTGCTTTAGACGGACCGGCGGGTGCTGGGAAAAGTACGATTGCCAAGTCGCTTGCGAAACAATTAGGGTATGTGTACATCGATACAGGTGCAATCTATCGGGCGGTAACGTATCGCGCCTTGAACGAAGGGATTGCGCTCGAAGATGGACCAGCACTTGCTCAGATGATCGAGGACATGTCATTACGACTCGTCCCATCGGAAGAGGGACAACGCGTATTTGACGGTGAGGAAGAAGTGACGTCTGTCATTCGCTCGAGTGAAGTGACGAATAACGTCAGTTTCGTCGCACGTCAACCTGAAGTGCGTGATGCCTTGATGGATCTTCAACGTGATTTGGCTAAAGAAGGCGGTGTCGTCATGGACGGCCGCGATATCGGAACACATGTCTTGCCGAATGCCGATTTAAAAGTGTTTATGACCGCTTCGGTCGAAGAACGTGCCCGTCGTCGCCATGAAGAAAATATCTCGAAAGGCATCCCGAGCGACTATGAACAACTGATCGAAGAGATTGCGCTTCGTGACAAACGCGATTCTGAGCGTGAAGTGGCACCTCTCCGTCAAGCTGAAGATGCCCATTTCCTCGATACGACGACGTTGTCCATTGACGGAGTGGTTCAAGCAATTGAACGATTAATTGAAGAGGTGAAAGCATGAGCAAGCCATTAAACAATGGACCGTTCGGCATGTATCGATTGGCGAGAGGCGTCGTGAACGTCATTCAACGCTTCTCGTTTCAGGTCGAATTCATCGGTCGGGAGAATGTTCCGATGGACGGGTCGATCCTTGTCTGTTCGAACCATCAGTCAAATTGGGACCCGGTGCTTCTCGCATGTGCGATTCCAAAGCAGCGTCCGCTCCGATTTTTTGCGAAGAAAGAACTTTTTAGTGTCCCGGTACTGAAGCATATTTTGAAGCGTGCAGGTCAGATTCCAGTATCTCGTGGGGAAGGTGACCGACAAGCGCTTCGTGTCGTGCTTCAAAAGTTGAAAGAGGATGAAGTCATCTCTATCTTTCCGGAAGGAACGCGTTCAAAAGACGGTACGCTTGGAAAGGCGCAAGCCGGTGTCGGTTTTTTTGCGATGCGTTCGGATGCACATATTTTACCGATTGCCATCATTGGCAAGTATAAGTTTCGCGCAAAACTCCGTGTCGTTATCGGGAAGCCGATCGACTTGTCAGAATTGAAAGCACGTAAGGCGAGTGCGCAAGAAGCGGCCGACTTGATCATGGATACGATTTCCGAACTCTACTTGAAGCACTCGTTCACGAAGTAAAAAACGGATTGTGGAATTGAGGTTTAAACTTCTTTCAATAGAGGTACAATCTTCATAACGCCTTGACAAATTCTCGGAATTATAAGAGATTTATACTAGGTGTAAGCGCCTTTGGCGCTCCTTTTTGTACTCATCGTGAGGGGGTAGTGTTGGAATGGTCGAAGAAATGAAAGATATGCCTGATTTTGAAATTAATCGTGGTCAAATTGTGACCGGAACAGTCGTCAAAATCGAGGATAAGCAAGCGCTGATCGATATCGGTTATAAAACCGAAGCGATTTTGCCAATTAGCGAAGTATCAAGCATGCATCTAGACGATTTAAACGAATCACTCCGAGTGAACGACGAGATTCGTGTCAAAGTGAAAAAGGTCACGGACGAAGAAGTAGTCGTTTCGAAAAAAGACGTCGATGCCGAAGCAGCATGGGATCGCATCGTTGAAAAATTCGAATCAGGTGAAGTGTTTGAAGTGATGGTGAAAGATAAGGTCAAAGGTGGTCTTGTCGTCGATATTGGAATCCGTGGATTTATCCCTGCATCCCTTGTCGAAAGTCACTTCGTCGAAGACTTCTCGTCATACTTGAATAACCCAATTACCGTAAAAGTCGTCGAGATTGACCGCGAAAAAAATCGCGTCATCTTGTCACATAAAGCAGTTGTCGAAGAAGAGATGAGCGCGAAGAAATCAGAAACGCTCGAATCGCTTGAAGTCGGACAAGTAATCGAAGGAACAGTCCAACGATTAACTGATTTTGGGGCGTTCGTCGATATCGGTGGCGTGGACGGTCTCGTTCACATCTCGGAAATGGCACATAGCCGCGTCGAGAAGCCGAGCGACGTCGTAACTGAAGGCGACCGCGTGAAAGTGAAAGTGCTCGGGCTCGACTTAGATAATGAAAAAGTGAAACTTTCCATTAAAGAGACACAACCTGGTCCGTGGGAAACCATCGAAGGGAAGATCCAGCCGGGAGATGTCATCGAAGGAACTGTCAAACGTCTCGTGACGTTCGGTGCGTTCGTCGAAGTCGCACCACAAGTGGAAGGTCTGCTTCACATCTCGCAAATTGCGAACCGTCACATCGCGACGCCGTCTGAAGTCTTGTCAGAAGGCCAAGAAGTGAAGGTGAAGGTGCTAGATGTTCATCTCGATGATAAGAAAATCTCATTGTCGATGCGTGCGCTCGAATCATCTGAACCGACTCGTCAAGATGATGATCAAGCGTTACTTGATGAATATAGCGACCAAGGAGGATTCTCTGTCTCGGAATTGACAGGTGATGATTCTTCGGACGACTCTAAATAAGATGATCGTTCAAGCGGGAGTCATGCTCCCGCTTCTTTTTGTATGGTCACTTAATTTTGCCTGTGATATGATAGGTAAGTTGCGTTTCGAAATGATGAAATGATGAAATTTTGATAGAAAGTTAGTGAGGTGTTGTTATGGGAATTCCAGTAGTGGCCATCGTTGGCCGTCCGAATATCGGAAAATCCACAATTTTTAACCGTATCATCGGTGATCGTGTCTCGATCGTCGATGATAAACCGGGTGTCACACGTGACCGTATTTACGGAACAGGAGAGTGGCTCAACCGTAAGTTCCATTTAATCGATACAGGTGGGATCGAAGTAGGGGACGAGCCGTTGCTCGTTCAAATGCGTCATCAGGCGGAACTCGCCATCGATGAAGCAGACGTCATCATCTTCATGGTGAATGGACGTGAAGGGATCACGGCGGCTGATGAAGAGGTTGCGAACTTGTTGTTCCGTTCGAATAAACCGATCGTTCTTGCCGTCAACAAAGTCGATAACTTTGAAATGCGAGATCTCATGTATGAGTTTTATTCCCTCGGATTCGGAGATCCGTTCCCGATTTCGGGTACGCACGGGTTAGGACTCGGTGACTTGTTAGACCAAGTATTTGAACTCGCTCCAGAAAAAGACGAGTACGAATACAACGAAGACGTGATTCAGTTCTCATTGATCGGTCGCCCGAACGTAGGGAAATCAAGCTTGACGAACTCAATCCTCGGTGAAGAGCGTGTCATCGTTTCAAACATTGCAGGTACGACTCGCGATGCGATTGATACACCGTTCACACGTGACGGACAAGAGTACGTCATCATCGATACGGCAGGTATGCGTAAACGCGGAAAAGTATATGAATCGACAGAGCGTTATAGTGTCATGCGCGCACAAAAGGCGATTGAACGCTCGAACGTGGTTCTCGTCGTCCTCGACGGGGAAGAAGGAATCATCGAGCAGGACAAGCGTGTCGCAGGTCTCGCGCATGAAGCCGGGAAGGCGATTGTCATCGTCGTCAATAAATGGGATGCCGTCGAAAAAGATGATAAGACGATGAAGAAGATGGAAGAGAAGATTCGTCAAGAATTCTTATTCCTCGACTATGCGCCGGTTGTCTTCTTATCAGCGCTCACGTCAAAACGCTTGCAGACATTGTTGCCTGTCATCAAACAAGTGGCAGAAACACATCGCCGTCGTATCTCGACGAGCGTATTGAACGATGTCATCGTCGATGCAGTCGCGATGAACCCGACACCGACGGATAAAGGACAACGATTGAAGATCAACTACGCAACTCAAGTGGCCATCGAGCCGCCGACGTTCGTCTTGTTTGTCAACGATCCTGAGTTGTTGCATTTTTCGTATAAACGTTATTTAGAGAATCAAATCCGTAAAGCATTTGACTTCACCGGGACACCGATTCACATCGTGGCTCGTCAGAAAAACTAATAACGGGGGTGCCACTTATGGCAAACGTAGCTGTCATCGGAGCGGGGAGCTGGGGAACGGCCATCTCGCTCGTGTTAGCGGATAATGGCCATGATGTCCTGCTCTATGGACGTGAACAAGAACATGTGGATGAAATCAATTCGTCACATACGAACTCGTTTTATTTGAAAGACGCGCCATTACCTGAATCAATTCGTGCGACGACGAACTTGAAAGAAGCGTTAGACGGTCGAAGTATCGTCTTTCTCGTCGTGCCGAGTTCGGCGATTCGTCCTGTCTCAAAGGAATTGAACACATTGTTGACGGAACCTGTCACCATCGTTCATGCCGCGAAGGGGATCGAACCAAAAACGCATAAGCGCCTTTCAGAAATCATCGCCGAAGAAATCGATCCTTCTAAGCGTCGGGCAATCGGTGTATTAACTGGACCGACTCATGCTGAAGAGGTTGCGGTCCGTAAACCGACGACCATCACAATCGCATGTGCCGACCTTGATGTCGCGGATGAAGTGCAGGAGCTCCTCACAAACGATCAGTTCCGCGTGTACTTGAATTCTGATGTCGTAGGAGCCGAGTACGGTGGAGCACTGAAAAATATCATCGCCCTAGCGGCGGGTATGACGGATGGGCTTGGTTATGGGGACAACGCGAAAGCTGCCCTCATGACTCGTGGGATTGTCGAAATTGCTCGACTTGGCGTGAAGCTTGGAGCGAACCCGGCCTCGTTCTCAGGATTGACAGGGATCGGAGACTTGATTGTGACGGCGACGTCACAACATAGCCGTAACTGGCGAGCTGGTAACGCCATCGGTCGTGGTGAAAAATTAGAAGACGTTCTCGGGAACATGGGAATGGTCGTCGAAGGCGTCCGTGCCTGTGAAGCAGCCCATTCCCTCGCCAAAGAAGCGGGTGTGGAGATGCCAATCACAGAGGCTCTCTATAACGTGTTGTTTGAAGGGAAGAGTCCTCATGATGAAGTGAAAAAATTGATGAGACGCCCGCAAAAACACGAGATGGAACAAGTTTTTCATTTTGAAGAATAGACAGATTGAGAGAGGAGCTGACGTTTTCGTTCAGTTCCTCGCTTTTTTTTGCTAAACTTGAAGTCTGGAGAACATAGAGAAAGTAGGGGGATAGACGTGACACCGTCACTCATCAAAATGTGGATATCATTCGCAGGGATCGGGGCTTTCGCCATCGCTGCATTAATGGTCGCACTCAGTCATACGAAACTGAGCGGTTGGTTCGCCACGCTCGTCAGACTGATTGCTTTCATCATTTTCTTATTTGGGACTGTAATCATGATTTTTGTCGTCGTCTCAGGACCGACTGGAGGATAAACGTGATGAAAAAAAAGATTGTCGCTATCAGTTTGGTTTTGACGACACTGTTAGCAGGGTGTATGTTTCCTGAATCAGAGCGGGCCAACAATATCCCGTACGAAGATCAATTGAATACGGTACAAAGTGCGGTCGATGCCTATCGTGAGCAATCTGGGGTATTACCAATCAAAACGAAACCAGCAGAAACGCCTCTCATGGAGCGTTACCCAGTTGAATTCGCTCGTCTCGTACCTGGCTATTTAGCGGACCCACCGGCGAATAGTTTCGAAGGTGGCGGGTTGTTCCAATATATCCTCGTCGATGTCGAGACGGAACCGACCGTGAAGCTGATCGACTTGCGTGTGTCTGAGCGGTTGCAACAACTTCAAACGAACATCAACGCATTTCGGGCAAAAGAAGGCAAGTTCCCATTTGACGGATCATTAGGTAAGAATCAGTTCACGCTCGATTATGATAAAATCTTTGTCACAGAAGAGCCGTCCATTCCAAGTCCTTATTCGGATCGTGAACTTCCGATCTATGTGGATGGCACGGGACAACTGTTTGTAGACTATCGCGAAGATGTGAAGGAAGCGCTTCAAAAGACGGATGAGTCACCGGAAATTGGCGAAGATATTCGTTATTTGCTCTATAAAGATGCTCCATTCGCCCCAGCTTATTCGCAAGGATACACAATTGATGAACAAGGAGAAGTCGTTTTTTTAAACAACTGAACCTGTTTTGATAGTGAATGTCGCGAAATCATGCAAAAAATGTTGTCATATCAACGTTTGTACGATATGATTAATCCCGTAAACTCCCTGTGAGAGGAGGTGAATCGTGATGAACAAAACTGAATTGATCCAAGCTGTTACTGAGAAAGCCGATGTTTCTAAAAAAGAAGCAACGAAAATCGTAGAAGCTACGTTTGAATCAATCACTGAAGCACTCCAAAACGGTGAGAAAATTCAATTGATCGGTTTTGGTACTTTTGAAGTTCGTGAGCGTGCTGCCCGTAAAGGTCGTAACCCACGTACAAAAGAAGATATCGAAATTCCAGCGAGCAAAGTTCCTGCATTCAAAGCAGGTAAAGCGCTCAAAGATGCGGTCAAGTAATCTGCAATACATAAGTCGCCGAAAGGCGGCTTTTTTTGTTGGGTTTACGAGTTCGAATGACGTGAATGTGACAAAAATGTGCTATACTATGTCAGAATGACAATGAAGTGGACGAGGGGGGATAGCATGGAACAGTTGACAAATGAATTCGTTGTCACAGACCTTGCTCGTCAAATCGAAACACGTATGAATCATCCCTATTTGACGAAACACGAGGTTGTACCAGCCGTCGACATGTTATTGCTTCGTTGGATGGTCGAGATGATTGATTTGGAATCGATTGAGCATCGACAACTCGTGATGGCAACCTATTTCGCACATCAAGCGCTTGATTTACACGACCAAGTAAACAGTAGCCCGAACGGGTCTTTGGCACGCCAATTAAAAGTGCTCGCCGGGGACTTTGCATCGGCTCAGTTTTATAAAATCTTGACGGACTTTCCATCATCATACAGTGATCGATTCGGTCAGTCTGTACAGCGGGTCAATGCGGCGAAGTGCACCTTATTGCTTGAGAAGAACGTTTCAATGAACGTTTGGCTCGAAGCGAACATCGGATTGATTCAAACACTTTCCGAACTGATTGAACAACCTTATTTGACAACGAGCGGGAAACGAATGATTGAAATGAAAGCGACAGCGCTTAGACAAGACCAAAAGGAGCAACTTACGACGTTGCTCGCGCATGCGGTCGCTTAGAACGGAAAGGATGTTACGCGTTGCAACCGATAGAAAAAGAGCAAAAAGTATACGAAGTATTTCAGTCCATTTCTCCGAGCTACGATACGATGAACTCGATTATCAGCTTCCGACTTCATAAATGGTGGCGACGGACAACGATGAAAAAAATGAACGTCTTTCCGGGGGCTAAATGTTTAGACGTTTGTTGCGGGACTGCTGACTGGACGATTCAATTAGCGGATGCTGCCGGAAACACGGGAGTTGTGAAAGGACTCGATTTTTCAGAGAACATGCTAAAAGTGGGAGAGGAAAAGGTCAAATCTTGGCCGAACATCGAATTGCTTCATGGAAATGCGATGGCTCTTCCGTTTGGTGACAACTCCTTTGACTATGTCACAATCGGATTTGGACTCCGAAACGTTCCGGACTATATGACGGTCTTGCGTGAAATGCACCGTGTCTTGAAACCAGGTGGAACGGTTGTTTGTCTCGAGACGAGCCAACCGACAGCACCGCTTTTTAAAGAGTTGTACCGTTTTTACTTTGGAACGGTCATGCCGCTTTTTGGAAAGGTCTTTGCCGGTTCATACGATCAGTATAAGTGGTTGCAGGAGTCGACCGATCAGTTCCCAGACCGTTTGACTCTCAAGCGGATGTTCGAAGATGCCGGGTTTGAACAAGTCGAAGTGAAGACATTCTCCGGAGGTGCATGTGCCATGCATCTAGGAAAGAAGTGGTGAACCATGTCTTTGAAGCGACTTTATCGTCATATGAACCGAGAGATTGATCAAATCGATCAATTCTTATCTACTCGAGTCAGGACGGACCACCCTGTCATTGAATCGGCATCGCGCCAATTACTCGATGCCGGTGGCAAGCGCATCCGACCCGCCTTCGTCTTACTGAGCGCCGGGTTCGGTGAGACGAAAGATATCCGTTTGACGAAAGTTGCCTCAAGTCTTGAGTTGATTCATATGGCATCACTCGTCCATGACGATGTCATCGACGACGCGATGCTCCGTCGTGGCAAACCAACCGTGATGGAACGATATGATGAAACAGTAGCGATGTATACAGGGAATACGTTATTCGGAGAAGCGATTCGTCTCGTATCCGAAATTGATTCACCAGAAGTGATGCGCATCATGGCAGATACGATGGAACGAATCTGTGTCGGTGAAATCAATCAAATCCAAGATCAATTTGAGTGGGGGCAATCACCGAAGCGCTATTTAGATCGGATTGCGCGAAAGACCGCTCTGTTGATTGAAACGAGTTGTGCGGCAGGAGCTGTCATCTCTGGAGCGTCTCCACAAATCGTGAGGCAATTAAGTCTGTTTGGATATGACATCGGTATGGCTTTTCAAATGACGGATGACTTGCTTGATTTTACCGCTAAGAGTTTTCAGCTCGGTAAGCCGGTCGGGGAAGATTTGAAGCACGGTCATAAAACGTTACCGCTCCTATATTCATCTGAGGATTCCGACTTTTATGAACGTCTCCGTCAAGTGAACGCTTCGACGGATACGGAAGTGACGAAATCTCTCGTCCGGGAAGTGCAACGAAACGGAACGTTAGAACGCAGTCAACGGACGATTGATCGCTACGTCAACCGTGCCATCCGCCGACTAGACGGGTTGCCGGATGTTCCAGACAAGCGGTCGTTAATTGAAATTGCGCAATATATTGGGAAACGCAAATGGTAAATGCCCCATGTAACCCCTTTCAAAAATGTGTTGGACCGTGTACACTAAATACGTACAACGTACACATTTATAGACTTAGGGGGATTTGGGGAATGGAAAAGACATTTTTAATGGTTAAACCTGATGGGGTAAAACGTGGATTGATTGGGGAAATCATCTCACGCTTCGAAAACAAAGGATATACGTTGAACCGTCTCGAAATGGTGACACCGTCAGTTGAGGTCGCAGAGGCACACTACGCAGAGCATAAAGAAAAGCCGTTCTTTGGTGAATTGGTCGAGTTTTTGACTTCTGGTCCTGTCGTTGCGATGGAATGGGAAGGGGAAGACATCGTGGCCGTCTCTCGTTTAATGATCGGGAAGACGAAACCGGTGGATGCTCAACCAGGAACCATTCGCGGTGATTTTGCATCGACGATGTCACAAAATGTGATTCATGGTTCTGATAGTGTGGATAGCGCGGAACGTGAACTCTCACTTTGGTTCGCTGAAGTGGTTTCACACGTTTCATGACTTTTCGAGGGACGGGGAAACCTGTCCCTTTTTGATTCCCTTTGAATCGCCTGAGGTCACAAGAATGCGGAAATGAGAAAGAATTGAGGTTGAAATTGGTGATGAATGATTATGCCATCTTTGTAAAAAAGTTTTATATCAAGTCGGGTATTGACTTGAACTTATATAAAGAGGCGCAGATGAAGCGCCGTATGGTCGCACTACGCGAAAAGAAGGGGTATGCATCGTTTTTAGAGTATTTGAAGGCGATGGATACAGATCGTCAACTTTATGAAGAGTTTCTCGACCGGATGACAATCAATGTGAGTGAATTTTATCGCAACCCGATTCGTTGGCAACAGCTTGAAGAGGATATCCTCCCGCATCTGATTCGCTCGAGTCAAGGGAAGCTTCGCGTATGGAGTGCTGCCTGTTCAACCGGAGAAGAGCCATACTCACTTGCCATGTTGTTGTCGAAACATCTTGCCCCATCTCAATTTTCAATTATGGCTACGGACTTAGATGATGTCGTCATCGAAAAAGCGAAGCAAGGAAAGTACCATGAACGGGCGCTCATCGATTTGCCTGAGGAGTTTCAGAAGCGCTACTTTACCCGTCGTGGCGACGACTATTATATTTCAGATGAAATCAAGCAGCTGGTGACGTTTAAAAAGCATAACTTGTTAGCGGATGTGTACGAACGCAATTTTGATTTGATCGTCTGTCGAAATGTCTTGATTTACTTCACTGAAGAGGCGAAAGAGAAGGTATATACGTCGTTCCAACGGGCGTTACGTCCAGGTGGGATGCTATTTGTCGGTGGGACGGAACAAATTTTCCAACCGAAACGTTACGGCTATGCAATGAAGCAAAGTTTCTTTTATGAAAAAATGGATGGATGAGGTGAACGGATGCGTTATTTGACAGCTGGTGAATCACATGGTCCCGGTCTGACGGTCATCATTGAAGGGGCCCCGGCCGGACTCTCTATAGATATTTCTCAAATCAATGCAGAGTTAAAAAAACGTCAATCGGGTTACGGTAGAGGGCGCCGCATGCAAATCGAGTCCGACCAGGTAGAAGTTCGCTCGGGCATACGGCATGGCGTGACCACAGGTGCACCCATCACATTTTGGATTGAGAATAAAGACCATACGCATTGGAAACACGTCATGCAGGCTGAACCGATTGAGAGCGATATCGAAGTGAAACGCCGCGTCTCTCGACCGAGACCTGGACATGCTGACCTGGTCGGTGGGATGAAATACGACCATCGAGACTTACGTGACGTATTGGAGCGCTCAAGCGCACGAGAAACAGCGGCTCGTGTAGCGGTCGGGGCTTTCTGTAAGCAACTCCTTCAACAAATCGGGGTATCCCTCTTTAGTTATGTCAAAGTGATTGGTGGGGAACGGGCGGAGTCGTGCACATTTGATTCGCTTCAAGAAGCACAAGCGGTCGTTGATGCCTCACCGGTACGTACGTTAGATGAAGAGGCCGCGTTGCGGATGATGCGTCGAATCGATGAGGCCAAGGCAAATGGAGACTCGATTGGTGGAATCGTGTGTACAGAAGTACATGGTGTTGTACCGGGACTTGGCTCGTATGTGCAGTACGACCGTAAACTGGATGCGAAAATCGCACAAGCGGTCATGAGTGTCAACGCATTTAAAGGTGTTGAATTCGGTGAAGGGTTTGAAATGGCGTATCGTCCGGGTTCTGAAGTGATGGACCCGATCGCATACGGTGATGATGGGTATACGCGACTCAGTAACCATCTCGGTGGATTTGAGGGGGGCATGACTACGGGGATGCCAATCCTTTGTTCAGCCGTCATGAAACCCATTCCTACGCTCTATAAACCCTTACAATCGGTCGATATCGATACGAAAGAGGCGTTTTTAGCTCAAATCGAGCGGAGTGACTCGTGCGCTGTGCCTGCCGCTTCCCTCGTCGTTGAGGCAGTCATCGCATTTGAAGTCGCGAAGGAAGTTTGTGAGACGTTCGGGCACGACACGATGGAACGAATCAAACATCGGGTCGATGAGTATCGGGAGGAGTTGCGAGTATGGTAACGATTTCAATCTCAGCATCGACCCCATACGAAGTCGTCTTGGACAATCAGGATCGTTGGATCGATTCAGTTGATTGGTCCAGTTATTCGATGCTATGGGTCGTTACGGATAAACATGTCGAGTCTCTTTACGGAGAGTCGTTCCGTTCTACGTTGAATCTGACCCATTCCCACGTCGTTTCGTCCGTCGTCGAAGCAGGTGATGCGTCGAAATCGCTATCTCAGCTCGAGCAGCTTGTCGCAGAAGGGTTGCGCCACGGATGTGACCGCCAAACACTGATTGTCGCCTTTGGCGGTGGAATGATCGGCGACTTGGCTGGTTTTCTAGCAAGTGTCTACATGCGAGGCGTTCCATACATACAAGTGCCAACGACGATTTTGGCTCACGATTCGGCTGTCGGAGGCAAAGTGGCAGTCAATCACCCCTTTGCGAAAAATGCAATCGGTTCATTCTATCAACCGTCAGGCGTCTATTACAACGTCAGTCGACTGAATACCTTGCCCGTCCAGGAAGTGCGAAGCGGTCTCGGTGAGTTATTGAAACATGCGTACTTATCACGTTACGTCCTCGAATCTTCTTTCGAGGACGACTTGTTTTTAGACTTGAACGAGAACGAACCGTTGGATTGGGTGTCGTGGCTTGCCCGTGGGATTCGAGTGAAACAAACCATTGTCGAGACGGACGAGCGAGAACAAGGCATTCGTGCTTGGCTTAACTTCGGGCATACGTTCGGTCATGCCCTTGAATCGGTGGAAGCCTATCGTATCCCACATGGGGAAGCGGTTTTACATGGGATGGTGTTCGCTTTCCTCGTGTCAGGAGATGAAGTTCGAGCGAAGCGATTGTTCAATTGGATGCGTTCGAACGACGTCACGCCAATCGATTGGCAACCATTCGACCACTACGTGGAAAAAATGATGCTGGATAAAAAGAACCGACATGGTGTAATTCGTTTTGTGTTACTTCGTGAAACGATCACTGTGGAGTCGGTACAGCTCGAACATCTTCGACATACGTTTGAACAGATGAAAGGATGGTGGGAACGATGAGTTTAAACGGTTCTATCCGTGTACCGAGTGATAAATCCATCACACATCGGGCACTGTTATTCGGGATGATGGCGAACGGGACGACGCACGTGCGGAATCCACTCCTCGGTGCCGATTGTCGTTCGACGCTCGAGGTGATTCGATCACTTGGAGCCGACGTGACAGAACTGCAAGACGAACTAGTCATTAAGGGGACTGCGTCTCCGCGCTCGGCACGTCTAGACTGTGGGAATTCAGGTACGACGATGCGCCTACTGATCGGTCTCTTGTCCAGCTATAATGGGTCGTTTGAACTCGTAGGCGATGAATCGTTATCCCGGCGTCCGATGCGACGCGTTACTGAGCCTTTACGAAACATGGGCGCACACGTGACAGGGGATATGGCACCCCTCGTCATCGAAGGAACGACGCTTCGATCCATTGACTATACGTTACCGGTCGCAAGCGCCCAAGTGAAGTCGGCCGTCCTGCTCGCGGGCTTACATGCCTCGGGTACAACGATTGTTCGAGAACCGATGTTGTCACGTGACCATACCGAGCGCATGTTGCCCCTATTCGGTGCGAAGCTATCGATTGTAAACGAGGAAGGGTTACGCGTCATCCGTGTCGAACCCTCGTCATTGACAGGATGTACGGTCGACGTACCGGCAGACCCGTCATCGGCTGCGTTTTTCTGGGCAGGGGCGGCCATGGTGGCAGACAGTTCAGTTATGACGAAGGACGTCTGTTTGAATGAGACACGGATTGGATTTTTACGTACGCTCGAACGGATGGGTGCGAATGTCGTCATTTCGAACGAACGATTGGTCGGTGAAGAACGAGTCGGAGACGTCACGGTCACGACGAGTGAGCTAACCGGCACAGTCGTCGAAAAGGATTTCATTCCTTCACAGATTGATGAATTACCACTGTTCGCACTCGTCGCCTCTCAAGCGAATTCACCGTCCATCGTGAAAGACGCAGCGGAACTGCGCGTGAAAGAAACTGACCGGATTGACGTGGTCGTCTCGGAACTACGGAAGTTAGGTGTGGACATCGTCGGCACTGAGGACGGATTCATCGTCAATCCGAGTCGCCTTCATGGAGGAGATGTCTCGACTTACGGAGACCATCGCTTGTCCATGATGTTACAGATTGCGTCACTCATGACCGATGAAGCCGTTCACATCGAGGGGATCGAGGCATCCGATGTCAGTTATCCTCGATTCCGTGAAGATTTACAACGGGTTCAACGTAAGATAGAATAACGACAAACCGAAGCCCAGGAGGACGAACCATGCTAGATGAATCAGCTTTAACACATATAATCGAGATGCTTGAGTCAGGTGAGACGGAACATGCACTCATGCATCTAGAAGAACTTGAGAAGGAAGGGTCGGATGATGACCGTTTAGCCATCGCCGACCTCTATTTAGAGTTAGGTCTTGCCGACCGGGCGACAGCTGTTCTCTCAAAACTATACGTCGACTATGAGGGAGACCCGAATGTCGCCCTATCGCTGGCGGAAGCGTACTTGGATAGTGACCGTGAAGAGGAAGCGATTGCCGTGCTTGAAAAAATCAAATCGGATGACGCAGATACGCAAGTGAGGAGCCTCGTCCTCCTCGCTGACCTGTATCAATCGCAAGGATTGGATGAAGTGGCAGTGAAGAAACTGATGGAGGCGCTCGAGAAAAATCCGGATGAACCTTTACTCATCTATGGATTGGCTGAATTGTATGCCTCTACCGGTTCATTTGAACAAGCCATTCCACTCTATGCGCGACTTCCGAAGATGAAGTTGCCGGTTGAAATCGACTATCAAGCGGATTACGCGGAGGCCCTCACGATGGTCGGATCGTTTGAAGAGGCGCTCGAAGAATATGAGCGGGCCACACATCGCGATTTGAACACTGTCTTCGGTCATGCGATGACGGCTCATCGGATCGGACGTGAGGAAGTGGCGATCAAGCAGTTCAAAGAGCTTCAGGCGATGGACCCAGACTTCACGTCGCTCTACTTGCCCTATACCGAGGCACTCGATGCAATCGGGCAAACGGAAGAGGCTATTGAGATCGTCGATCAAGGTATCACGCGCGACGATTATAATGATGAACTACGCCACGTCAAAGCAAGGCTGCTTCTCAAACTCGGAAATCGGGACGGTGCCATTAAAGAACTACGTGAGGCGCTCGTGTTAAATCCAGAGTCGTTACAAGCGACCGAATTGCTCTTGTCGATTTTATTTGAAGCAGGAGAATTCGATGATGTTCTCGAAACCATCGATGCACTCGAAGATCATACGACGTCGCCGCTCATGACATGGTACAAGGCGAAGGCGAAATATGAGCTCGAAGCGTACGACGAAGCGGTCAGTCTGTATGCCTCAATTGAGCCGATGATGAAAGAGGACGTGTCATTTGTGACGGAATGGGCTACACTGTTGATAGAGGAAGGTCGTAGACAAGATGCGCGACGTGTGGTCGAGCAATCGCTTGCATTGGTGGTCGACCTCGATGATCGCCAATTGCTCGAAGAACAGCTCGAACAATTGTCTGATGACGTAGAATGAATAAGGGAAGGGAATGAGGTCAGATGGTCGAGCGGAAACGTAATTTTTTGAAGCGATTCGTCGCTCATCATACGCTTCGGAAACGTGAAGCAAAGTGGATTCTTGACTATTGGTTAAGACATCCTGAAAAGCTTGGCAACGTTCATTTCGTGACAAACGCTTCGGTCTCACCACGAAGTCTCGTGATGACAGCGTACGGGTTTGACGGTGAACCGTTTCGATACCGACGGGGAGACCTTGTGACCATGAATCCTGAGAAGGCTTATCATGACATCCGTCTACACGATGGGCCAATCTATGTAGAGTTAAATTTTCAAGGTATGATGATTGATGAGAACTGGGTCGACATCGTCGAACAGAATCCGTTTGAACCAGTGGCAGAAGTGAGAGACGAAGTCTCTTCCTCTGCTCAAACGGTCATTCAAGCATCGGTTGCTCAATTTGAAGAAGAACGATTGCTGATTGAAATCGATAAAGCGCTCGACCGACGAGACGAGAATTTATTCCGTAATCTGACGACTCAACTTCATCAAGTGCGAGCATCTAAATTATTTTGAAAAAAACAAGCGCTTCCGTTCCGGTAGGCGCTTGTTTTTTGGTATATTAATTACGTAGGAATACACAATTATTTCACAGTTCGTTCATAACTTTGAAAGGTGAGCGAAGTCATGTACGCTACAATAGACATGATGAGATATGAAGGAGAGGAGGGAAAAGATGAGGTTCGATAGTCAAGGGGCACTCCGCTCGATTGCCGAACGACAATACGTCGATACGCTCATCGTTCCGCTCGCAGAATTGGCGTTTGGTGAGGATATGGTTCGCAAAGCCGAAAGCTATGAAGTGATTCATGCCGTCACGGCCGAGACAGAACGTCAATTATCTGGTCGAACGATGCTCAGCCCGACCATCAGTTACACCGATGTGGAAGCTGGTGTGAAGTTGGCGCAGGTTGTGGTGGCGAAAGCAAATTCATCCGGATTTTCTCACGTATTGTTTATCGCGTCAGACGTCCGTTTCAAAGCATTTGATTTGCCGATTTTGTTCGTACCGCCGCTCGCGCTTGGATCGATGTCAAGCGATCAAGCGCACACGATGGTCCAGAATTTTGCGACACAAGTCATCACGGAACTTTCGAGCCGTTGGATGGCGACATGAAGCGGTTGACGTAGAGGTTTTATTGATATACTATTTTGTTGAGTGAGAAATTTTTGTGAAGAATGCATAAAGAATTATGGGGTTATGCACACGAATGAGGGGGGAACGAAATGGCTCAAAATGGGTCAAAAGTCACGCGCCGTCAGTTCTTAACGTACACACTGACTGGAGTAGGTGGCTTTATGGCGGCAACATTGATCAGTCCGATGGTCAACTTTGCGATCGATCCGGTTTTGAAAAAAACTGGTGCAGGCGACAAAGTAAAAGTAATGAGTCTTGATGACATCACGACTGAGCCGCAACGTGTCGACTTTAAGAAACAAACACAAGATGCTTGGTATGAATTTGAAGAAACGCTTTCAGCATGGGTTTACAAAACAGATAGTGGCGAGATCATCGCACTTTCTCCGATTTGTACACACCTTGGCTGTCAGGTAGCATTCGCTGGTGATCCGACTCGTCCACAAGAATTCTTCTGTCCGTGTCACTTGGGACGTTACGAAAAAGATGGAACGAACATTCCAGGTACACCGCCGACAGCACCACTTGCACGTTATGAAAAAGAAGAAAAAGACGGCTTCCTATATTTAGGTAGTCCAGTCGCTCAGTAATGAGAGGGGGAACTAGCCGATGTTACAAAAAATTTATGACTGGGTCGATGAACGCGTAGACATCACACCGCTCTGGCGCGATATCGCAGACCATGAAGTACCGGAACACGTCAACCCTGCTCATCACTTCTCTGCATTTGTCTATTGTTTTGGCGGTTTGACGTTCTTTACAATCGTCATCCAGATCCTTTCAGGGATGTTCTTGACGATGTATTACGTACCAGATATCATCAACGCGCACGCGTCGGTGTATTATTTGCAAAATGAGATCGCACACGGACAAATCGTTCGTGGGATGCACCACTGGGGCGCATCTGTAGCCATCGTCATGTTATTCTTACATACGCTCCGCGTGTTCTTCACGGGATCGTATAAGAAGCCACGTGAGCTCAACTGGGTCGTTGGTGTTCTCTTGTTCTTCGTCGTCTTGGCGCTCGGACTCACAGGATACTTGCTTCCATGGGACATGAAGGCATTGTTCGCAACGAAAGTTACGCTTCAAATCGCTGAAAGTGTACCGGTTATCGGTGGTATTGCGAAGACACTTCTCGCTGGTGGTGAGATTGTCGGGGCGAGCACACTCGCACGATTCTTCGCAATTCACGTCTTCTTCTTACCGGCGGCATTGTTCGGACTGTTGGGAGCCCACTTCTTGATGATTCGTAAACAAGGGGTTTCTGGACCGCTATAAGCCGATTCGAGGAGAAAAAGGAGGAGAAACGATATGCATCGCGGTAAAGGAATGAAATTTGTAACCGACTCTCGAGTAGGAATCTCGAATCGGAAACAAAACATTGCAAAAGACTATTCAGAATACCCAGGACGCACAGAGGCGTTCTGGCCGAACTTCTTGCTTAAAGAGTGGATGGTAGGATCGGTCTTCTTGATCGGATTCATCGCTTTGACAATTGTCGAAGCACCACCGCTTCAAAATATCGCCGATCCAACGAACACGTCATACATTCCGTTGCCGGACTGGTATTTCTTGTTCTTGTATCAATTACTCAAATATCAATTCGCTGCTGGGGACTGGATCTTACTTGGTACAGTCATTATTCCAGGTTTGGCGTTCACGGCACTTCTCGTTGCACCATGGCTTGACCAAGGTCTCGAGCGTCGACCGGCGAAACGTCCAGTCGCGATCAGTTTCATGTTACTTGGAATTCTCTCGGTCTTCTACTTGACTTGGGAATCTGTTCAAACGACACACTGGGATCAAGTTCATGCACAAGGTGAGCTTCAAATTCCAGGTGAAGGTCCTGAAATCGATACAGCGGCTCCAGGATATGAGATTTATTCAGCTCAATCTTGCGTCAACTGTCACGGTCAAAACCTAGAAGGTGGAGCAGCGGCTCCAGCACTCGTCGGCACACAGTATACGGCTGAAGAAATCGCGGAAATCGCGGTCAACGGTGTCGGTACGATGCCAGCTGGTCAGTGGGATGGTTCAGATGAAGATCTCCAAGCCATGTCTGAGTTCATCGCTTCATACGGTGAAGGCGGCGAAAATAACAAGTAAGTCATCAAGTGTAGCCTGAATATCGGGCTACACTTTTTTACTTCTGCACGACGCATACGATAAACTGAAGAAAACTGAAGAAAAAGGATTGAGACAATGAACCCCATGTTTTTAAAACCGTTCTTGATGCATCGGATTGTATTGACTATTCTATTGATCATCAACTTGGGAGGGACGATTTACGGGTATATCTGGTACGAGCCTCAATTACGTGACACACCGTACATCTATTGGCTGTTCGTACCGGATAGTCCGACAGCATCATTCTTTTTTACGATTGTCCTCGGACTTTGGTTAGCTAACAAGCGCTCCCCGTTGTTCGAGACGCTGGCCTTCATCACGTTGATTAAATACGGGGTCTGGGCCGTGATTATGAACATCATGTATTTGGGCACGTTACCACCGGATGCGCCGACCTTGACCATCTTGATGGCCGTCATGTTGATGGTCTCTCACGGTGCAATGGCCTTACAGGCGCTCATCTACGCGCCATTCATGAAATGGACGGTCACCTCGTTTGTATGTACGCTAATTTGGGTAATTCATAATGACGTCGTCGATTATGTACTCGGTCAATGGCCACGTTATCCGTCACTGGCAGAACACATCATGTGGATCGGCTACGGCTCCTTTTGGTTGACAGGATTATGTTTTTTTATGGGATATGCCTTCGTCCTACGTCCATCGCTTGAAAATAAGGTCATAAGAATGTAAAATCAAATTATCAAATACATGCAGAGGTGAAATAGAAAATGTCATTAGGTGGCTATATTTTCTATCTTGCACTGATCATGCTCATCCCCCTATGGGCCCAGATGCGAGTGAAAAGTACGTATAAGCAGTTTTTGAAACAACCGCTCCAAAGCGGTGTCACAGGTGCACAAGTCGCTGATTTCATCATGAAACAAAACGGTGTGCACAACGTGAGAATCGAAATGGTCGACGGACTCATGAGCGACCACTATGACCCGGTCAATAAAGTCGTTCGTTTGTCTCGCGAAGTGTATCAAGGGTCGACAATCTCGTCTGCCGCGATTGCTGCGCACGAGATCGGTCACGTCATTCAAGATGCGACAGACTATAAGATGATGCGCGTCCGCCACAGCCTTGTTCCGGTCGTCAACATCACGTCGAACTTGTCGTTCCCATTGTTGCTCGGAGGATTCTTATTCGGGGCACTCGGGTTGGCTCAACTCGGTGTCATCATGATGCTCGGGGCGGTCGTGTTCCAGTTGATCACGTTACCGGTCGAGTTCGATGCATCGAAACGAGCGATGGCGCAATTGACGTCTCACGGAATCGTGACGGCGACAGAAGAGACAGGTGCACGGAAAGTGTTGAATGCCGCGGCTTGGACTTACGTCGCTGCAACGCTCGTTGCGGTTGCCGAACTTATTCGCTTGGCACTCATCGTCTTTATGCCGCGTGATGAATAGGATTGAATGGAATCCCGTCGGTAGGCGGGATTTTTTAATTTTTTGACGAAAGGAATTGTTGTCAATGAAACCGCAACTGACAGAGACAGGTCATCACCAATTGACAAATCGACTTGTGAGGCTAAAAAAAGAGCGAACGGATGCGCGTGAACGGATAAGGACGGCTCGAAAATTTTGTGATTTCCGTGAAGACGTCACCTATCGTGAAGCGGTACATGAATATGAACGGATCGAGGCGGATATTTTAGAACTGAATCACCTCCTTGATGACGCGATCATCGTTATATCGGAACGTTCGGAAGTCGTGACGTTCGGAAATCAGGTCGTGATTCGGGAAATGCAACAAGAAGAGACCGAGCGCTATCGAATCGTGAGTGAGGCAGAAGCGGATATAGAACGAGGAAGCATATCCGTGACATCGCCACTCGGTCGTCGTTTGATGGGTGCGACAATTGGTCAAACAATTCAAATCGAAACGCCGGGAGGTACGATTCAAGTCGAGGTGCTCCACATCGAACCATAAAAAATCGCCCGTTCATCCCTGTGAACGAGGCGATTTTTTTGCTTATTTCAAAGGCATCCGATTTTCATCGAACGTAAACCCTTCGCCTCCGACTTCATACACGTGATGGAACGTGACGAACGCATGCGGGTCGATTTGTTTGACGATTGTCTTCAAACGGTTCACTTCGTTACGGCCGACGACGACATATAAGACCTCGAGTTCTCGGTTCGAATAACCGCCTTTCGCGAGCAGTCGGGTCGTGCCGCGGTTCATCGTCGCATGAATACCGTCGGCGATAGCAGTGCGGTGGTCACTGATGATCATCGCCGCTTTACCGGCATACGTTCCTTCTTGCATCGAGTCGATGACGCGTGCCCCGATATAGACGGCGAGAAGCGTGTACATCGCCTCACGAATGTCGAGGTATGTCAAACTGAGGACGATGACAAAGAAGTCAAAGATGAGAAACGTCTTCCCAATCGACCATCCGAAATAGCGTTGTACGAGTCGTGCGATGATATCGACGCCGCCCGTCGTCCCGCCATTGTTGAAGATGATGCCAAGACCGACCCCGATGAAGAGCCCGGCGAACAGACTTGCGAGCACCATGTCATCTGTCAAGTCGATGACGAGCGTCGAATACTTGGCGATGAGTGCGTACCAAAGTGAAAAGGAAAACGTCCCGATGAGCGTATAGATGAAGGTCGTGCGACCTAACAACTTGTAACTCATGAAAAAGAGCGGGATGTTTAGTGCCAAGTTCGTGACAGAAGGTGAGATATCAAATAGTCCGCGGAGAATCAATGTGATCCCGGTGAACCCACCCTCGGCCAAATTATTTTGGACGTTGAAGTGATAAACGCCGAATGCAAAAATAAAAGAACCTATTAAGATAAAAATAATATTTCGAACACGAATCGGTAATTGTACCGTCATCAGGTTCACCTCCCCTTAGATAGAGTACTCGAAAAACAGTTCGATTGACTACCCTGAACATATGACATTCAGAAACGAGTCGGCTATACTTTTCAAAGAAGAGGTGATGTAGATGAAAGTAGTAGCCATCGGGGCACATCCGGACGATATCGAAATCGGGATCGCCGGCATGACCGCCCAATGGACGAAAGAGAAGACTGAGGTCGTATACGTCGATTTGACGAGAGCGGAACTTTCTTCAAATGGTGATGTAGAAACGAGACGACAGGAGGCAAGTGCGGCTGATGACGTGCTTGGTGTCCGTCGAATCAATCTAGGATTTAAAGACCGTGGGATTGACGGGGGAGAAGAGCAGCTCGAGGCAATCGTCTCCTTGATTCGCCGTGAGCGCCCAACCCACTTGCTCTATCCATATGAGGTCGACCGTCATCCTGACCATGCAGCCTGCGCCCATCTCGTGACAGAGGCGCTGTTTAATGCCGGGATCCGAAAGTACTTACCCGAACTCGAGGCATATCGTCCTGAAAGTGTGTACCAATATATGATCAATGCTCACGTCGAACCGGATGTGTGCGTGGATATTAGTGACACGATCGAAGTGAAGACACGGGCGCTTCAATGTTACGCGAGTCAGTTCACTCCGGTCGATGGAGTAAAGACACCGCTCACCGATGCATATGTGGAACGGGTCATCGCCCGTGAACGCCATTTTGGGAGCTTGATTGGAGTCGCCTATGCGGAAGGGTTGAAGCGCGTTCGACCATATGTCGTAAAACAGGCAGGTGAACTCGCATGACGTATCGGATTGGGATTCTTTGTTATCCATCTGTCGGAGGCTCTGGGATTTTAGCGACAGAGCTCGGGATGAAGCTTGCGGACCGTGGGCATGATGTCCATTTTATCACGAGCAGCATGCCGTTTCGTTTGAACGCCTATCACCCAAATATTACGTTCCATCAAGTCGAAATCAATCAATATTCGGTCTTTCGTTATCCGCCGTATGATATGACATTGTCAGCGAAGATTGCGAGTGTCATCCAATCGTTCGGTCTCGATGTCATCCATGCACACTATGCCGTACCGCATGCCGTTTGTGCTGCGCTTGGTCGTGAGATGGCGGGTGTGAAGACCCCGATCGTGTCGACGTTACATGGTACCGATATCACCGTACTCGGTGAGGACGAGGAACTGAAACCGGCCATTCTATACGGGCTGCGTCAATCGAACGCGATCACGGCGGTCTCTCATAGTTTGAAACGGGAGACAGAAGAGCGGATTGCCAGTGATTTGCCGATCCAAGTCATCCATAACTTCATCGATGAATCGGTGTATACGCCTCAATTCGACCCGACATTACGGGAACGGTACGGCTTGTCGGATGAGGACCGGGTCGCCATCCACATTTCAAACTTCCGTCCTGTCAAACGCGTCGACCTCGTTCTGGAGGCGTTCGATCAGATGGATGTGACGAATAAGAAACTATTGCTCGTCGGAGATGGTCCGCTCATGGGTGCGATGCGTCGACTCGTGACGGAGATGGGGCTTGAGGAGCAAGTCATCTTTGCCGGGAAACAAGAACAAGTCGCCGCACTTCTTGCAATCAGCGACGTTCACGTCCTGTTATCAGACAAGGAGGCGTTCGGTCTCGTGGCGCTCGAGGCGATGGCGACGGGTGTGCCCTCTGTCGTGAGCGATGCGGGTGGGCTGCCGGAAGTGATCACGGACGGTGAGGATGGTTTCGTCGTTCCTAAAGGGGATGCGAGCCAGGCCGCCTCTGCGATGGAGCGGCTCTTGACCGATCGTGAGCTACGAGAACGGTTCCGACAAAACGGATTGGTGAAATCTCGGCGCTTCGCCTCACAAGATATCGTGACCGAATATGAACGCTTGTATGAACAGGTGGTGACATCATGACGGAATGGGAATACGCAAAACAAATCATCGACACGATCGAACAGCATGGTGGCGAGGCGTATATCGTCGGTGGTGCTGTTCGGGATTATGTGCTCGGGAGTCTGCCCGATGATATCGATTTGGCGACGTCCCTCTTCCCGGAAGAGGTGATGGCGTTGTTCCCGAAGTCGGTTCCGACCGGTATCGAACATGGGACTGTCACGGTCATTATTGACCACCATCCGTTCGAAGTGACGACGTTCCGTTCGGAAGGATCGTATTCGGATTCGAGACGACCGGACCATGTCGCACTCGGGGTATCGCTTGAAGAGGATTTATTACGAAGGGACTTCACGATGAACGCGATGGCGTTCCATGATGGACGAGTGGTCGATTTATTCGGTGGTCAACATGATCTAGAAGAACGAATCATCCGAACAGTCGGCAGTCCATTTGAACGGTTCGGAGAGGACGCGCTACGCATCATGCGTGCGCTTCGCTTCATGTCACAACTCGACTTCACCTTACATGACGAGTTGCGGGAAGCAGCGAGCGGGCTCGGTCATAAGCTCGAACAAATTGCGATGGAGCGTATCGCGATCGAATTTGAGAAACTGTTGACGGGACCTGCTTACAAGAAAGCGCTAGGTGAAATGGTCGAGCTCGGCATTCATCGCTATTTACCGAACGTGACGACCGAACTGATGCAGCGTGTCCAAGAGGACGCTCGGATACCTGTGAACGCGGTCAGCGGATGGGCACTCTTTCTCTATCATGCACAGGATGACAGCTGGCTATCGCCATGGAAACGGTCGAACGCGATCAAACGGGAGGCGCGTACGCTTGCACTGCTCTGTGAGACGGGACTTGACCGGATGACGATTTATTCGACGGATGAACAGACGCTCTCCACTTATTTCCGGATGAACGGGGAGAAAGACCGTAGCCGTGAACTGAAACAGTCGCTCCCGATGACGTCACGAAAAGAGTTGAAATTTGACGGCCGGGACGCCTTAGCGCTCGGGGCACGAGGGGAAGCGATCAAGCATCTGTTAGACGACCTCGAACGACGCGTCATCTTAAACGAGTTACCGAACCATGAGACAGTATTGAAAGAGGAGGCGAAACGATGGCTTCAACGCGCGGGCGTGTTCTGACGCTATTACAAGATGGTGAAGTATGGAGTGGCCAAGAATTGGCCCGTCAATTAAATATTTCACGTACCGCTATTTGGAAACATATCGAAACGCTTAAGCAAGACGGTTATGCGATTCATACGATCCCAAGAAAAGGATACCAATTGCTTGAGCAAAGTGACCGATTCGATGAACCAGCGTTTGCGTCATATCGGAAGGGACGGTTCGGTCAAATCGTCCATGCGTTTGACCAAATCGACACGACACAACGAATCGCCCATGAGCTGGCGCAACAACACGTGCCAGAGGGGACGCTCGTCATGAGCGAGGAACAGACGGCCGGTCGCGGACAACTCGGTCGTAACTGGCACAATCCGAAGCACGTCAATATCGCGGCAAGTGTGATTTTAAGACCGGAATTACCCATTCGCGACGCATCAAAGCTGACCTTGATGGCGGCAAGTGCGTTTGCGAAAGCGTTGAATGCGCGGGACCTTGACGTGACAATCAAATGGCCTAACGATTTACTGTTAAATGGCAAGAAAATCGGAGGCATTTTGACGGAAATGCAAACGGAAGGGGACCGCATTCAAGCCGTCATTTTAGGGTTCGGAATGAATGTCAACGGCGATGACATTCCGACTGAGTTGGCGCACCGGGCGACCTCCCTTTATTTAGAGACCGGGACGAGGTATCATCGCAGTGAGTTATTGGCAGAACTATTGGCAGAACTCGAGACCGAATACGACCGATTCCTTGACGTAGGATTTGCACCGGTTCGCTTGAACTGGATGAAACATGCCGCCTATTTAAATGAGTCGATCACCTTGAGTGTGTCCCGGACATCGCGAACAGGTGTCATGCGAGGCATCTCGGAGGAAGGGGCACTGCTACTCGAAGTGGATGGAACGGTCGAACCGGTCTATTCTGCTGAGATTGCAGTGTGGAATGATTGATGAAAGCGAGACCATCGACTATACTTAATGTGTCGGACGCTATCAATTCTTGAAGTGTACCGCGCTTGCAGACTGTCACATTCAGTTGTCTGCCTTGATCATTATGACAGGGACAGAAGGACACTAACTCATGAAAACCATGAATTTGTTTTTCGTGCGCCTTCTTGCCATCTGTGTAAGAGGGCGTTTATTCTTTCCTGTCTCCACGTTAAGGAGGAGAAACAGATGCACACGATGACTACATTGTTAAAAAAAATGAACGAGCAAGAAAAGCTCGTCATGTTGACGGCATATGATTATCCGTCAGCCAAACTTGCCGAATCGGCCGGTGTCGATTTGATATTAGTAGGTGATTCACTTGGGATGGTCGTACTTGGTTATGATTCGACGATTCCGGTGACGATGGAGGACATGCTCCATCATTCGAAAGCGGTACGCCGCGGAGCACAAAATACGTTCGTTGTGGTAGATATGCCGTTTGCGTCATATCACGGAGACTTCGATCGGACGTTACAGGCAGCATCGCGTTTATTCCAAGAAGGCCGTGCGGATGCCATCAAACTAGAAGGGGCCGGTGACGTGCTTCATACGATTGACCGCTTGACACAAGTCGGCATGCCATGTGTCGCCCATCTAGGGTTGACCCCTCAATCGGTTGGCGTCCTAGAAGGATATAAAGTACAAGGGAAGTCCCTAGAGGCTGCCGAGACACTCCTTCAAGATAGCTTGGCTGCGGAACGTGCTGGCGCGAAGATGCTCGTCCTTGAGTGTGTCCCTCACCAATTGGCAAAACGGATCGCAGAAGAATTGACGATTCCTGTCATCGGAATCGGTGCAGGTGCAGATGTCGACGGCCAAGTGCTCGTCTATCATGACGTATTGAAATATGGGGTGGACCGTCTCCCTAAATTTGTCCAAGCGTATGCAGACGTGAATGAAGTGGCGACGGATGCTATCCGTTCTTATGTCGAAGAGACGAAGAACGGTCACTTCCCGTTAGAACGTCATACGTTCACAATGGATGAGTCGTTACTCGACTCATTGTATGGAGGAAATGGATGAAGATTGTATCGACCGTCGAAGAATTACGTATTGCCTTACCAACGAATCAAACGATTGGCTTCGTGCCGACGATGGGATATTTGCATGAAGGACATATGAGCCTCGTTGAAAACGCGCGACGGGAAAATGACGTCGTTGTCATGAGTATTTTTGTCAATCCGACACAGTTCGGACCGAATGAAGACCTCGACCGTTACCCCCGCGACTTTGAACGGGATGAGAAGTTGGCACGTGATGCGGGAGTCGATGTCTTGTTCTATCCGACGACGGAGACGATGTATCCACTTGACATGGCGCGTGTGACTGTCCGTCACGGGGCGGACGTATTATGTGGGGCGAGTCGTCCCGGTCATTTTGATGGTGTGTTGACAATCGTTTCAAAATTATTTAACCTTGTTCAACCGACACGCGCTTATTTCGGTCTGAAGGATGCTCAACAAGTGGCACTCATCGAAGGATACGTCCGAGATTATTTCGTTCCAGTCGAGATTCGACGCTGCCCGATTATTCGTGAGGAGACAGGACTAGCCAAATCTTCTCGAAACGTCTATTTGTCAGATGTCGAAACGGTAGAGGCGAGTCGGATTTTCAGCGCATTGACGATGGCGCGAGAGGCACTCGATACAGGTCAACAAGTTGATGAAGTAAAACGACAGCTGACTGAACGTTTGAACGAGATTCCGAACAGTCAAATCGATTACGTCGAGCTTGTCGATTACCCGACGCTCGGTGCCGTCTCGAGCGACTCGACCGAACTCTTGTTAGCGGTGGCCATTCAGTTTGAACGGGCCCGATTGATTGATAATGTGATTTGGAAGAAGGGATGAATCCAATGATTCGTACATTTATGCACGCAAAGCTTCATAAAGCAACAGTGACAGAAGCAAACTTACAATACGTCGGTTCAATTACAATCGATGAGGATTTGATGGATGCGGTCGGTATCATGGAGAATGAACATGTACACATTACGAACAACCATAATGGTGCTCGCATCGAAACGTATGTCATCAAAGGGGAACGCGGTTCAGGCGTGATTTGTTTGAACGGAGCGGCAGCACGTCATTTCCAGGTCGGTGATGTTGTCATCATCATGGCTTACGGTCAAATGACAGCGGAAGAGGCAAAAACGCATCGTCCGAAAGTAGCTGTGTTGAACGAACAAAATGAGGTCGATCAACTTCTTTACGAAGAGATTGCTCATACAATTTTGTAAAGGATTCGGGGGTGTCGGCAGAGGCATCCCCGTTTTTTCGTTATTCGTTCTATGGTAAGATGAGACAGACAGAAAGCACGAGCGTGCCAAAGATGGGATGGATGTTATGGACACGTATGTGATTGTGGATTTAGAGACTACGGGTCATTCCGTTAAGTCCGGAGATGAATTGATTGAGTTTGCGGCGGTCGTCGTACAAGAGGGTGAAGTGATAGAGCGCTACAGCACCTTGATTCGACCGAGTCGACCAATCCCACCTTTTATTACGCAATTGACAACGATTAGTGACGAAGATGTAAGTGATGCACCTACATTTGAAGATGTGATTCCCGACATTTGGAAAATGCTAGATGGACGGGTGTTTGTCGCGCATAACGTCGCATTTGATTTAACTTTTTTAAATGAGAGTCTTGAACAAGCGGGTTATCTTGCGTTTCAAGGGAGAGCCATTGATACTGTCGAATTGGCCCGCATCTTGTATCCGACTTTAGAGAGCCATGCGTTAGAAGCGCTATCGGATACGTTTGACCTCGTACATACAGACGCACATCGGGCACTCAGTGACGCAGAGGCGACAGCCGAGCTCTTCATCCGGATGTTCGACCGTTTACGCGATTTACCGATGGTGACGCTGAAACGACTTCGAGAGTTATCTGAGTCATGGACGAGTCATATCGAACCGTTACTCGATGAGATGATCCTTGAGGTCGGGATCCGTCCAGACGACGAAACACGTTTTGATATCCACCGCAAAATTGCGTTAAGGCGACCGGTGGATGCCTTCGTCCCGACGACAGAACGTGAACCGTTCGAGCCGTTCCTTTTGCGGACGATCGAAGAGACACTCCCTTCACTGTTTGAGCAGTTTGAACCGAGACAGAGTCAATTCGAAATGATGCGTCACGTCTACAAAGCGTTAGACGATGAGGAAACATTGTTAGTCGAGGCGGGTACGGGAACGGGTAAGACGCTTGCGTACTTGATTCCGAGTGCCCACCATGCCCTCGAGACGAAACGCCCGGTCGTCATTAGTACGCATACCATTCAATTGCAAGAACAGTTGTTAAATCGAGACTTACCTGTTCTTCGTCAGATTTTTCCTGAGATCGAATTCACGTTGTTGAAAGGGAGACGCAATTATATCGATTTGCGTAAGTTCGAGATGGTGCTCGACGAATCAAATGACGGTCTTTTGGCATCGATGTGTAAAGCGATGGTACTCGTCTGGCTCACAGAAACCGAGACCGGAGATTTAGAGGAACTCTCATTCCCGGGATCTGCGACACAAGGTCCTGCTTCATTCAAGCGTTTGATTCAAGCAGATGCTTCTAATGATTTTGGTCGATTCGACCCATGGTATAGCCGTGACTTTTTCACGAAAGCCGTGTTGCGCTCGAAAGAAGCGGACCTGATTGTGACCAATCATGCTTTACTGTTCTCGGATTTACAGCATCAGGCAGGCATTTTACCGACGGACACACCTCTCGTATTAGACGAGGCCCATCAAGTCGAGGAAGTGGCCTCGCATCATTTCGGTGTGACATTTGATGCGATTCAATTTGACCGTCTCTTCAAATGGTTCGGCTACGGAGCGGATGGCAAATTCCATTCTCGCATCATCCAGTTAGCCGATTTGACATCAGTAACCGAAGAGGCTGAGGCATTCAGTCAACAGATCGATTCTGCCCTCGCTCGGGTCGAAGAAGAACTCGAAGATCTTCTGACGTCCCTTCAATCGTTAGGTAAGAAAAAAGAACCTCGACAAACGGTTCGTTTCGAACGGGAAGGGGCAACGTTTAGACCAATTCGAGAAGTGGCCAATCGACTCGAGGACAAACTGCGAACGTTGCGGACGTCACTCCGACATCTCCATCGACTGCTCGATGAACGTAAAGAACATATGACATTCAAACAACGCGCACTTCTTGGTGACTTAAAAACGTTGATTGGAGACGTGCGCGAACTCGAGAGTGTCATCTATGAGACGATGCTGACACGTGACGATGATGCGGTCAGCTGGGTCGAACTGAATTTAGGGAATCGGAAATTGACCTCGGTATACACGCAGCCCGTCGAAATCGGACCGCTGTTGCATGAACGTCTGTTTAAGAAGCGACCGACAATCTTAACATCAGCGACGATGACGGTCTCAGGGAAGTTCAGCTTTATGGAACGACGCCTCGGATTAGAAGGAGAACCGGTCCGAAGAGTCGTCTTACCGTCGCCATTCAACTTCAAAGAACAGGCCAAACTGTTTGTACCGTCGGACTTCCCGTTGATCAATGAAGTGCCGCTCCCTCAGTTCGTCGATCAGACAGCCCAGTCAATTGTCCAAATCGCGAACGTGACGAAAGGAAGGATGCTCGTCTTGTTCACATCGAACGAATTGCTTCGACTCACTTATGAACAAGTCAAAGACCATCTTGACCCGTCTTATACACTTCTCGCACAAGGTGTGAGCGGTGGCTCACGTAGCCGCTTGACGAAACAGTTCAAACGGATGGAACAGTCGATTCTCTTTGGAACAGCTAGCTTTTGGGAAGGTGTCGATATTCCGGGGGATGCGTTGACATGCCTTGTCATTGTAAGACTTCCCTTCGCACCGCCCGACCAGCCCATCATGCAAGCTCGTTCTGAGAAAATTGAAGCGATGGGGAAATCACCGTTCTTTGAGTTATCCTTGCCCCAAGCGGTCATTCGCTTCAAACAAGGTGTCGGTCGATTGATTCGATCGAAAGGGGATTATGGTGCCGTCTTCGTGTTCGACCGGCGTGTGGAGACGACGCGTTACGGCAAACAGTTCATCAACAGCTTGCCTAAAGTTGACCGGATTGAAGGAACGCTTGAAACGTCGTTATCCGAGTTAGAGTTGTTCTTAGACGAGAAGGAAAAGTCTGTGGCACGAAATGACAGATAACGCTAGGCATCACGATATTATCGTTTTATAATGATACGTATAGTGTTTTTGGAGGAGGAGTCAATATGAACTCGAATATTGAGACGCTGGCGAGCGTGCGCATCGAACCGACTGCGGACGTCTACAAAATTGTCGACTTATTGAATCGGACCTTAAAGAGTCAGGATTTAATGTTCGGTTTGTCACTTGAGAAGAAAGTGAATGATCCGAAGAAGGAAGAGATGGTCTTCACCATCTATCGTACAGAATGACCAGAAAGGCAAAATGGATCGTCTCATTACTGGCGGCACTGATTGGTGTCGTCCTTGTCTTTAGCGTGATGTATCGATTCACCATCGGTCATACAGAGAATCAAAAAGAAAAGCTCGTCGAAACGGCGATGGTACGATTGACTGAAGAATCTCCAGACGCGAGAGTGGGTCAGGGAGAACTGTTCAATGGGACAGAGGCATATGTCGTCTTCCCAGAAGTAGACGGGAAGTCCATTTGGTTTGTCCCATTGGATAAAAAACTGGAGATCGAGCAACGAGAAATCGGTGAAGTGGACGCTACTGACGTCTGTTCGAAGTCGGTTGAGGAGACAGGCGGACAACTGGTCAGCTGTAAGGTTGGTTTTGACGAACGGGCACTCATCGAAGTGGTCACGAAAGCGGATGCGTCTTATACGTATTCGTACTATACGCTTCAGACCGGAGAATTTATTCGACGGGTCCAATTGACCGATCAAATGTAATGAATTAGAGGGGGATTATGATGGAACATCTATTAGCGAAACGTGTAAAGCAACTCACGCCATCGACTACTTTGGCGATTACAGCTAAGGCAAAGGCACTCAAAGCTTCAGGTAAAGATGTCATTGGTCTCGGCGCGGGTGAACCTGATTTCAACACACCAGAACGAATCATCGACGCTGCTTGTCAAGCCGCTCGAGATGGAGACACAAAATACACGCCATCTGGCGGGACAGTCGCGTTGAAGGATGCCATCATTGAAAAGACGAAACGCGATAGTGGATTGTCGTTCGAACGCAACGAGGTGATGGTTGCTTCAGGTGCGAAACATGCCCTATACGCTCTGTTCCAAGCTATTTTAGATGAAGGGGACGAAGTGATTGTCCCAGCCCCATACTGGGTCAGTTACCCGGAACAAATCAAATTAGCGGACGGGGAACCTGTCTTGGTCGACACGAATGAAGAGACGTCATTTAAATTGACGCCAACGCAACTCGAGAATGCGATTACAGCTCGTACAAAGGCCGTCATTTTGAACAGCCCATCTAATCCGACGGGAATGATTTATACGAAAGAGGAGCTACAGGCACTCGCCGATGTCGTTCTTCGACACAATCTTCTCGTCGTTAGCGATGAAATTTATGAAAAATTGATTTACGGTGATGCGTCGTTCGTATCGATTGCGACCCTTCCGAATATGCGTGAGCGGACAATCATCATCAATGGGGTCTCGAAATCTCACGCGATGACAGGTTGGCGAATCGGGTATGCCGTTGGTGATGCAAAAATCATCGGCGCGATGACGAACTTGGCCTCACACTCGACATCAAACCCGACATCTGTCGCACAAGCGGCTGCGGTAGAAGCGTACAATGGACCACAAGAAGATGTGGAAATGATGCGTCAATCGTTCGAGGAACGACTTGAAATCGTCTACGACCGTCTCGTCAAAATCCCTGGCATCACTTGTTTGAAGCCACAAGGTGCATTTTACTTATATGCCAATGCGAAGGTCGCGGCCACAGAAAGTGGCTATGACACCGTCGATGCTTGGTGTGAAGCTGTTCTTGAAGAAGCAAACGTGGCACTTGTGCCTGGTTCGGGCTTCGGACAAGACGATTACGTACGATTATCCTATGCAACTGAATTAAAACGCGTATTAGAAGCGCTCGATCGAGTAGAAGAATTCGTTACGGAGCACGCTCGATAAGCGAAAGGATGGAAAAGAATATGACAACTATTTCGATTAACCAATTTAAAGATTATGAAGGCCAATCGGTCCGTGTAGGGGCCTGGATTGCCAATAAACGTTCAAGTGGTAAGATTGCTTTCCTTCAATTACGTGATGGAAGCGGTTTTGCTCAAGCAGTCGTTGTAAAAGCTGACGTGGCAGAAGAGTTATTTACGTTAGCCAAAGGGATTACTCAAGAAACTTCGGTTTGGGTCACAGGGAATGTCAAATCTGATGGCGGGCGTACACCACTCGGATTTGAATTGGAAGTGACAGATTTAGAAGTGATTGCGGAATCGATTGATTATCCAATCACACCGAAAGAACACGGAACGGAATTCTTGATGGACAACCGTCACTTATGGCTCCGTTCACGTCGCCAACACGCGATTATGAAAGTTCGTAACGAAATCATTCGTGCGACATATGAATTCTTCAACAAAGAAGGATTTGTCAAAATCGATCCGCCAATCCTTACGAGCAGTGCTCCGGAAGGGACGACAGAATTGTTCGAAACAGATTATTTCGGTCAATCAGCCTACCTTTCTCAGACGGGTCAATTGTATATGGAAGCAGCGGCGATGGCCCTCGGAAAAGTATTCTCGTTCGGTCCAACGTTCCGTGCGGAGAAATCAAAAACACGTCGCCACTTGATTGAGTTCTGGATGATTGAGCCGGAGATGGCATTCGTCGATCATGACATGAACCTTGAGATTCAAGAGCAATACGTCGCATACATTGCACAGGCAGCACTTGCGAACTGTAAAAATGAACTGGAACTGCTTGGACGTGACCTTGAGAAATTGGCACAAGTACAAGCGCCGTTCCCTCGTGTTCGTTACGAAGATGCCATCAAGTTCTTGAAGGCAGAAGGATTCGACGACATCGAATACGGTGATGATTTCGGTGCACCGCACGAGACGGCGATTGCCAACGCACATGATCAGCCGGTATTCATCACGCATTGGCCAAAAGAAATCAAACCGTTCTACATGAAAGTAGACCCTGATAATCCAGAACTTGTTCTGTGTGCGGACTTGATTGCACCAGAAGGATATGGTGAAATCATCGGGGGATCTCAACGTGAGGACGACTACGATCGTCTAAAAGAAGAGATCATCAAGGAAGGTCTCGACGAAACGGATGCGTATGATTGGTACCTTGAACTTCGTCAATACGGTTCGGTCCCACACTCTGGTTTCGGACTTGGTCTCGAGCGTACGGTCGCATGGATCAGTGGAATCGAGCACATCCGTGAAGCGATTCCGTTCCCACGTCTTTTAAACCGAATTCACCCTTAACGATTAATCGGGGAGGACATGGTGTCTTCCCCGATTAATGTGTCTTAGAAAGGAAGTGCGACATGGATGCACATCAATTGATTCAATTATTCGAGCAAAGTCCGGTCGTCATTCCACGAAAGCTGTTCACCGATGCGAGACGCCTCGATTTGTCACCCGTCGAGTTCAGTCTGATCGTCCATCTTCTAGAAATGACTGGAGAAGGCATCGTCATGCCGCTCCCGAGTGAGCTAGGGAAACGATTGAATGTTTCAGAGAATGAGGCGCGCTCAGTGCTACTTGGTCTGTTGCAAAAAGAGTTGATCGCGATTGACGCTTCAAGTGATGGCGAGCGATATAGCCTATTGCCACTTTTCGAAGCGTTACAAGGGGAAGAGAAAGTTGCGCCACAGCAGACACTGAATGAGAATATCATTCATACGTTTGAGCGGGAATTTGGAACGATCACCCCGTTCGAGATTGAACAAATTGTCGGCTGGATGACGGAAGATGGCTTCAGCGAAGAACTCATCATGGCCGCACTTCGTGAAGCGAAACTTCGAAACGTGCGAAACTTCAAATACATGGACAAAATCCTGCGCGTTTGGCAAGACCATCATGTCGAATCGCTCGAGGATGTCGTGGAATATCAACGGAGGAATAAGTGATGTTGACGCGAGCACAATTACAGGAAGTGTCAGATACGATGAAGCAGATGTTCCCAGACGCTCATTGCGAGTTGACGCATCAAAATCCCTTTGAATTGGTCGTCGCGGTCGCGCTCTCCGCACAAGCGACGGATGCGCTCGTCAACAAGGTGACACCAGGATTGTTTGAAGCGTTTCCGACTGTCGAGGCGATGGCTGCGGCTGACGTGTCTGAGATTGAGGCATTGATTAAACGGATTGGTCTGTACCGTAACAAAGCGAAGAATGTAAAAGCACTCTCAGAAAAAATTGTGAACGAGCATGGGGGGATTGTCCCTTCTGACCGAGCATCATTAGAGGCGCTCCCCGGAGTCGGTCGTAAAACAGCAAACGTCGTCCTTTCTGTTGCATTCCATGAACCGGCGTTTGCGGTTGACACACATGTGGAACGAGTTTCCAAGCGTCTCGGTATTTGTCGCTGGAAAGACAATGTTCGACAAGTCGAGGATACATTAATGAAAAAGTTTCCACGCGAGGAATGGTCACAACTTCATCATCAATTCATCTTCTTCGGACGATATCATTGCAAGGCACAACGCCCAGGCTGTGAGGCATGCCCACTGTTGCATATGTGCCGAGAAGGAAAGAAACGAATGAAGTCACAGAAAGTCACCACATAAAAAACGCATCGACACGCAATGTGTCGATGCGTTTTTGCTTAATGATTCCAAGGATGGTCGCTCCATTCGCGACGTTTTTTCGTGATTGGCACTTTTTTGAAGCCCCAGTTTCGGAAATCTTGGTCCGGACTTTCTTTACGGATGTAAATTTTGTCCTTAATGGCTTTAAAGATTCGGTTCTCGTCCCCATAATGGACGAACCGTGGTTTCACTTCAATCACGCCACGACGAACGCGAGAAAGTGGCAGACAGACGAGGTCAGCGATTTCTAAGCCAGATTGATACATCGTGTTCTGCTTCTCAGAGAAGATGAAGCCTTTAATTTTTTGACGGCTCTTTTCGACGTCTAAATGAACGGTACCTGAGTTGAAAATATCAAAGAATGCTTTTTGAATCAGTAAGTTCTGATAATCGTCTCGGGATTCTAGGACGACACGGGCACTTACTGCCTCTGTTTCTTCTAAAAACGCATAGAATGACTTCATCAGGTGAGCGAATGCGACGACATACGGATCTTTTGGCGTCGAATAAAAGTCATGAAGCTTTTGTTTATCGACCTCGACACTGACGATTGTACAGTCGATTCCTCGCAAAAATTCAGGGAGTTTATCCCAAAAGTCGCGCAACATATCAATCGTGATCCCATCTTCTTTTCCGTAAGGATGTTCCGCTTTTAAAATTTCTTTTAAATGAAGTGGGATATGCTCCGTTTTGAACACATCTCGTTTGAACGCCTGAAGACGTCGTTTCAATTCACACGGTAATCCAGTCTCGTCTGCATCGATTGAGTACTTATATTCCATCAGCACGCCAGTCAAGTTAAATTGCGTATTTCCCTTCGGTGTGCCTGTTTCGTCGACGAACATGACATACTTCTTTCCACTTTCCATCCAATCCCTCCAAAACGGCTTAACAGTAACGTCTTTAAGCACCCTATTTTATTTCCAAATGATAATTTGGTCAATCTATTGCACAGATATTGCACATTTTTTTTAGAATGACATCAATGAGGTTTATCGGTGTGTCATCTTGGATAAACAGTAGAAGTGCTATTATCATAGAAAAGCAATCGAATCATACATAACGAGAGCTTTTCAATTTGGATACACAATCGCTTACATACTAGTTTAACATACGGGAGTTTGGTACGATATGTGTTGCGGTAATTCCACACAAGTGTCGACCGACAGAAGTCGACAATCAGACCTGAGACGGAAGGAACGAGTGGACCGACCTGTTAATATGTATGTATGGGGTGACGACATTGTTCCATTATCCAAACGGTAAAAAGGCAAACGTGACAAAGACAACAAAGGGGGAAGGAATTTCGAAGCAATCATCGAATTCTCAAACCTATGCGAATCGCGGAATGAACTTGGAGACGCTGTTAAATGAAACGAATGAGTTTTATCGGATTCATCAACGAGCCGTCATCCACAAAAAACCAACCCCTCTCCAAATCGTCAAAGTCGACTATCCGAAGCGAAGTGCCGCCAAAGTAACGGAAGCCTATTTCAAACAGGCATCTACGACCGATTACAACGGTGTTTATCGTGGTAGGTACATTGACTTTGAAGCGAAAGAAACGAATAATAAGACATCGTTTCCGCTCGGCAATTTTCATGACCACCAAATCGCCCACATGCGTGAGTGTGAACGTCATGGAGGGATTTGTTTTGTCATCATCCGCTTTAGTCGCTATAATACGCAATATGTATTGACCACCGAGCAACTTGTTCAGTGGTGGGAACAACGGTTAACGGGGCGCAAATCGATTCCGCTCAGCTTTATCGAAAAGGAAGCGATTGAAGTTCCGACGAGAGCCTTGCCGTCGATTGATTATTTGACGGTGCTCGATCAATGGCTCGATTGAATAGAAGGAGTGAACCATGAATGGAGCGAAGTAGGGTCGCACGTCGACAAGATTCGACGACGAATAAACGCAAAAAAACTGGGAAACAACCAAAGACGAAAAGTAAGAAACCGATGTGGAAACGCATCTTTTTATTAGGTTTCATGTTATTTATTGCTGCGGTAATCGCATTCGGCGCATATACGGTATATGCCATTGCGACGGCACCAGAACTAGATGAAGACAAACTTGTCGATACGTATCCGATTCAGTTGCTTTCGGCTGAAGGAGAACCGCTCGAAGGGGCGGGTCAGATTCGAGAGTATGTCTCCATCGACGACATCTCTGAAGTGATGCAACAAGCGGTCGTGTCCATTGAAGACCGTCGTTTCTATGAGCATAACGGGATTGACTTACGTCGAATCGGCGGAGCCGTCGTTGCCAACTTGACAGAGGGTTTCGGTGCAGAAGGTGGATCGACCATCACACAACAATTGGTCAAGCAGTCGTTCCTTTCGACAGATAAGAAGTTGAAACGTAAGCTTCAAGAACAATGGCTCGCACTCAAACTCGAGCGTGAGTATACGAAAGAACAGATTTTAGAGATGTACTTGAACAAAAACTATTACGGTAGTGGCGGATACGGTGTGCAAACCGCATCGAAACGTTACTTCAATAAGCCGGTCTCTGAGGTCAATTATCAAGAGGCCGCGATTCTCGCAGGTCTCCCGCAACGTCCAAGTGCCTATGATCCAATCAATGGTGATCAGGAGTTGACTCGCTACCGTCAAGAGCAAGTCTTGTCCGCAATGAAACGTGACGGACATATTTCTGAGGAACAATACAATGAGGCACTCGATGTTGCCATTGCTGACGTCATCTCACCAGGTGAAGAGACGGAAGAAGAAGCGTTCACACGTGCGATTTACTCTCGTGTATTGAATGAGTTAGAAGAGGACTATGGTCTTGAACAGTCAGATATTTACGGGACTGGTTTGAAAGTTTATACGTCAATCAACAAAGAGTTACACACAAAAATCAACAGTGATATTAAATCGAATAATGTTAATTTACAAACAAGTAGTTTCCCTGAAGATTTACGAATGGGTGCAACCGTCTTGAATACAAAGACCGGTGAAATTGTCGCTATCGTAGACAGTCAACAGGCGAAGCAAGGTGATACCACATATCGTGACTACTCAAATGAGAAGTATCAAATCGGATCGACAGCTAAACCATTTTTCGATTATGGTCCTGGAATTGAAAATGGGCAGTGGTCGACAGGTAAAGTGTTGCTTGACGCTAAATTAGATGGCACATATAGTCCGAATAACTATTATTCAGGTTTCCGTGGACCAAATACGATGCGCCAATACTTGAAAATTTCAGCGAACACGCCAGCAGTTCGTGCTTTCCAAGAAGTGCGGGATGAGTATGGACAAGAAGCAATCGAATCGTTCGTTAAAAATGTAGGAATCGAACCTTCATATTCTGGCGATGAACTCAACGAATCTAATGCTTTAGGTACGGCAGAAGCGAGCACGACACAGATGGCTGCAGCTTATGCAACACTTGGTGCGAATGGGATGTATACAAAACCGCACTTGATTCAAAAAATTGAATTCAATGATGGTTCAAGTATTAATTCACCGATTAAAGCCAAGCAAGCGATGGAAGATTATACAGCGTATATGTTGACAGACATGCTTCGTGATGTTGTGAGTGCTGAAGGTGGAACTTATGTACCTGGCGCATTCCCATGGGACGTAGCAGGTAAAACGGGTACGACGAACGAGCCTAACTCTACAAATCCGAAAGATAAATGGTTTACTGGTTATTCTACGGATTACTCGATCTCAGTATGGACGGGAAAAACGAAAGATTCGACAGTCGCTTCGTTCGATCCTGACTATGCCCAATACTATTTCGAGTATATGATGCAACAAGTGACGAATGCGACGGGACAACCGGATCGATTCCAACGTCCAGACTCAGTCTTGTCACTTGGTAATGAGCTTTATGTAAAAGGAACAAAACCAAAAGATCTTCAACCTGAGAAGTTGGTTGCTCCGACTGGGGCAAGTGTTAACTACGATGAAGAAGGTCAAACCGGTTCTGTCTCATGGTCATACGATTTCGATGGTGCACAAGCCGATGGTTATACGGATATCACGTTCACGGTGACACAAAAGTCAGCCGATGGAAGTGAGCAAGTCGTCGGAACGACCGGGGAGACGAGTGTGAATATTGCAAACTTGGCCGAAGGAGACACAACGTTTACTATTGTCGCAAATGCGTCGAACCCGTTGACGGGAGAACAGCAATCGGCACCGGCACAAGCGAGCTATTCGATTGAACCGAAAGAGGAACCGACGGAAGAAGAGGAAAACCCTACTGATGAGGGGAATTCCGAAGATGAACCATCAGACGAAAATAACGGGAACGGGAATGATAACGGAAACGGGAATGGTAACGGAGACGGAAACGGCGAAGATACCACCGACGAACAAACTCCTGATGAACCGGCTACGGATGAAGGTTCTGGCGAAGGTACAGACGAACCAACTGACGGAGATGATTCAGGAACTCCGTTAGAGGGACAATCCAATGGTGAATCGTCAGACACGAATCGTGGAAACAATAATTCAAACAATGGGAATAACTAAGGAGAGCAGGGCGACATTGTGCGCCCTGTTTTTCGTTTGACTTTGTTATAATGAAAAGAAAGGGAACAGGATGGTGACACATGGTTCAACTCTCTTTAAAACGCAAGATGAAAGTATTACTTGTCATGGATCGACTGCAAGACGATGATTTCGGCGTGCCTCTCGGTGGACATCTCGGGTTAAAGCTTTCACATGTGCTCTTAAAAGAGTCCATACCGTTTGGGCGTCTCATCCAGGACCAAACCGTCGCCGAAGCAATCGGACATGCTTACTTGAAACGAATCGGAGTCGAGACCATGTTCACGGGCGAAGAATCCTATTATCCAGAACTTCTTCGTGGCAACCGTCAACTCATCTCAACAAACGAAGATTATTATAAAACGGTGCAACGCTACGTCAAACATCTTTTAGCGGTTCATTCGAAATGTACGAAACTACATACCATCGTCTTGTTCGGACGGTCGACGCAACGTCTGTTTTCAGATGCGCTCTTCCGTCTCGAAGAAGAAAATGAGCATGTCGCTGCTACATTTAAAGACATGGCCATCTTTCAGATGCCCGCTGTATCGAGAGTGGTACGAGATGAACGGATTCATCAAATCCGACAAGTCGTAGCGGACCTTGCACCTTCGAATGCGTAATGAAAGAAGGTGACTAGATGCGAAAATCTCGCTCTGTCGAAGAAATCATAAAAGAATTAAGAGATGATCCTGGTTTTTCAAACCACGTACGTCATTGGCACACGGTCGATGCACGTCCGGCCCAATATGCCCCAATTCCAGAGCAGGTGCCTGAACAATTGGTGAATGTACTTAAGAATCGTGGAATTGAACAGCTGTATACGCATCAAGCCGAGGCTGTGAAACAAACGGCGGCTGGCCATTCGACGGTCATCGTAACACCTACGGCATCAGGAAAAACACTGTGTTATAACTTACCCGTCCTATCCAAGATGATTGAAAAACCTACAGCACGTGCGCTTTATCTTTACCCGACAAAAGCACTCGCGCAAGATCAAAACAGTGACTTGATGGAGATGATCGAAGCCCTTGAAGGGAATTTGCGATGCTTCACTTATGATGGCGACACATCACCTGCGGCACGAACGAAAGTTCGCGATGCGGGCAATATCGTTATCACGAATCCCGATATGTTACATTCCGGCATCTTACCTCATCATACGAAATGGATTCGTCTATTTGAGAACTTAGAATACATCGTCGTCGACGAACTCCATACGTATCGCGGCGTGTTTGGCAGTCACGTGGCGAACGTGTTTCGACGTTTAAAACGAATCTGCGCCTATTATGGTAGTCACCCAAAATGGATCATGACATCGGCGACCATCGCGAATCCGCTTGAACTTGCCGAGCTATTGACGGAAGAAGAAGTCGTATTAATCGATCGAAACGGGGCACCTCAAGGCAAGAAACACCTTGTCTTCTATAATCCGCCTGTCGTCAATGAAGCACTCGGAATTCGTCGTAGCGCAACGCTCGAGACGAAACGAATCGCCTCGAGGCTCGTGGAAGCGAACATACAAACGATTGTATTTGCGCGGTCGCGCGTACGTGTCGAGGTGCTATTGACCTATTTGCAGGAACTAACACGGCGGGAGCTCGGACCAAAGTCTATTGTCGGTTACCGTGGCGGCTATCTTCCATCTGAACGCCGAGAAATCGAACGACGGTTGCGGAACGGGGAAATCAAAGCGGTCGTTTCGACAAACGCGTTAGAGCTCGGTGTCGATATCGGTCAACTTCAAGCATGCGTCTTAAATGGATATCCAGGGACAGTCGCTTCGTTATGGCAACAGGCTGGGCGCGCCGGTCGTCGGCATTCAGAGTCACTCGTTGTATTTGTCGCATCCTCGTCATCACTCGACCAACTCGTCGTCGAACAGCCGGACATGATTTTAAATCGCTCACCGGAAGCGGCACGTCTTGACCCGAATAACTTGATTATTCTAGTAGACCACATCAAATGTGCCGCTTTTGAGTTGCCGTTTCAAAAGGGAGAGCGGTTCGGAACAGTCGACACGGAAGATATATTAGAGTTTTTGACGGATGCTCACGTCTTACACGAACGGGCCGATAGGTACTATTGGATGACGGATTCGTTCCCGGCCCATGACATCTCGCTTCGGACGAGTGATCAAGAGAATGTCGTCATCGTCGATCAGACGGCGAAGCATCAAGTTATCGGTGAAATGGACACGTTCAGTGCCATGACGTTGTTACATGATGAAGCGATTTATTTGCATGGAGCCGAACAGTACCAAGTCGAAAAACTCGATTTTGAGGAGAAGAAAGCATATGTCCGCCGGGTTGACGTTGACTACTATACGGATGCGAATTTAGCAGTTGAACTGAAAGTACTCGAAGAGAACAAGTCAGACGGAGCGAAGACGTTTGGTGAGGTATCGGTCATCGCGATGGCCACCTTGTTCAAGAAAATAAAATTCGGGACGCATGAGAACATAGGGTCGGGTCCGATTCATCTACCGGAGCGAGAGTTGCATACGACAGCTACATGGTTCACGTTAGATGAGCGATTCGCCTATTCGGAGGCGGACCTCGAAGATCAACTTGAAGCGGTCAGCGATTTGATGAGGCGACTTGCGCCACTTTATCTCATGTGTGACACGCTCGATTTATTCACTACGATTCAGATGAAGTCGACGCATACGAGTAAGCCGACCGTTTATTTGTACGACCGGTATCCAGGAGGCATCGGTCTCAGTGAGGCGCTCTATAAAGATGCAGACATGGTGCTTGAAGCGGCAGAACGGACGGTATCCGACTGTCCATGTGAGAGCGGATGCCCCCGTTGTGTCGGCATGATTGGATACGGTGATTTCAAACAGCAAGTCATCCGTCAGTTGCAAGCATTGAAAGGAACGATATGAAAGCTAAACTATCTAGATTAATCAAAACGAACGAACCTGGCCCAAAAGCTAAGGTCACGAGCCCTGACGAAGTGGAGCAACAAAAGTGGAAGGATCATGGGGGCGAGATTTTAACGTTTGAGGGGGAATGGTGTGTCCGGATTCGAAAGACATATCCGCTCGACGAGGTGTATCACGACTTCAAGTTTGGAGAAGCAAGAAAGATGATGCGTCAAACCGAGCACCCGTTTTTCGTCGTCGACTTAGAGCCCGACCAAGTCCTGTTCATGGATACGGAAACGACCGGGTTACGCGGTTCAGGAACATCAATCTTTTTGATTGGATTTGCTAGGATTCAAGAAGGACACCTTGAAATGATTCAATACGTGTTACCTCATCCGGCGTTTGAAACCGCCTTTTACTATCATTTCTTGCAGGATATTGGAGATGAGGTTCGTTTCGTTACCTATAACGGGAAATCATTTGATTGGCCCCAAATCAAGACGAGACATACATTCGTCAAATCCAGGGTGAAACAATTACCTTCAGTGGGTCATGTCGATTTACTTCACGCTGCAAGACGATTGTTAAAACCGAGGCTTGAATCGGTATCATTAAAAGCAGTCGAAGCATACTTCGGTCATGAACGAACGGACGACCTTCCTGGATTCTTGGCGCCGATGCACTATTTTCAATATGTCAAAGAGCGGAATCCTGAAATATTGCTCCCGGTCCTCGAACACCATCATGCGGACTGTTTAAGCCTTGTCTCTTTGTATACACGTCTCAGTCAACTCGTTACGACCCCGGTAACTGATTTTGGAGAGGAACGTGCTCACTGGTTACATGACCTTGGCGAACAAGATCAAGCGCTGAGGGAGTTTGAGCAACTCTCGAGTCCATCGAAGCGTTCCATCATGCGGCAAGCGATGATATTAAAACGAGCTGGACGATTCGAGGAGGCCATTCCGCTATTTGAGTCGCTTCATACGATTGAAGGGTATGTCGAACTCGCCAAGTATGCAGAGCATAAACAAAAAGACATCGCTTTGGCGATTGATTACACGGAGCGAGCCATGAAGCTCCTCGAACAAAAGCGAACAGTGCTACGTCAAACTATCGACCGTGAGAAAATTGAATTGGAGCATCGACGAGCTCGCCTAGAAAGGAAGCAAACATGAAAGTAGTAGCCGTCACAGGATATCGTCCTCATGAACTCGGCATTTTCAAAGCGGATCATCCAGGAATTGAAATCATTCAAGAAGCTTATCGGAAAAAGATACTTGAAGTCATCGAATTAGGTGCTGAATGGTTCATATTAAGTGGAACGAATGGTTGTGAATTGTGGGCTGGACAAGTATTGTTAGAGTTAAGAGAAACCTATCCGATTAAAATTGCCGTGTTTCCTCCATTCTTAAATATGGATGAGCGCTATAAACCATTCGAACAAGAACTATTTGTGCAACTGCAACTCGAGGCAGACTTTTTTGAACCGCTGACACAGCGTCCATACGAAGACCCGAGTCAACTACGCGCAAAAACGGCATTCTTTTTAGATAAAGCAGAAGGATTGATCACCTTGTATGACGAAGAAACGGAAGGAAGTCCCCGCTTTTTAGTCGATGGGGCTCGGCGGAAGCCGAACATGGAAGTTTTCCTAATCACACAAGAAGACTTACGAGTCATTGAAGAAGAAAAACAATGGGAACAACAATGGGAGTGATATGATGCAAACGGAATTAACAGCAGAAGCGATTTATAAACAAGAATTCAAGACGGCGTTACGTGGTTATTCACAAGAAGAAGTCGATCAATTTTTAGATGTCGTCATTCGCGATTATGAAAAAATGGCGAAAGAAATCGAGCGTCTTCAAAAAGAAAACGACTCGTTGCGACGGGAACCTGCGCCTGCGTCGGAACCAGTTAAACCAGCACAACCGGTTGCGTCAAATTATGACATGTTACGCCGTATCTCAAATCTCGAAAAAGCGGTCTTTGGAAAGCAAGTCGGTCCAAGCGAATAATGAATAGGGGGTGGAGTCTATGTTGCAAGTGTTAACGGCCACGGAGAAACAACCAGTCAAACAACAGACAAAAAAGCTGTTTCGTGTGAAAGAAGAAGTGATGAAAGCACCAACCTGCTATACAGATCGTCTCGTCGAAAACATCAGACAAACATGCCGATTTGATTGGATGATGATTGAACAAGTCAAATTAGGGGATGATCTCGTTCATTACGTGCTCGTCGGACCTAAAGGCGTATTCTTGATTCAATTAAATCGAACTCCAGCCTCCGTCCATATGACAAACCGGGAATGTCGAACCGAGACCTCGATGGGGTGGAAACAGGTTTATCCTCACCCTGTCACGGAATTAGAACGGATGACCAAACAAGTGCGGTCACGATTAAAAAAAGAGTGTAATCAAGCAATTCCCGTCTATTCGTTTTTAATCTTCCCGGAAACGGAACGATTGAAGTTAGAACGAATTAAGGCGAATTGTGGAGATTCATTCGCTCTGGTGGATCAGGTGATTAGTAAAACGAACCTTGAGACGTTGACAGAGCCGCTCGTCAAACAAATCGCCTATTATTGTTCTGAGCGACAAGTACATAAATAAGAAGAAGGCCGAATACCAATCATTCGGCCTTCTTCTTATTTTAAAAGTTCTCTTGCTTTTGCTGCATCATCTCGGTGTACGAATAGTGCAACGCGATCGTCCAAGTTTTTTGCGAGCGGTTTTAATAACTTTCCGGTCGGAAGTCCTTGTTCCACACGACAGGTGATGCCCCGCTCGGTCAAGTAATGATAATCACCTAAGAGTTCTTCACCTTGTTTCCCGAATGCTTCACCGAAACGAACCCACTTCAAGTTGCGAATTGTTCGAATCGTGACCAAGATGACAAACAAAATGGCGAGTGCGATGATCAATAATGTTTCCAATGCCTTCAACCCCTTCTTTACACAAGTTTAATGGTGTGGCGAGTTGAAAGCAATATGGAGCGAACGGTATACTGAAATGGAAAAGAGGGATGAAATGAAAAAACCGATTCAATCGAGACGAGAGGCAATCTCACTACTAGAAAATCAGCAAGTACTCTATATTCGAATTCATAACGGACAAACGGGCATGATCAAATCGACAGAGGAAGGTATCATCGTGGCCATTCCAAATGAAGAGACAGATCAAATCGATTTTCGAAAACTAGAGGACATCGAGGCGTTTGAAGCGTTTTATGATTTGACGCTCTCGAAACCAGGGATTTTGTATGTAAACGTTGAAGAGTAATGACATGGAGAGCTTCACCATTTCGGTGGGGCTCTCCATTTATACACGTTTAAGAGGAAGGCAGCCAGACAGCTAACTTGTCCTGTAACGGCTTTAGGCGAACGTGATGTTGCTTATGCAACAAATAACCGTCTGGGCGAATGACTAGTATGCCACGTTTCATAAAGAGAGATTTGGCAAGTTCGTTCCCTTGATCAAAGAACGGGCGACTCGTCTTAGATAAGGTGATGGTTTGAATGAACGGTTGGTTCTCGTTCAAATAGTCATAGATGGATGACAAATCACGTTTCCCATCGTCAAATACAAGCACTTGAAACCGTCCGTCCGCGATTTCCGATATTTTAGTCCGAAATCCGTCATCCGTTCGTAAAATCTCTGTCTCCGGAAAAATTTTTCCTTCCGCGACGCGACGAAACGGTAATCGTAGCGCATTCGGATACGACAAATGAAGTTGAGAGATCCGTTCGGTGATTTTTTGGTTGATGAGATTGACACGTGTGAAGACATCGGCACCGATTGCTTGGAACGGTAAGAGCATCGGAAGTGTCGTCTGTAACATCTCCGTAGCGATATTCGTCGTCTGTAGCACGTTACGGGCTACGTGCTCCCGCTCGTCCCGATAAGTGGACACAACGTGATGGGGAGCGCCAGTTTTGAGATGCAACCATAGTTTCCAACCTAAGTTGAAGGCATCTGCAATCCCAGTGTTCATCCCTTGTCCACCGACCGGGGAGTTAATATGTGCCGCATCCCCCATGAGAATGATGCGGTTGTGAATGAACGTATCGACCATGCGATTATGCACGCGGAATAAGGAGAACCATTCAACGTCGCGAATATGGACCGGCATATGACTGCGTTGTTCCACCAATTCTTGAAGGTCCGATTCTTGGAATGATTCATCCGTTCTCAAGTTTCCTGTGATGCGAATCGTTTCATCCGTGAGCGGGAAGACTTCGAGCACTCCACGATCCGAGAAAAAGATATGAACCTCTTCACGGGATATCGGCCAATCAGCCTTCAAATCGGCTAGCACCCAAGCCTCTTTGAACGATTTACCACTAAACGGAAGGGCGAGCATCCGACGAACCGAACTGTTGGCTCCATCGGCGGCGACAACGTATTTCGCTTCAACAGCACGAGTTCGCCCGTCTGTAGCGGTCAAATGTGCGATGGTACGGGATGGGTACTGGGTGATGGATGACAACGTTTCACCGCGCTTCACAACATGACCATGTTTTTGTAGAGCACGTTCTAATATTTCTTCGGTTTCATTTTGACGTAATAACGTCACGAACGGATATGGGGTCACGAGTTTGGAGAATTCAAGTTTTGCTGTCCACTGTCCCGAAAAATATAGATTCCCCCGTTCAATTGTTCGGGCACGTTCTAGCACTTCTTGAGCAACATCCAAACGAGAAAACACTTCGATGGTCCGCGGCTGGATTCCGATAGCTCGTGAATTATCCGACGGGGTCGTCTTACGATCAATGATTTGAAAAGATACGCCATATCTAGCTAAAGTGAGTCCGAGCGTCAGGCCGGTTGGCCCGGCGCCGACAATCAATACATCTACTTGTTCGTCCACGCTGATCAACTCCTATCATTAATATTGATATTTCCGACATTGGCAGCGACTAAACGAAAAGTAGGGTATAGAACGGTATATGATATTCGATGATGGAAGGTGAGTGAACATTGTGCAGCCATGGATCACAGAAGAACAGATTCGAGATAGTTTTACAATGGATGAAGATTATGAACAAACAGCTGCAGTGTTAATCCCACTCGTTCAGATTGATCAGGATTGGCACGTCGTGTTTGAAATACGAGCTCACACGATGCGACAGCAGCCTGGGGAGATATCATTTCCAGGAGGACGCCTCGAAAAAGGAGAGACGCCCGTTGAAGCAGCAATACGAGAAACTTGTGAAGAGTTAGAGGTTTCTGCAGATAAAGTAGAGGTCGTAGGCAAATTGCGACCGCTTGCTACGCCGCATCGCCAATTGATTTATCCGTTTGTCGGAATCCTATCGGAAGTACCAAGTGTAGAAGGGACGGATGAGGTCGATCACTTGTTTACCGTACCGATTTCCACATTACTCATGATTGATCCATTCCACGGAGAAATGGAATGGACGATGAGTCCGGATCAAAATATTCCACTTGATCGATTGGCGAATGCTAAAGCGTACGAAAAACGGGTAATTAAAATGAGAGAACCTTTTTATGAGCATGAAGACTACATCATTTGGGGACTTACTGGAAAATTCTTGACACAATTTATTAAACGGATAAAAGAAAACGTATTCAAACGGTTATAATTTCGTTATAATGATAGAAACAAATTTAGATTGGAAGTGAATGGGTGTGTCTGAAGAATTCCTCGTAGGTGATATCGTGAAGTCGACTCGTGAAGGATGGGTCGCTGAAGTGACCGCCGTACTGACCAATACTGTGATCGGTGACGTCTCGATTATGGAAGAGTTTCAACAGCTCGGACTCGAGTTCGAGAAACAAGTTTTACTAAAATCAGAATTGGAATTGATTGAACGCGCCAGCTGACCTTTTTCTGAAAGGGATGATTCAGGTGTCCATTGACAAAAAAGTACGTGAATGGCAAGAGGCGGGTTTATTGGATGAAGCGACGGGATTAAGACTAGTCGACTATGAACATAAACGACGGGCGGCTAGTGAGCAACATGACCACAAGCCGCCCGTTTTGGTCATTGTCGGATCCATCTTGTTGGCTCTTAGCCTATTCAGTTTCGTCGCAGCCAACTGGCAAGCGATTCCCGGCCTTTTGAAAATCGGTTTGTTTCTTCTTTTTATGGTTGGATTCTATGTCTTTGCCGAGCGGGTTCGCTTGAAAACACCAAGATATGTCACGCTGTTACGTGTACTAGGGTTCGTTTTCTTTATCGCGACCATGGCGGTCATCTTCACGACGTATAATCTGTCTGGCCAATTGACTCTATTGTTCTGGATCATCTTTGCGATGGCCGTACTTCATCGCGTCTTGTATGAGCATGTTTTCTTCTCCATCCTCTCTGCGATTACCGCATTTATGGCCGTCACTAACAGTTTCGAAGGGATCGGTCTGACGTTAATCGCTTTTGGACTGATAGTCACATGGGCGTGGTTCCATTTCGTTGATGAATCGTTGGATCGCACGTTCGCATGGTTGACCTTTTATGGTCTTCTCAATATTTTCGGTCAGTATATCGATTATGAGGGAAGACTGTGGCCGCTTTGGTCACTCGTCATCTTGCATGCATTGCTCTTGTTCTATCGAAAACAAGCAGTTTGGCAAGCAACGTATCTCTTCATTGCGGCCGTTCTATCAATTGGTTATTTAATTAATGTGACAGAGAGTTGGCTCTCTCAAAGACCGCCTTCCGTCATTGAAGCGACACTCTTGTCGGTTGCACTCGTTGCCGTCTATTTGATTCATAGACGGAATGATCTTCTGTGGGTAAGTCTGCTGGCAGTTATCCCATTTGCACTCTTTGAAGATTCAGGAGTTTTACTGGCAATCATCATCGAAGTGATTGCACTTGCTTACTTGATTCGCCAAGACGTGACACGACGACCGACAATTTTCGCCTTCATCTATTTCTTAATCGTTCAAATGACAATTTACTTCATCTACGTGTGGGATCGGCTCGACATCTCACTCTTCTTCTTGATTGGTGCGTTAATCGTCTTTGCGTTGTCACTCGCACTATGGTGGCGTAATCGAACGAGAGGGGATGTGACGACATGAAACGATTTTCTGTTTGGCTTGTCCCGGTTGCTCAAGTCTTGATTGCCATCGTCTTTGTGATTCTTGTCTATGCCATATCGTGGGTCGGGGAGACGTACACGTTTAAAGGGTCTTCGTTCGAACCGTATGACCCTTATTTTGGGGATTCCATCTATCTCGAATATGATGCCTTCAAAGGACGACAAGATGTCGAAACCGGAACGGTATATGTTTCCTTTAAAGAAGGGGAAGATGGATATGCTGTCCTCGATCGGATTGAGTCGAAACCGTTTTTTGGTGGCATTCGGGCAAACTACTATGATCGTCTTCTTTATATAGAAGAAATGGGTTCGTATCGTGTGTCGGAAGATGAGATGGATGCGATAAAAGGTAAGCAATCGTTCACGGTTCAAGTTGATGTCGCACCGTGGGGTATGCTCAGAACGTATGAAATTGAGCCAAATGAATAAGCGTTAATCATGACAGGAAGATTACAGGTTTGTTACACGATTGATTGTAACGAATCTGTAATTTTTTTGTGAACTCATGGAATATCAACGTTTATTTCAATTATTACAATCTGTAACCGATTTTTTTGTCATATGTCAGGAATGTTTCACTTCGATAAAATCACTACTTTGACGGGACTTCGCGTGGTAAATTAACATCTGTTCGTTACATAACGAGAAAGGTGATGACCTTACTACGATGAAATTATTAAAATATATGATCGTCATTGGAGCTACGATGATGGGGTTGTTCACATTCATCGATCAGGCAGATGCTGCACAGATCGGAATCGGGACAGAACAGAAAATCGTACAAAACCCGCTTGAACTAGAACGCCAAGCAATTGAAGAAAAACGACAAAAAGAAATCGCCCGACAAAAGAAACTTGCTGAAGAAAAACGCATCGCAGAAGAGAAACGGATCGAAGCAGAACGTCTTGCGGAAGAGAAAGCAAAAGAAGAAGCAGAGAAAGCAAGACTGGCGAAACTTGAAGCAGAACGAAAAGCGGAGGAAGAGCGAAAAGCAGCGGAACAGGCAACAGCTGCAAAAACGTCGGCTTCTGCCACTCAATCAGTCAGTGCAACACCAGTATCTACATCTAAAAAAGTCATTACAGTCGAATCGACAGCTTATTCAAATGATGTTGCGGATAACAAGGCGTACGGCGGTCGTGTATTAACGGCCACGGGTCATGATGTGACTGATTCGATTTATTATAACGGAATGCGAATTATCGCCGTCGACCCAGCCATCATTCCTTTAGGGTCAAAAGTCCACATCCAAGGTGTCGGTGATGCGATTGCCCTTGATACAGGTGGTAGAATAAAAGGACATATCGTCGATTTACTCGTCGATTCAAAACAGGACGCGATCCAATGGGGGCGTCGACATATTGAAGTAACGCTATACTAAAAATCAGGTTCTCCAATTAGGAGAGCCTTTTTTTGTTTAACAAAGTAGAGAAACGGGCAAATTACTATTTGAATTTCCATTTTGGAAATAGTTGAGGAGGGATCAGGTTGATTGAGTTTCGTGATGTATCAAAACGTTATGAAGACGGGACGTTAGCCGTCAAAGAATTAAGCTTAACAGTAAATAAAGGAGAAATCTTCGTATTGATCGGACCTTCAGGTTGTGGCAAGACAACGACGATGAAAATGGTCAATCGATTAATCGATCATACGGACGGAAAAATTTTAATTGATGGAAAAGAAATCTATCAATTCGATATTTTTGAGTTACGTCGAAACATCGGTTATGTACTCCAACAGATTGCATTATTCCCTCACTTAACAGTGGAAGAAAATATCTCTGTCGTACCTGAGCTTTTGAAATGGAAAAAAGAACGAACGAAAGACCGTGTGACCGAATTGATGAAGATTGCCGGTCTCGACCCGAAACTTCGCTCGAAAAAGCCAGCAGAATTATCAGGAGGTCAACAGCAGCGCGTAGGCGTGTTGCGTGCTTTAGCTGCAGACCCGGACGTCATCCTCATGGACGAACCCTTTTCTGCGCTTGATCCGATCAGCCGTGGTCAATTGCAAGATGATATTAAGCGCTTGAATGACGAACTTGGCAAAACGATCTTGTTTGTCACACACGACATGCAAGAAGCGATGAAGCTTGGTGATCGCATCGCGTTAATGCGTGATGGGGAACTCATGCTAGTCGGTACACCAGAAGAAATCTTGGCGAGTGAAGATCCGTTCGTCTTAGAATTTACACAACGTGGAAGAGGTGAGCTAGATGCTTGAGACGTTCCAAAATAGACAAGGACAGCTTGTCGAGGCACTGATTGAGCACTTGCAGCTCTCTGTCGTATCGCTTTTGATTGCCGTATTGATTGCCGTACCATTGGGAATCTGGCTGACGCGCCGTAAGAAAATCGCCGAAACCGCCATTGGTGTCACTGCGATTATTCAAACGATTCCGTCGCTTGCCTTACTTGGTTTGATGATTCCGCTCGTTGGAATCGGGGCATTACCTGCTATTATTGCGCTTGTCTTATATGCGCTCCTACCTATTTTACGAAACACGTTCACCGGTTTAAACGAAGTGGATAAATCGTTGCTTGAAGCCGCTCGAGCTTGTGGGATGAAGCCGAATCAAAGTTTGATGAAAGTTGAACTCCCGCTTGCTTTACCGGTCATCATGGCTGGTATCCGGACCGCGATGGTTCTGATTGTCGGTACGGCGACGCTCGCTGCTTTAGTCGGAGCAGGTGGACTCGGTACGCTGATTTTGCTCGGGATTAACCGGAATGACAATTATTTAATTTTACTCGGGGCCATCCCGGCCGCGATTTTGGCACTCTTATTTGACTTCTTGTTGCGTCAGATGGAAGGTGCGACGGCGACTCGAAACAAGGCGAAATTGATTGCTGTTTCTACTGTCCTCGCCTTGGTCATCGTCACACCGCTCGCGTTCGGTCGTTCGCAAGAAACAGACCTTGTCGTTGCCGGTAAACTTGGTCCAGAGCCGGAAATCCTAATGAATATGTATAAGTTGTTGATTGAAGAAGAAACAGATTTGACTGTATCTGTGAAACCGAACTTCGGGGAGACGACATTCGTATGGGGCGCACTCCAATCTGGAGACGTTGATATTTATCCGGAGTTTACAGGTACGGCACTGGCGAGTCTCGTCAAAGAGACACCTGAATCAAACGATGCCGGTGAAGTTTACGAACAAGCGAGAGAGGCACTGGCAGAAGAAGGATACGTGATGCTCGAACCGATGCAGTTTAATAATACGTATGCGCTCGCGATTCCACGTGACTATGCCGAGGCGGAAGACATTACGGCTATTTCAGATTTACGAAACGTACAGTCTGATATTCAAGCCGGGTTTACACTTGAATTCACTGACCGTGAAGACGGTTATCCAGGACTTCAAAACGAGTATGGGCTTGATTTCCCGTCTGTCGTCTCAATGGAGCAAAAATTGCGCTATCGCGCCATCGCACGAGGGGATGTCAATCTAGTCGACGCTTATGCGACGGACCCTGATATCGCCGAGAACGACCTCGTCGTTTTAGAAGATGACCGACAATTCTTCCCGCCTTATCAAGGAGCACCGCTTATGAAAGAGGAGACACTTGAAGAGTATCCAGAAATCGAGGATGCGCTCAATCAGCTCGCAGGTAAAATTACAGACGAACAGATGTCTGAATTGAATCGACGTGTCGCGTACGGAAATGAACGCGCATACGATGTAGCGAAAGACTTCTTAGAACAGGAAGGGTTACTATGAGAGCTTTGATTATTTCGAATCCGAAGTCCGGCACGAGCGAAACGATGCTCGGAGAGGTCATCGGAACGATTGAGTCGCTCTATGAAGAAATCATCATCAAGAAAACATCGGAAATTGGGGATGCGCTCAATCAGCTCGCAGGTAAAATTACAGACGAACAGATGTCTGAATTGAATCGACGTGTCGCGTACGGAAATGAACGCGCATACGATGTAGCGAAAGACTTCTTAGAACAGGAAGGGTTACTATGAGAGCTTTGATTATTTCGAATCCGAAGTCCGGCACGAGCGAAACGATGCTCGGAGAGGTCATCGGAACGATTGAGTCGCTCTATGAAGAAATCATCATCAAGAAAACATCGGAAATTGGGGATGCGCTTCGATTCGCGAAAGAAAGTAAACCGTTCGACCATCTGATTGTCATTGGCGGTGATGGCACGCTAAATGAAATAGTGAATGGGTTGATGACCTTAGAGCGCGACGAGCGTCCGACAGTCGGCATCATTCCTGCCGGGACGTGCAATGATTTCGCACGAGCGCTTGAACTGCCAATTCAACCGACACAGGCGGCAAGTGTCATCAAGTCGCATCATGAACAGCATGTAGACGTCATTCAAGTTGATGAGATGTACGCCCTCAATTTCGTCGGGGTCGGATTGATTGCAGACACATCACGTCAAATCGATCCAAATGAGAAAGAATCGTTAGGTTCGATTGGCTACTTTTTAGCGACCATCCGCCAATTTCGTGAAGCCGACCCGTTTGAAATTCGATTGCGACGTGGGGATGAGATGCTCTATGAAGGGGATGTCAGTTTTCTATATGTAGGAAACGGGAGCTATCTTGGGACCGTACCAACGAAACTGGAGACGCAATCGTTTTCGGACGGGCTGTTAGAAGTGGTACACAGCTCGGCAATCGGATTCCCGATGATTCGTCAATTGTTAGCCCAGCAACTCGGTCTTGATCAAAAATCGGCGGAGTGGAATCACTTTCAGGCTTCACATGTTGAAGTCGAGTTAAACGAACCTCAAATCATTGATATCGATGGTGAACATTTCGAAACCGATCACTTGACGATACGGATTCGAGAGCGAGCCCTCACGTTTTTAACGCCATAAAGCATCAACAGAGAAAAGTATTCAGACTTTTCTCTGTTTTTTTGTTGTCCTCATCTTGGAACCGTGTTAGTATTTCACTATTATTATGAAAATGAAATGAAAAAGAGGAAGTAGGGGTAAACATGGCGCAAAATTCATTCGCCTCAAAAATTGGATTCATACTAGCTGCCGCAGGGTCAGCAATCGGTTTAGGTGCAATCTGGAAGTTTCCGTATGTCACCGGAACGAGCGGGGGCGGTGCCTTTTTACTCATGTTTTTGGCGTTCACATTATTACTTGGTCTGCCATTATTGATTGGAGAATTCATTGTCGGACGTTCGACTCAAAAGACTGCGCTTCTTGCTTTCAAACAGTTAGGGCATGGCCGTTGGACCATTATCGGCTACTTAGGTGTCCTTGCTTGTTTCTTGTTACTTTCCTTCTATAGTGTCATTGGAGGATGGGTCCTCATCTATATTGGACTCGGTTTAAGTGGGACGCTCAGTGGACGTTCGGCTGACGAATTTGGTGAGGTGTTCGGGAACGTCGTATCGACACCTGAAATTGCCGTACTCGGACAATTCTTGTTCCTCTTAATCACACTCTTAATTGTCTTACGTGGCGTTGAAGCAGGGATTGAACGAATGAGTAAAATTTTGATGCCACTCTTGTTCATCAGTTTCTTAGTTCTCGTGGTCCGCTCGTTGACGCTTGACGGAGCGATGGAAGGCGTTCGTTTCTTCTTACAGCCTGACTTTTCTGCATTGACTGGCGAATCGGTATTGTTTGCCCTCGGACAGGCGTTCTTCTCCTTATCGTTAGGGGTGGCAGCGATGCTGACATATGCGTCTTATATAAAGACGAAAGGAACATTGAACCGGTCGGCTAACATGATTGTCTTGTTGAACATTGCGGTTTCACTTTTAGCAGGTCTAGCAATCTTCCCGGCAGTCTTTGCATCAGGTCTTGATCCGGCTGAAGGTCCGGCGTTACTCTTCGTCGTTCTACCGGCAGTCTTCAATCAAGTACCGCTCGGTGGATTCTTCATGGTCTTGTTCTTCCTATTGTTCGCTTTTGCATCGATTACATCATCGATTGCCATGTTAGAAGTCGTCGTCGCAGGTGTGACCGATCGTCTAAATGAAAAGAAATCATCATGGACGAAAAAGAAAGTGACGGTGACAGCCGCTCTTCTCGTCTTCATCGTGGGAGTACCATCCGCGCTGTCATTCGGACTCTTAAGTGATGTACAGATTTGGAACGGTCGGACGTTCTTTGATACGATGGACTATCTCGTCAGCTATATTTTAATGCCGATCGGTGCACTCTTGACTTCCATCTTTGTCGGTTACATCGTTGACCAACGCGTCTTAAAGGATGAAATCGAAACATCAAAACCTGGTGTGAAGCTGTACCCAATCTGGCATGCACTCATTCGCTATGTCATTCCTGTAACTGTCGCGATTGTTATGGTTTCAACATGGATGACCACGTAACAAACGAACTGTAGACTCTATGAGTCTACGGTTTTTTTCGTCTCGCAACGGGAAAGTAGTCGATATAGGTAGTTGATTCTACACCTGTGGACGGAGGTATCGACGAATTTTATTATGCTAAAATGATAGGGATGACGAAACTTTTGTTGAATGGTTTCGTAATGTACAATAGAAGTAACATGAGATGAGGTGAAAAGAATGAAAACATGGATGAAATGGGCCCTGACAGGGGCAGTCATATACTTTGCCATTAACGTATTCGATTTCTCCTGGTTATTCATTATTGTAGGGGCGCTCGTCTTGAATGAAGTATGGTCGACGAACAAGCGCAAACATCGTCAACGTACACCGACAACGGTGGCAAAACGTGCCAAAAAGAAACTGTTACTCGATGAGGAAGAATCGTTTTCTGGATCGAGGATTTTAAAACCGATCGAAGAGCCGATGCCTACGCGACAGTTCGAGGCGACAGACGATTTAGAGCTTCAATTTTTGCAACGGACGATTGAGCAAGGATATGAGAAGTTACAACAAATCGACCGTGTTCTTCCAGATATTAAAGATTTAGAAGTGAGGCGTGAAATGAAGGCCGTCTCGAAAGAAGCGCACGAATTGTTCGAAGAATTATTCGAAAATCCACAAGACGCAAAGCATGTTCGAGACCTGTTCACATTCTATTTAGATTCCCTCGTCTCGGTCGTCTTGAAATTTAAAGAGCTTGAAGGAAAACGGGTCGTCATTCAAGAAGAGACTCGGGAACAATTAATCACAAATATGCGACTAATTGTCGATAAATTTAAAGAACAACGCGGACGTCTCCTTGAAGATGACGCCGTAGACTTTGAACGTGAACTGATCATGATGGAGCGCGTCTTGTCTGATCAGCCGGAAGGGAGAAAGAAACATGACTTCATCGAATGAAACGAACTGGCAGTCATGGCCGGAAGAAGAACTGACTTCTGATACGAAAACAAAAACGGAGACGGAGGGGTTCAGTGACCCATCTGTCGAATGGTCATCCGTTACACAGTCACATGAAGTGCCAGCCATTCAAGCGAAACCAGACGTGCCTCAAGAGCATCGCGAGCGCATCACACGATTGGCTGAATCCATTGATATTAAAAAGACAGACTCTGTTATGTTGTTCGGGTCGAATGTCCAGCGCGAACTTTCCCAATTCTCTGATCAAATTTTGACGGAAGTGCGGATGAAAGATGGCGGCGATGCCGGTAAACTGTTGTCTGACTTGATGCAAAACGTCCGTAAGATGGACCCAGATATGCTTCAACCGGAGAAAAAGAGTTTCATGGATAACATTCCGCTCATCGGTCGTGCGAAGAAGAAGGCTGAAAACTATAAGCTTCAGTTCGAAAAAATGAACGTCTATTTGGAAGAGGTCATCCATAACCTCGATCGTGCGAAGTTCGGTCTCATGAAAGACATCACGATGCTCGATCAAATGTATGATAAGAACAAGCGATATTTCGAAGAGTTGAACGTCTATATCGCCGCGGGTGAGACAAAACTTGACCATGTACGGGAACACGAGATTGCCCCGTTACGTCAAGAAGTAGAAATTTCTAAAGATCAATCGAAGCTTCAACAATTGAACGATATGATTCAATTAGCGGACCGTTTTGAGAAAAAGTTGCACGATTTAAAATTGAGTCGTACCATCAGCCTTCAAATGGCACCTCAAATTCGAGTCATTCAGCAGAATAACCAAATCCTTGCTGAAAAGATCGAGTCAGCGGTCGTCAACACGATTCCGCTTTGGAAAAACCAAGTCGTTCTTGCACTCAGCTTGACGCGCCAGAAAACGGCACTTCGTATGCAGCAGGACGTGACGAAGACAACAAATCAACTGCTTGAGCAGAACTCGAAGATGCTCAAAGATTCATCGATTGAAATCGCTCAAGAAAATGAAAAAGGGATTGTCTCTGTTGAATCACTGAAAGTCGCTCACGAGAACTTACTCTCTACGTTAGATGAAACGTTACGCATCCAGCAAGAAGGGAAGCAAAAACGTCGTGACGCAGAGCGCGAACTTGACCGCATGGAGCACGAATTGAAGGAGAAAGTCATCGAGATCGCTTCGAAAAATAAAGAACTACCAAAGGACACTGGATACTAAGGGGGAAGTCTGAGCAATCAGACTTTCCTTTTCTACGAGGAGGGACTTGAGTGGAGAAGCAACGATTGTGGGATGAGACGTGGTTATTATTCGCTGATATGATGGCCGAGCGGCACTCGAAGTGTGCATCGAAGAGTGTAGCCTGTGTCATTGTAAAAGACGAAAAACCGATTTCAATTGGCCTGAATGGTACACCATCTGGTCATACGAACTGTAATGAAATCTATATCAAGCAAGAAGATGGGTTCTATAAGCATGCCGACTATGTTGCATCGACAGATTTCGATATGATTAACGAACCGGCACGACTCATCCGAGATGATGTGACATATATCAAGTGTACAGACCCATTTGATCACCATCACTGGTCGAAGCAACATGAAATCCATGCGGAAATCAACGCGATTGGAAAACTCGCTGCCGATTCAACGAATGCATTTGGTGCGACGGCGTATGTCACGCATTCACCATGTCATGCCTGTTCACTCGCCTTAATTGCGGCACGCGTCGCGCGAGTCGTTTATGCTGTCGGTTATGAGCATGGGGATGGGTTAGAATTGATGCGTGAAAGCGGGATTGAAGTGTTACATATGCCACTTGAAAAAATGTACAAAAATACATTGTAAACGTTTTCATTAGATGATATATTATTAATGTACTGCCAATGGTGTTTTACTCTTCCATTATTCGCCCCTCCTCGGAGGGGCCTTTTTTTTGTTCAAAATGAGGTGAGACAAACTTTACACATAATGTTCAATATTTCACAATATACACTTTAAAATCTCTTATATAATAAAAGTAGATTCAAGAGAGGGGAATTTACACATGGAAAAACTCGTTCGCTTTACAGATGGTGCATATGAAGTAGAGGCGTTGATCACACTCGAAGAAGTGTGGGAAGATAAATTTGCGATTGGCATGCACAAGGAGCTTGCCGTCAAATCATTAACCATTAACGGAAATGAAGTATCAGAGATTAAACATGTTCGTGCACTCCTTCGATACTATCCGACGCTTGGTGTATCAGGAATCTTGTTGGCATTAGATAAGGCGGCTGCTGAGATTGTCTCATTGTCGAAAGATCAAGATCCAGCGCTCCAATACGTTGAACTCGTGGCCATTCAAATGGACGAGGAAGCGACAAACGACTTGAAAACATTATATGCGGCAATGTGATCTCAATTGGGTGAACCATTTCACCCAATTTTTTATTGCATCTTTTATTCGTTATGGTATGATGTTTACAGATGAAGAAATGGAACGCCATATCGTTGTCAACCATAAGCATGGGGATCTAGATAGCTAGATCGCTGTCAAAAAGCCACGTTCATAGGAACGTGGCTTTTTTTTGTTCAATGAAGTCGAATCCAGCCGCCACATCTTGAGCGAGGTGCGCATCCGAACCCATCGTGAACGGGATGTGCAGGTCGTTCGCGGATTTTGCAAGTCCGGCGACGTAAGGTACCCCACAATCCGGTTTTCTGAGTCCGGCCGTGTTGAAGTCAAGTCCGAATCCCCGGTCGGCAATCATCTGTAACAGACGTATTTCTTCCTCTTTTACTTTTGAGCGGTCCCATTCATAGTTTCTTTGATACTTTATCGGGAGATCGAGGTGTCCGATACGAGCGACACGGATGTCTTCCCACGAAAATGAGAGACCCTGTTCAATCGACTCATAATAAGCTCTCATTACGCTCTCGAATGAGCCAAACGCTTTGATGAGTTCATCAAACGTCTCGGCAGAATAATCAATCGGCATATAGGCGCCATCTCTATATAGGAAATGCTGCGATAAAATGACTTCATCAATCAATGGTGCGAAAGGCTTGAGTAAGGCAATGGTCTCTTTCTCTAAATGAGGCAATAAGTCGACTTCTAATCCAACTTTAATGTCGATAACCGCTTGATACTGCTGTTTCATCTGATGCAACGTATCGAGGTATTCTGGAAGTAGATCAATCGACATCGCCGAGTCTTGATTCGGGACCGGGTCGGTGAACGATGGGGGGAAAGGCGCATGTTCTGTGAACGTCATCGTTTGCAGGCCTTTTTCGATCCCGACTTGAATATAGTGTTCAATCGGGTCATTTGTACCGTGTGGACAAAAAGGGGTATGCACATGGCCATCGTGGGTAAAGTTAAACATCGATTACACGTCCTTTTCAGTTCATTTGGTTGACAGGTGTTTATCTGTTTGATAAATTTAACACAATACTTTAGTTTGGTAAAGTGATAACAAGATAAAGGGTGGTTATGATGATTTGGTCAAATTCAAAAGGTTCGATTCCAGAAGGCTGGTATGAACTTCAATCAGGAGATGTCATCCGTCCAAAACGATGGATGTTGTCATTTTTAGAGAAGGCAGAGTCGAGCGGCTACGCAGTCATCGATCCACCGCTTCTCGAATACTATTCACATTATCAAAATTTAGCGCTCTTTGACGAGTCAGCCTATTATCGATTGTTCGGGAACGACGGGGAACTTCTCGTCATGCGCCCTGACTATACACTACAAATCGCAAGAAAGTTAGCAGACGGTCATGAACCGATGCGTGTCGCTTACGCTGGTGCCGTCTATCGTCGGACAGTCAAACATTCCGGGCAACCCCATGAACGGCAACAGCTTGGACTCGAATGGGTCGATGGCGAAGAGAAGGACAGTCATCTGATTGAGTCCTTTCTCGATATGACGGAAGGAGTCCTGCCTACCGAACGTTTGACCATCAAAATTGGGTCAGCAGCCGTCATCTCGCTCATCGCGAAAGAGACAGGGATTCAGGAACGGACATTCCGAAAAATCTTAGCACTTCGAAACTTAGAATCATTACGTGAATTAGCAGAGACGTATCGCTATCCGTTGATTGCGAAGCTGCCCTTTTTAATTGGGAATTCTGCACTCGAAGAATTACGGTCTGAGGCACCAGAGTCTTTAAAAGAAGCCATCGGTGAAGTGGACGAGGCGGTGCAACACTTACGTACTATCGGATTAGAGGTGTCTTACGATTTCGGTCAAACGGGAGACTTTGATTACTATTCAGGATTGACCGTGACGGGAAGTGTTGAAGGCAAGCGTGTCCTTTCAGGAGGACGATATGATTCACTGTATGGACATTTTGGACACTCGAGACGAGCGTTCGGCATGTCGCTCGATTTAGAACAGTTAGATGAGGTGATCAAATGAAAGTAGCGGTCGCGAAAGGTCGGATTGAAAAAGCAGCCCGTCAATTTTTTGTCGAACGTGACTTACCCGTATGGCCAGAGAAGCGGGGACGTGAGTTGACGGTACAAGCAGGAAATCATGAATTCATTTTCGTCAAAGGGGACGACGTCTATAAATATGTGATGCATGGAGCGGCAGATGTTGGCATTGTCGGCGGTGATATTTTACGAGAAAAAACGCCAGGCGTACTCGAAGTCGTCGATTTACCGTTCGGTCGCTGTCGAATGGCCGTCTGTGGTCCAAAAGTTCGACGCAACGGCACAAAGAAATTGAAAGTGGCGAGTAAATATCCGAATATCGCCATATCACACTTTGCATCGAAGCGACAAAACGTAGAAGTCATCGCGTTGAACGGGTCGGTCGAACTGGCTCCGTTAACGGGACTCGCTGATTGCATCGTCGACATCGTCGAGACAGGCGCGACGTTGGCTGCAAACGACTTGGAAGAATACGAGACGATTTTTTCAATCAATGCAAAATTCATCACGAGTGAGACAGCTTTAGCGGAACAGCCTGACGAATTGAAGGCCTGGATTCGAAAGATGAGTCAGGAGGAGAACGCATGAGTACAGAAACGAATCGCTCAAGGCGCGAAGCTTGGGCCGAAGCCGTGAAACCGATCGTGGAATCGATCGAGGCCCGCGGAGACGAAGCGCTGCTTGAGTGGACGAAACAATTCGACGGGGTCGACCGAATTGAATCGGTCGATTTGGCCAGCTTTAATCCGCCAGTCGCATATGCTGAATTGACAGAGGCGCTTACATTAGCGGCGGAACGGATTCGTGCATTTCACGCGCGTCAAGTCCGACAAGACGATGTGTTCGAAGATACGATGTTCCGCCTTGGGAGACGCTATATGCCACTTGATTCGGTCGGAGTTTATGTACCGGGTGGGACTGCCGTCTATCCGTCGAGCGTCCTCATGAACATCATTCCGGCGAAAGTAGCTGGCGTCAAACGAGTCGTCATGGTCACCCCACCAAAAGCAGATGGGATTGACATTTCCCTTTTGATTGCAGCAAAAATTGCAGGTGCCGATGAATGTTTTCTGGTCGGTGGGGCCCAAGCCGTGGCAGCACTCGCATACGGGACAGAAACGATTCGTCAAGTTGACAAGATTGTCGGCCCAGGAAATGCATATGTCGCGACGGCGAAGGCTCTCGTCTCACACATCGTCGGTATCGACTCCGTCGCCGGACCATCCGAAGTGTTGATCATTGCCGATGAGACGGCGAACCCGAAGTGGGTTGCCGCCGACCTGCTCGCACAAGCGGAACATGACGTCGAGGCGACTGCGATTGCGCTTGTCACGTCAGAAACACTCCGCAACCAAATCGAGCAAGAACTTGAGCGACAATTAGTGCTATTACCACGCCAAGACATTGCGAGAGAATCGTTGAAGCGTGGCGGCGTCTTGTACCGGACAATCGAGGATGCGATCGAGTACGCGAATACGATGGCCGCGGAGCACGTCCAGTTGGCCGTCAAAGATCCTGAGGCGTTGATGCGGGCAATCCGTCACGGTGGTTCGTTCTTCCTCGGACATGAGGCAGCCGAAGCATTTGGAGACTATATCGCTGGACCGAACCACGTCTTGCCGACGAGCGGGACGGCCCGCTTCTCTAGTGGACTATCGGTCGATGATTTTTATCGCCGTCAGACGTTCCTTGAGATGACAGAACTTGATGAGACGATTACAAAGGCAGCGATTCGAATCGCCAAACAAGAACAATTAGAAGGACACGCCCGTGCGATGGCTGTTCGGATGGAGGACATATGAGACGAAATTATCAAAATATCCCACGCTATGTACCTCATGCCGCTTCGGGATATGCGCTCAATCAAAATGAAAGCCAATATCCGTTACCAGAACGTCTCGAACGAGCTATTCGAGACGTATCACTCGAGGCACTCAGCCGTTACCCAGTCGAAGAATTGCTCGCTTTAAAAGCGAGCTATGCTGACTATGCGGGAGTCGAGCCGACGCAACTCATGGTCGGCAGCGGGAGCGATGAGCTATTGGCCATCTTGAGTCAGGCGATTTTGGATACGGAAGACCGTGTGGTCGCACCGGCCCCAGACTTTTCGATGTATGGCATCTATACACAAATTGCCAGAGGGCATTTCACACAACCGGACGAACAGGGTTTGCGTTACGAGACGTTGGCTGAAGTCATTCGAACAACAGACCCTAAACTCGTCTTGATTTCGAATCCGAATAACCCGACCGGAAAGATGTGGACACTAGACGAATTGTCTGACATTGCGACACGTGTACCGTACCTCGTCGTGGATGAAGCGTATATTGATTTCACAATGAAGAACTCATTTGTGTCTCGCTTGAACGAATATCCGAACGTCATCATCTTACGGACGTTATCGAAGGCGTTCGGTCTAGCGAACCTCCGGATTGGTTTCATGATTGCATCTGAAGAAATCATCGAACAGATTGACCGCTTCCGTTCGCCATTCAATGTCAGTGGACTCAGTGCCGCTGTCGCCAACGTCGTCTTACGAGATGAATCTTATATTCAAGAGTCGATTCAGTTCCATACGGCGCAACGTGAGAAGTTAACGGAGTTGTTACGACCAGTCGGTGAGATTTTACCGAGCCGTGCCAACTTCATTTATGTCAAAACGGATGATAGTGAAGGATGGGCATCCCGCTTCCTTGATAAAGGGGTCCATGTACGTGCTTTTCCCGATGGACTACGTGTCAGTGCAGGGACAGACGAGGCGTATGCCTTGATCCGACAAACGATTGAAGAGGTGAATTCTGTTGAGAACAGCTGAACTAAAACGTGAAACGAAAGAAACGAAAATTGACATTCGATTAAATCTAGACGGAACGGGTGAAAGCTCCATTCAAACGGGGGTCGGCTTCTTCGATCACATGTTGACGTTGCTCGCTTTTCACAGTCAGATGGATTTAGACGTGAAAGTCGAAGGCGATACGTGGGTCGATGCCCACCATACGGTCGAGGATGTCGGGATCGCACTCGGTCAGCTCATCTCCAAGTCACTCGGGGATAAAGTCGGAATTCGCCGCTACGGGTCGAGTTACATGCCAATGGATGAGACGCTAGCGCGAGCGGTCATTGATGTGTCAGGACGCCCATTTCTCGTCTATCAAGCGGATATTCGCAATCCGAAGCTTGGTGATTTTGATACCGAACTCGCTGAGGAATTTTTCCGTGCCGTTGCCATGAATGGTCGACTCACACTGCACCTTTCTGTTCTGTACGGGTCGAACTCACATCACATGATTGAAGGGTTGTTCAAAGCGTTCGGACGAGCGCTTGCCGAAGCGGTCTCTAGCGATGGGACGAACCGTCTCCCTTCTACGAAAGGATGGATCGAAGGATGAAAGTAGCGGTCATCGATTATGGTATGGGAAACGTATTTAACGTCGAACGTGCATTACAAGCCATCGGTTGCTACGTCGTGATCACGAACGATGCAAATCAAATTGAAGAGGCGGATGCCGTTTTACTTCCTGGGGTCGGTGCCTTCCCGCAAGCGATGCAATCGCTCGAACAGACGGGTCTTATCCCACTATTTCAACAGATGGCGACGGAAAAGCCATTTTTAGGGATCTGTCTTGGGATGCAGCTCTTGTTTGATTCGAGCACGGAAGGTATGCCGACAAAAGGTCTCGGGTTGATTCCGGGAACGGTCGAACGGATGCGAGCGAAGCGTCTCCCACACGTCGGATGGAACTCGATCCTTCGCGATGAGGATGTCTATTTTGTCCACTCTTACCATGCCGTGACGGCCGACGATTACATCGTGGCGGCAGCTGATTATATGGGTGAGAAAGTTCCGGCAATCGTTCAAAAAGGGCTCGTGACGGGCATGCAGTTCCACCCGGAAAAGAGCGGGACATTTGGTCTCAGCTTACTTCAAGAATGGAAGGAGGCGGTCGAGCGTGAGATTACTACCCGCCATTGATTTGATTGGAGGCAAGATCGTCCGTTTGACGGAAGGTGATTTTTCTACGGAAGAACAATACGGAGATCCGTATGAATTATTAAAAGCGTGGCAAGGGAAGGTCCCGATGATTCACTTGATTGATTTAGAAGGGGCCAAGGCAGGTGAACCGCGTCATTTAGACGTTGTCCGCTATGCGAAGTCTCTAGGGTTCCTTGTCCAAACAGGAGGAGGAATTCGTTCAGAAGCCGCACTTGATGCTGTGATGGAAACCGGTGCGGATCGCGTCCTTTTAGGGACGAAGGCGTTTACGGATCCTGACTTTCTAGACAAGGCGATTGAAAAGTATGGCAAGCGAATCGCTGTGGCACTCGATGCCTATGACGGGAAGGTCGCCATTAACGGATGGCAGGAAGCGACAAAACTCGATGACATCTCGGTCGCACAAGACCTTGTCAAACGGGGGATCGAGACGATTCTATATACCGATATCGGATCCGATGGGAAACTGAATGGACCGAACGTTTCTCGCATGAAGGCGTTACGTCAAATCGTCAACGTCACATTGATCGCCTCAGGCGGTGTGACGACTGAAGAGGACGTGAAGGAACTGAAGATGGCGAAAATTGATGAGGCTGTCGTCGGGAAAGCACTTCTGTCCGGTAAGGTGAGCATCGAAGAACTGATTGAATGGGAGGCGCGTTATGCTTAAACGCAGAATTATTCCATGTCTTGACGTGAAAGAAGGTCGTGTCGTCAAAGGGATTGAGTTCGTACAATTACGAGACATCGGTGATCCGGTCGAAATCGCGAAATATTACGATGAGTCCGGAGCCGATGAACTTGTCTTTCTCGATATCACGGCAAGTACAGAACGTCGCCAGACGATGCTCGATGTCGTCAGTGCGGTGGCGCGGAAAGTATTCATCCCGCTGACGGTCGGTGGCGGGATTCGTTCACTCGAGGATATCTCGTCACTATTAAAAGCAGGGGCGGACAAAGTATCGTTGAACACGCTCGCTGTAGAATCCCCAAGTCTCATTCGTGAAGCGGCCGATCGTTTCGGTTCGCAATGTATCGTCGTCGCAATCGACGTAAAGTTTGAAGGCGGCGAATATTATGTGTACACATATGGTGGAAAACAGAAGACGGACCTGTTGGCGGTCGAATGGGCGAAACAAGTGGCCGCGCTCGGGGCGGGTGAACTTCTTGTCACGTCCATGAACCAAGATGGAAAGCAGAGCGGTTATGACCTTTCGATTTTAGAACAACTTCGTGAAGTCGTCGACATTCCGATTATCGCATCCGGTGGGGCAGGCAATGCCGAGCACGTAGTCGAAGCGCTTGAGAAAGTCGATGCCGCATTACTTGCATCCATCTTACATGACCGAAAAACGACAGTAGAAGAGGTGAAGCACGTATGCACGAGTCACAACTTGCCGATGCGGTTCGTTTCGACGAAAATGGACTGATTCCCGCCATCATCGTCTCAGACGACGACGGGGCGGTCCTCATGCTCGGATATATGAATAATGAGGCAATCCGACAGACGCTTCGTGAACGGGTCGTCACGTTCTGGTCTCGTTCAAAAGGTCGGCTTTGGATGAAAGGGGAGACGAGCGGAAATACACTGGACGTCGTCAGCATCCACATCGACTGTGACCAGGATGCGCTTCTCGTTCGTGTTCATGCGAATGGCCCGACGTGTCATACCGGTAATCGAAGCTGTTTCTTTACGGAGGTGAACGTATGATTCATGAATTGGAACAATTGATTCAATCTAGAAAAAATGAACCGAAAGAAGGTTCGTATACGACTTATTTATTGGAACAAGGCGTTGAAAAAATCGCGAAAAAGTTCGGGGAAGAAGCGTTTGAGGTCGTCATTTCTGCTATGACGGATGAAGACTTGGTTGAAGAGTCAGCCGACCTTCTGTATCACTTACTCGTCTTGTTAGTAGCCAAAGGTGTTCGTTTAGAGGATGTGGAAGCGTTACTCGCCGAGCGTCACGGTACTACCACACCGGCGAAACCACGTCGAGACGTCACGGAATGGTAAATGAAAGAGGAAGGAGACGCGCTCCTTCCTCTTTTGTGTTACCGATTGACCGAGGCGGCCATGCGAATGTACGTATGGCGTCGTCCGCGAATCGCAATGGACAGTGCCTGAATGTTCTCTGGTACGGCAATTCCGGACAGTCCGGCGTCACCTATATGCACGATATCCGCTCCGCCTCGTTTTGAAGAGAGTGCGATCTCCCGAACGGTCTCGACATCTGCGCCTTCTTGTGACGTTCCAATCGCTGCTAACGTGAGAGCGCCGAGCACTTGCAATTCCTGAACGAGTTCGTGAAACGATTCTTCACGTACGCCAGGTACAGTGCCTGGAGCCGGAAGGAGGATGATATCTGCGCCAGCTTCGACGAAGCGGATATACGCGTCGCGGTCCAACACATTGCCTGCACCGGCTTGATGCATTTTCCCGGCAATGATGACCCCTGCGAATTCACGACGTGCTTGGATGATTGCTTGTTCGATTGCTTCATTCGTGACCCCGGTATTCGGATTGCCTGTTAAACAGACGAAGTCAAACCCGAGCTCCGATGCTTTTTGGAACGCTTCGATTGAAGCGAGTCTGCCTCGTTTTACTTCATTCATCTCGGACGACTTCTCTGAAAAATCAACAGGTTCCAAGTTGACTCCAATTGGCAATCCAATCAGTCGTTTTAGTTCGAGAATCGGATGATCGCTCATCTCATCACCCGGCATCTCCCCGAATAATGCATGACTTTCAAGTCCTTTAATGTAAGGATGAAACACATCGATCATGTTCAATAAAATCAAGTCGACACCGAATGCTCGTGCTAGTTCTGCGTTTGTCACTTCTGGATACAACGGCTGCACCGTCGGGATGACCTCGGCCATGACCGTTCGACCTTCTGCTTTTCGAATCGAATCGATTAAATCTTGACGATTAAACGTGATAAAATCACTTGCTCGACATTCCAGTATTCGTTTCATGTGATCTGCCTCCTTCTGCTCATCCTTGTCTCTATTCCCTAAACCCTTGAAAAATCCTCTATACTAATTTTAAGGAGGGATTATGATGTCGGAAAAAGAAAAGATGATTCGTGGCGAACTGTATTTAGCTGGTGATGAAACGCTCGTTGCAGATCGGAAGCATGCCCGGAGATTAACTGAACAATTCAATCGTTCTGGAATCGATGATTTGGAAGAACGAAAAGAGATTCTTGGTGCGTTACTCGGATCGACGAAAGGGTCATATTATATCGAGCCGAACTTCAAATGTGATTATGGGTATAACATCCACTTAGGAGATCGATTCTATGCGAATTTTGACTGTGTCTTCCTAGACATTTGCCCCATCACGTTTGGGGATGACTGCATGCTCGCACCGGGTGTACATATTTATACGGCGACACATCCGATCGATCCGATCGATCGGATCTCCGGATATGAGTTCGGGAAGCCGGTGACCATCGGCGACCGCGTATGGATTGGTGGAGGGGCGATTATCAATCCCGGTGTGACGATTGGGGATGAGGCCGTCGTCGCATCCGGTGCGGTCGTCACAAAAGATGTGCCATCTCGAACAGTCGTCGGAGGAAATCCGGCACGTGTGATCAAGACGATCGACTGACAAAAACTCCTGAACGCGTGGTTCAGGAGTTTTTGACATGACTTGATTGCTTGTATTTCTGAATAGCTGTATATGCAAGATGAAGCGCCGTCTCATCACCAATCGTCACCCGAATCCCCGTAGGTTGTTTCGACGTGTGTATGTTCAAGTCGGTCAAATGGGCCCACACTGCTTCAGGTTGTTCTAACTCGATATACAAGAAGTTTGTCGATGCAGGGAGGACATGACCGATGGATTCAAAGGCTTGCGTCCACTTTTGACGCATCTGGTCATGCCATTCGATTGTTTCGTGAAGATAAGTCGCATCTTTTAAGAAGATGTTGCAAATCTTCGCGCTCACCCCGCTAATGTTAAATGGAGGTATGAATTGACGGAAGTAATGTGCGAGCTCGCTATTCGTCACCATGAATCCGATTCGGACGTTTGCCAATCCGAACGCTTTTGACATCGTACGGAGGACGATGAGATTCGGATGCTTCGCAAGAAACGGGATCATGCTGTCATTCGGTGTGAAGTCCATGTACGCCTCATCCACCACGAGGTACGGCACGAGTGAGGCGAGTTGCGTCAACTCTTCTACGGTCCACAGCTTTCCGGTTGGATTGTTCGGATTCGATAGGAGAAGAAGTTTTGGATGATGTGTCTCAATCGCCTTTACCATTCCTTCATATGATAAATCAACGGCTTGAACATGATGACCGTGTGCGATGGTCGTGAAGATTGGATACATCGAAAAGTCAGGTGCCGGAGACAAGACGATGTCATGTGGTGCGAGCAATGCTTGCGTCACGACATGAATCATCTCATCACTCCCACAACCGACTAGTAATTGCTCGGGTGTGACGCCAACGTATGCAGCGTAGCATTCGAACAATTCATTGATCGGTTCGACCGGATATTCGTGTAAGTCATGATACGTCAACGAATCAAGCTGACTCTTGATACGGTCAGGTAACGGGAACTGACTTTCATTTTGATTTAACCGATGTCCCGTCGGATAAACGACGGGATAAATCGGTAGCTCGACTTGTCTCATTCAGTTGGCTCCATCGAGAACCATTTTTTCACCAATTCATCGATTTCACCTGACTCCATCATCTTGTTCAACTCTTCGTTGAACTGGTTACGTAACTCATCATCTAATTTGAAGGCAGCAGCTGATCCTTTTTCGCCATCCTCTTTCAAAGCGAATGTATAGAAGCTGTCATCTTGGTCTAAATACTTTTGTGCGACCGTGTCTTCGATGACCATTGCATCGATTCGACCTGTGTTCAACTCTTGAACGATTTCAGGGATCTTGTTCAACGATACGAGTTCAGCGTTTGGTGCTTGTTCTTTAGCGATATTTTCTTGAATCGAAGCCGTTTGGACACCGATTTTCTTACCAGACAAATCTTCGATTGCCTGAAGGGACTCGTCTTTAGTCATGATCAAGTTTGTCGCGGATAGATAGATGTCTGAGAAATCGGCATTCTCTTTACGCTCTTCTGTTGGCGTCATCCCGGCCATGACGAAGTCGACACGCCCGCTATTGAGGGCTCCGAGTAAGCTACCGAAGTCCATATCTTCAATCTTCAATTCGTAACCGAGACGTTCTGTAATCGTCTCCGCGATTTCAATATCAAATCCGACAATCGCATCCCCGTTTGCCGTATCGACAAATTCATATGGGAAGTAATCGGCGCTCGTCCCCATGACGAGCGTTTTTTGTTCTGTCGCTTCACCTTCTGTCTCTTGACTACATGCACCGAGTAATACTGCGCTCATCATAAGTGATCCTGCTAATAACCATTTTTTCATATGTGTATAATGCCTCCCTGTTGTAGATGAGACTAAGTGTATATGTATGATTATTAATTGTAAAGCATAAATATACAAAAAATATTAAAAAGAGAAGCACTTTCTATCTGAAAGCGTTCTCTTCTTAGTTTTCCAAAAGATACGACATAATTCGCTCAATTGGAATTTCTCGATTGTCCATCGTATAGGTTTGTAAGTAAGGATGGTTAGTAGGCCGTTTGCAGTGTTCATTCATCTTAGACCAATTCTCATACGAAACTTGATCAATTTGACTCGGCCGTCTGACACGGTTTCGAAGTCGTGTGTTAATTTCTTCGTAAATTTCATGACGACACTCGATATAACGGTAAGTCGCTCCGTACTTGGTGGAAATCGCTATCCCTTTATCGAGCATTTCATCATAGAGACAAGGACTGTCGAGAATGACGTTTTGTCCAAGTGATAGGTGATACTCGACGAGGGACCAATCGACATCATAAGCCATCTTCCCGATTTCTCCATCCGAGAAGTTGCCATCAGGAAGCGTATGGAGTAGGGCGGTCTTTGAAACATCATGATCGATGATGACTGCGTGTACGTGTTGGATGATATGCTTAGCCAATGTGGATTTTCCTGATCCAGGTGTCCCAGACATTTGAAGAAAAAACAGATGATCACCTCACATCTAAGTAGGAGCAAATCTTATTACTCATACAACTTGATTTATTTGTTAAAATGACTCATTTCCTTAAGATAGTCTTCGATACAATCGACCTGAATAACCTGATAGGGTTAGTTAAAGGTTTGATCCGATGTTAGCATTTGCATACCATGATGACGTTCCCGTCAAGATCTCTGAAATTGAACCAATGTTCGTGCTCAATGGGTGTAATGACATCAATGTCGTTTTGAGTCATATAAGAATAAGCTTGATGAATATCGTGTGTATTTAAGTGAAACAGTGGTATCTGGATGATGTTCTCTTTTGAGTAGATTTTACTATCTAAAACGAGGTTCGTACCCTCTAATGGAATGACATATAAATGGTCGAATAAGATTTCTCCTTTTGTTGAAAGGTCGAATAAATCACAATACCAGTCACGCGCTTTTTGAATATCACTTACCGGAATGAAAATGGTACCGATTTTGTGAAGGATAGGGTTCATAGAAACTCCTGCCTTTTCATTTGATGAATGAAGTTTTCAACATCTTTCCGAGATTTTAAGACGATGATCTGTTTCTCGTGAGAATATTGTTTGATTCGTTTGACCATCTCTGGCTTTTGAATGTCAGGAAAATTCCAAACCCACTTCAGGAATGCGAAATCGAGTTTTTCCTCACAGGATGCACCCATATCCGGTCGTGTCGTACCACGATATCGGACAACTCGCTTGAGGACGCGATATATACAGACGATGCGTGGAAAATCGATTAAAATGACAGTGTCCGCTGCCTGTAGTCGTAAATCAAGGGTATTCCCGAAATTTCCATCGATAATCCATTCATCCTTCTTCACGAGTTGTTGTTGGATGTCGATTCGTTCTTCTCTCGGTGCCATCACCCATCCCGGTCTCCACATGAGGGCATCCAAATGATAGACATCGAGATGTAATCGTTCACCGAGTTGACTGGCGAGTGTGGATTTCCCCGCACCACCAGAACCGATGATCATGATGCGTTTCATATTTAGATTGCTATCAATCGTTAAGCTGCTCATCTACTCTTATTCATCCTCCAATACAATCCATTTCTTCAATTGACCGTCCTCTTCGTAAATGACCCGGACATCCATCTGCCCGATAACAAGACGTTGTTCCGAACTGAACACGACAATTGGATAGTCTGTCGATACCGGTTTATCCGTCTCAAAGATCGGGCTATGCGCCTGCATCGCGTAATAGCCGTCCGATCTCGTGTTGGCTGCCCCTGCATCAATCTGAGTCACATGTTCAAATCCTCTCAGTCTGAGCACATAACTATAAGACGTTCTCGCTCCTTGTTCGAGACGCCATTCTTCGATGGTGGCTGATTTGTCGTCCAGGGTTCGTTCTTCTAGCACTTTTTGTGCCGTATACTCTTTTTCGTAAGGAATCATCTCTTGAATGCTGACGACGGTCATCGTCGCGAGTTTGAGCGATTCCTCGGAAGGCGGGGTAATCAGTATACCAATAAAGATGAGGATGGGAATCAACAAATAGACCATGACACGACTACGCATTTTCATCACCTTACCTTTTTAGATGTAAACTATTTCTGCATAAGAGAATGGGAACCCTTTAAAAGATATCCCGAATCTCTAAAACCGATTCATTTCTTCAATTTTGTAAAGGAGCGGGTATGATACAGAGAGGAGGGATGTTCATGAAAATCGGGGTCATTGGTGGGGGCGTTGCGGGATTGACGGCAGCTGCGCTCGCGCAACAAGAAGGACATGACGTAACCGTCTTTGAAGCGTCACGTGAATGGGGCGGATGTGCCGGTAAGTTTCAACGTGGGGACTACTTGTTTCCCGCTGGTGCGACACTAGGAATGGGATTTGAACGAGGAGGAGTCCATCAACGTGTCCTTCAGAAATTGGGAGAATCAATCGAGGTCACCTTACTTGATGAAGTGATGGACATTCATCTTCATGACGTCGCCGTCACCTACTATCGCGACCGCAAACATCTACTCGAAGAGCTTAGTCGCACTTTCCCTGAGAACAGTCAGGCGATTCATGCATTCTATCGTGAAGTGTGGGGCGATTTTGAGAGGATTCGTCCGTTGTTTCAGCAGTTGCCCGCTCTTCCACTTCGCACGGTCTCGGATATGATCTATGCACTAAAAGGATTCCGGCCGAATCAAATCACAGCGCTAATGAAACTCCAGCGTCCACTCGGCGACACGTTGGCCCGTCATGGACTAAGCGGTACAATGTTCGAGCGATTTATCGATGGCGTTCTGCTCGACAGTTTGCAGACCGGTGCGAAAGAAGCGAGTCATTTACTTGGTGCAGTGGCACTGTCGGTCTATCACGAGGGAGCGTACTATGTTGAAGGTGGACTGTATCAATTGGCTCATGCGTTAGAGCGCGCCGTTCGAGCATTTGGTGGCGAAACGAAATTAGGGAGGGACGTTCAATCCATCGAACAGGTGACGGATGGATGGCTCATCACCGATCGAAGAGGACGACTTGAACTAGTCGATGTCATTGTTTCCGCCATTCCGATTGAGCGGACGAGCGAACTTCTGAGAGGACAGGAACAACGACGCTTCAAACGACAGTATCGCAGACAGTTGAAGCAGTCACAATGGGGCACGTTCAGTCTGTACCTCGTCTTACCTGAGGATGTGTGTCGACAGAAACCGCTGTTTCAACAAATCTATCACGAGCGATTACCGAGCGGGCATGCGTTCATCTCCATGTCCGCGCCAGACGACGTGTTACGGACAGAACGACCGGAACGAACCATCACGGTATCTACACATATCGATTTATCGGAATGGCAAGATTGGAAAGACCGGGCGGCATATGAGAAACTAGAAAAAGATTGGACCAATCGTCTCGTCGACGTTGTCGCGACTGCATTTCCTGCGTGGAATCGCGAGTCGTCACTTCTCCTTCCCGGTGCACCCGGGGCATGGGTAAAGTACACGAAGCGACCGCATGGGGCAGTCGGAGGTTATGCGCAGACTCCTAGCCAGGCGCTCTTTCGCGCTGCGAGTTATCGCACCGACTTGCCGAACTTTTTTGTGTGCGGGGATACCGTATTTCCAGGAGCGGGGACGATTGGCGCGATGACGAGCGGATTACATGTCGCTCGAGCACTCGGGGTGACGATTGATTAGGGGGAATAATGATGAAGAAAAAAGCATTTGATGAACTGACAACGATTGAGTTGTATCGCTTACTGGCGTTACGAACTGAGATTTTCGTCGTCGAACAAAACTGTCCGTATCAAGAAATCGATGGAAAAGATGAACAAGCCATCCATTATTGGATTGAAGAAGATGGAGAGATTGTCTCCGCCCTTCGCGTATTGACGGAAGCATCTCCGGTCGCCATCGGACGTGTCGTCACGAAAGCGACGCATCGAGGGAAAGGGTATTCCCGCCTCTTGATGGATGCGGCAATCAAAGATTTTGGACATGAGACGTTATACCTGCAAGCGCAGACGTATGTGGAACCTTTTTATGCCTCGTTTGGCTTCAAACGGACGAGTGATGTGTATCAAGAAGATAGTATTCCACATGTCGATATGTTACGTGAATCAACGAATCCCGCTAGTACCGTTTCGGAATCGTTCATGTTAGAATGAGAAAGAACATTCACGTGCTTTTGAGCACGATTACATTATAGACATAAAGGGGTTTACAATGGTGACCGATCAACAAGTAATTGCAAAAGCAAGAGAATTGGCAGATTTATTAGCACAAACACCAGAAGTGGCGCGCTTCAAAGAAGCGGAAGCGAAAGTAAACGGAAGTGACCGCGTACAGACTTTGATTAAACGAATCAAGTTCTTACAAAAAGAAGCCGTCAACTGTAAGCACTATGGCAAGACGGAAGCACTTGCGAAAGTCGAGCAAAAGATTGATAAAGCGATGGAAGAACTGGACTCGATTCCGGTCGTTCAAGCGTTCCAAGAAACACAAGTCGAAGTGAACGATTTGCTTCAATACGTGACGGTGACGCTCGCGAACTCCGTGACGGACCGCATCATCGAATCGACGGACGGCGACGTCCTTGCAGGGAAGACAGGGAGCGGCATGGCGGCTGAACAAGCACGCGGCGGCTGCGGATACTAAAACGACACAGCTGGCCGATGGTCAGCTGTTGTACTTTCTAGAGGTGAATCAACATGCAAGAAGTCCATCAGACACCAATGATGAAACAATATTTCTCTATCAAGGCCGACTATCCGGACGCCTTTTTATTCTATAGACTCGGCGACTTTTACGAGTTGTTTTTTGAAGATGCACAAATTGTTGCAAAAGAGTTAGAGCTCACGCTCACTTCGAAAAACGGGAAGCAGGCCGAGCATCCGATCCCGATGTGTGGCGTTCCGCATCATTCCGCAGCAATCTACATTGAACAATTGATTGAAAAAGGATTTAATGTCGCCATCTGTGAACAGACAGAAGACCCGAAAGCGACGAAGGGACTCGTGAAGCGGGAAGTCATCCAAGTGATCACGCCGGGTACATACATGGCGTCACTCAGTGAAAAAGAAAACCGATATCTCGTCGCCATCTCGGACGTCGCAGGGCGATTCGGAATTGCTCGCGGTGACGTTACGACGGGGGAATCGTGGTTGACGACACTCTCGTCAGAAGAAGCTGTCTTACGGGAAATCGAAGGATTGCTCCCGAACGAGGTCATCGTCGAAGATGAACGGTTGGCCGACTTGTTACGACAGACCGGGATCCCACTTTCGATTCAAGTGGACAAGCGGAATAGTCCACTCGCACAAGGTGCAAAAGATGAGGCACAACGCTCGGCATTTGAATTGCTGTTTGCCTATTTGACGAAAACACAGAAACGTTCACTTGACCACTTGCAACCAGCAGTCGCCTATGAAGTTGAACAACACATGCAACTTGACGCCAATACGGCCCGAAATCTTGAATTGTTCCGTTCGGCTCGTTCCGGGGAACGGAAAGGGTCACTCCTTTCTCTCCTCGATGAGACGACGACGGCGATGGGCGGTCGATTGTTGAAACGTTGGCTTGAACAGCCACTTTATACGGAGCAAGGTATCAGAGAGCGACAGGACGCCATAGAGAACTTAGTGGACGACTTCATGTTGCGCGATCAACTACAAGAAGAGTTAAAGCGAGTCTACGATATCGAACGGCTTGTCGCGAAAGTCGGGTACGGGACGGCGAATGCGCGAGACCTTGTCCAATTACGCGACACACTCGAGCGGATGCCTTCTGTCCGGTCACTCTTACAAACGGTGAAAGCCGATTGCTTGCAGCAAATCGAACAGAATCTTGACTCGTTCGAGACATTGAGTGAACAGCTCCGGGCTGCCCTTGTCGATTCACCTCCGATTTCGACGAAAGAGGGCGGGATGATTCGTCATGGTTATTCGGATGAGCTCGATGAACTGTTAGAAGCGAAAGCGAACGGAAAATCGTGGATTGCCAACCTCGAACAACAGGAACGCATCGCGACCGGTATCAAATCGTTAAAGGTCGGGTATAACCGCGTATTTGGTTACTACTTGGAAGTGACGAAAGCGAATGCGAAGTTGCTTGAAGAAGGACGTTATGAGCGGAAACAGACGTTGACGAATGCGGAACGTTACATCACGCCAGAACTGAAAGAGAAGGAAGCCCTCATCTTAGGTGCGGAAGAGAAGAGCTGTACGCTCGAATATGACTTGTTTGTCGCGCTCCGAGAAGAAGTGAAGACGTATACGAAGCCCCTTCAGCAGCTGGCTCGCTCACTCAGTGAATTAGATGTGCTCCTTGCTCTTGCCGTTGTGGCGGAGAAGCGGGAATACGTTCGCCCAGTTACGACATCTCACGTCCAAATTGAACGTGGGCGTCACCCTGTCATTGAGACGGTCTTGCCGCGAGGCGAATATGTCGCCAATGACTTGACGCTTGACGACACACGTCAAATGTTGCTCATCACGGGTCCGAACATGTCCGGTAAATCGACGTACATGCGTCAATTTGCCTTGATCGCGATCCTTCATCAAATCGGTTCATTCGTCCCGGCAGAAGCGGCGGAACTTCCGCTCTTTGACCGTATCTTTACACGAATCGGTGCGGCGGACGATTTGGTGAGCGGACAGTCGACGTTCATGGTCGAGATGACCGAGACGCGCCAAGCTGTCACTGAGGCGACGGAACATAGTTTGATTTTATTAGATGAAATCGGTCGCGGGACGTCGACGTATGACGGAATGGCGCTCGCACAGGCAATTGTGGAATATATCGCTTCATCAATCGGCGCGAAGACACTCTTCTCGACGCACTATCATGAATTGACGGTGCTCGAAGATTCGATTCCGACACTTGAGAATGTTCATGTCCGGGCGATTGAACGGGATGGGCGTGTCGTGTTCTTGCATGAAGTACATCCAGGACGTGCAGACAAATCATATGGGATTCATGTGGCAGAATTGGCCGAACTTCCGGATTCGTTGATCGACCGGGCCCGAACGATTCTGTCAGAACTCGAGTCGGAGGCGACGAAACCTGTTTTAAACGAGGAGGCTGTTCCACTCCCAGTGGAAGAAGTCAGCCAGTTGTCGTTGTTCGAGTCAACTGACGCTGTTCGAGAACAGCTACTCAAACTCGATTTATTGGCAATGAATCCAATCGAAGCGATGCAGGCGCTGTATGAACTGCAACAGACCGCAAAGAAAGGGTGAGTCGATGGGAATCATTCGAGAGTTACCTGAACAGCTCGCGAACCGAATCGCAGCCGGGGAGGTCGTCGAGCGACCTGCTTCCGTCGTGAAAGAATTAGTCGAAAATGCGATTGACGCGGGAGCGACGAAAGTAGACGTCGACTTACAAGAGGCGGGCATCCGTCTAATCAAAGTACGAGATAACGGGCATGGGTTCCATGAAGAAGACGCCGCCCGAGCCTTCTTACGACATGCGACGAGTAAAATCCGGGACGAGCACGACTTGTTCCGCATTCGGACGCTCGGCTTCCGTGGTGAGGCGCTCGCCTCGATCGCGTCGGTCAGTCACGTCTTGTTGAAATCAAAGCGAGCAGAGGAGGATGGCTTTGAGATGACGCTTGAAGGTGGAGTCGTCAAGGCGACAAATCCGGCAGCTACGAACATCGGGACCGAGATCGCGGTTAGCCAGCTCTTCTTCAACACACCGGCCCGTCTCAAATATTTGAAGACGTCAGCAACGGAACTTGCGAGCATTACCGATACGTTGAACCGTTTAGCGCTGTCTCATCCGGAGATTCGATTCACGGTCTTTCATGAAGAGAAAGAATTGTTGCGTACGAACGGGAATGGAGACTTGAAACAAGTGATGCTTGCCATCTATGGTCGCCAAGTCGCTGCACAAATCGTCACGGCGTCGAGCAAGACGAACGATTATACGCTGAGCGCCCATCTCGTGCGACCGGAAGTGACCCGTTCGAACAAACAGTACGTGACTCTCATCTTAAACGGTCGAAGCATCAAGAACTTTGCACTGACCCAAAGCGTGCTTGAAGGCTACCATACGCTCTTACCGATCGGTCGTTATCCGATTGCCGTGCTCGAAGTGAAGATGGACCCGATGTTGATTGACGTGAACGTCCATCCGACGAAACGTGAAGTGCGTTTGTCGAAAGAAAAAGAACTATGCCAGCTCATCCGAGAGACCGTTCAATTGACACTCCGGGAACAACGTCTCATTCCGTCTGTGAAACAAGAACCGAAGCCGAAACGTGTGACACCTTCTGAACAGTCGAAACTCGACTTTTCGATGGAGCCCCAACCTAAACAGGCAGATTCGGTCGAGTGGAACTATCCGATTCCGAGAGAACGGAAGGAGACGCTCACGTCACCATCCCAGTGGAACCCGGCTCCGCTCGTTCATGAGCCGGAGGCAGAGATGATCGAACCAGAACAGGTCGAGGAGTCTGTACGTCAGTCGGAGCGTTTACCGGCACTAGACGTCATCGGGCAACTGCATTCGAGTTATATCATCTGTGGAGCGGAAGACGGGATGTACGTGATGGACCAACATGCCGCTCAGGAACGCATCAAGTATGAGTTGTTCTATGAGCAGTTAGGACGTCCGGAAAAAGAGTATCAGCTTCTATTGATTCCGCTGACGTTAGAGTTCACGCAAGAAGAGACGCTCGCTATCGAAGAAGTGCTCCCGCTTCTAGCGGATGCAGGCATCACGTTAGAGCCGTTTGGGGGTAACACGTTCCTTGTCCGTGAGATTCCGACATGGTATCCGCAACATGACTTAGAGGGCACGATTCGTGATCTGGTGGAGATGGCCATTCAACAGCGGTCAATCGACATCGCGAAATATCGCGAAGAAGCATCAATCCTCATGGCGTGTAAACGATCGATCAAAGCGAACCATCCACTCAATAGGGAGATGATGCGACAATTGATTGATGATTTGAGTCGTACGACGTCTCCGTTTACCTGTCCGCACGGGCGACCGATTCTCGTGAAATGGAGCACGTATGAGCTTGAGAAGTTATTTAAACGCGTCATGTAATCGTCTTGTTACCTTGTTTTAACACGATGTAACGTTTATTCAGCCTTCCTCATGGGAAAACTATACACATGTCACTCAACGCATCGAGGTTGAGAGGTGGCTTTTTCACTGCCTCACCCTCAAGATGTCGACATGAAATGTATATCCATGTAGGAGGAAAAGAAAATGACGAACAAACTTCAAGTATCAAAACGAGAATTACGCCCACGGTCACTGCGCACGAAGTTGCGTAAGGAAGGTAAAGCGTTAGGCGTCGTCTACGGCTACAAAGTAGACAGCACTCCAATCGTATTTGACGAGATGGACCTTCGTAAAATTCTTCGAGACCACGGTGACAATGCCTTGATTGAACTCCATTACGATGGAAATAAAATCAACACGCTCGTGCACGGATCGGAAACGGACCCGTTCACAAACTTTTATCAGCACGTCGAATTCATGGCCGTGAAGATGGATGAAGAGACAGAAGTTGAAGCGGATATCGTCCTTGTTGGTGACGCGAAAGGCGTCAAAGAAGGCGGATATCTTGCCCAGTCACTTTATAAAGTGACGGTTTCTGCGACACCGGCCAACATCCCTGAACGCATCGAACTTGATGTGTCAGACCTCGAAATCGGTGACTCGGTGACGGTAGCAGATTTTCCAGAAGACAAATCGTACACGATCGTCTCGGAACCAGATATGCACATCGCCTCTGTGAATGAGCCGGTTGCAGAAGTTGAAGAGGAAGAATCAGAAGAAGGTTCAACTGAAGGGGAAGCATCAGAAGCTTCTTCTGAAGAAGCTGAAGAATCGACTGAGGATAAAGAATAAGCAATTCAATTATAAAAGAGGAGCATCATCCCTAGATGGGGTGATGCTCCTTTGTTTTATTGTCCAAACGAATCTGAACTTAATACTTTTAGATCAAAGTGAGGAAAGTGATGTAGCATTTTTGAGTTCGCTTTAGAGTGATGCAACTAATATTATGATTCTTCACCATAGAAATGATAATCCCGGATCAATACATGGAACATCTGATTATTGTAAATTGCACACGCTTTTCATTTTTGGAACCCATTTTTTAGCTATTGGAACCATTTCTCTTATTTATTTTAAAGTTTGTTTTGAATGCTCCAATTATTTTTTTTATGAATATTAATAAAAAATATAAGAGAGCTAAATTAAACAGCAACCCAAATAGTTCAAAACTGTAATCTCCTTGTCCTAGGTTACCTAACCAACGAGCTGGAAATCCATAGTATATGTAGGGTCCCTCTTCTCTAATCCCAATCTGAGGAATGAAAGAAAGTATCATTACAATAATAAAACTAAGAGAAAATACCTTAAAGTTGAATGTGGAACCACCTTTTGACATTTGGGAATCGCATCCTTTTTATGATTTTTTTGTATTTTAATCATCTGATTTCTATTTTCTATGTTATACTAACATTGTACTAAAATAATTGGAAAAAACAAGGGGAGTTTATAGTGATGAAGAACAAACTTGCTTTTTGTACACTGTCCACTGCGCTATTTTTTAGCTTATTTAATCAATCTGTATCCGCCAGCGGAGATATTGATGATTTGAGCAACAAAATTTCAAGTGAGAGTAGTCATGTAGAAATTGTTAAGGCAGAAGAAGTACCTGAAGGAGTATCTAGCATTAACTTTGATTCATATGAGGATTTTGAAAATGCTGTACGTGCTTGGGAAGTTGATCAATTAAATCGAGAAAAAGAAGAAGATTCATTATTTAGCTTAGGGATTGTACCTTCTGCATCACCTTCATTTTATGCTAAAGCAGCAGCCTCTAAAAGTGGCACTGATCGTATCAAGTGGAGCTCTGCTGAAGAATTGCGTTGGGTGTACTCATTGTGGTTACCACAAACCATGTATATTGATTTCGAGTATACTTATACTGGTTCAGGGTCAACAAAAAAATTCAGTAAAATAACTTCTGTAAAGTCGAATAGTAATGGTTTCCCATCAAGTTGGCATCAAACAACGTCTGCTAAAAACATTTCTGCGAATAAAAGAAGCGTATCCATTAAAATTCAAGGATATCATTTACTAGGAGTAAACATTAGCGGACAAAGCGTAGGAGCAAAATTCAGCGATTCCTATAATAAAAAATATAGCTTCTAAAATAAATAGTATACAGTTTACTATTTCTATCGATACTCTTAGTATCCCTCAAAATGTTGAATAATGTTTCTGACTACCTGAAAATGGATTGTGAGACATAATTCAAAGTGAGGGATTTTTTTGATGGCTCTTAAACAGCTTAAAATTTCCATATTATGTTCAAATTAAATATAGTGAATTTTAAGGAGAAGTAATGTTATATGAGAAACTCATCGAAGTATTTCATTTTTGTTTTGGGCGCCGTTTTTTTTATTTTAGATGAAATATTACGAGACTCTATCTCGTGCGGTATGTAGCTTGGTGAAATTAAATTGAACCGAATACGGTTGATTTTGATGGTTAACTACTCTGTTTCTTCATTATGTGGAAGTATGCTATCCTCCCGAAAATAGGGAGAATTTTTCTTTGTCACAAATCCGCCACATGTAAACGATTACGATGTGAACACTCTGTCAATTCCTTCTAGAGGTGATTGCCAACAGAGACTGTACAGTTTATATTGTTAATGATTTCACATATTCGAACTGATACTTTCCTATTTAATTATTCAGAAAGAAGGGTTTGTGACATGGCATCAATGGAAATCCATGCACTCGAATCATTACGGAAAAAAGCACAGGCTTCCTCGCAAATGATTCATTATCGTCCAATGGAATACTTTTTACGGGCGATGTTAGCCGGGATCTTTATCGGCTTTGCTTCAATCTTCACGTTGAAAGTCGTCAACGGTATGTATTTAGCGGAATCTCCGTTCACGACACTCATTGGGGGCTTCTCGTTCGGGATCGCGCTCGTCATGATCATCTATGGGGGAGCGGAATTGTTCACGGGGAATACGATGTATTTCACAACGTCGACACTTCGTGGCTATACAACGCTCAGTGATACGATGCTCGTCTGGTTGCTCTGCTTCGTCGGGAACGCACTCGGGGGAATCCTATTTGCGTTACTACTTGCACCGACTGGCGTCATCCAAGAACTCGGGATGAACAACTGGTTGTTCTCCGTTGTTGAGGGGAAAATGCACCATACGACGGTCGAAATTTTCTTCCGCGCCATCTTCTGTAACTGGATGGTCTGTCTCGCTATTTTCTTACCAAAACAAATGAAAAATGAGTTCGCTCAAATCTTCTCGATGATCTTCCTTGTCGCGGTCTTCTTCGCTTCAGGATTCGACCACGTCATCGCCAACTTCGTATTGTTCGCCTTGACGCTCGTCGTCCCACACCCGGAGACGATCAGCATGGCAGGTGCAATCCACAACTTGATTCCTGCAACGTTCGGTAACATTATCGGTGGAGCGCTCTTCATGGGAGCCATCTATACGTGGCTCAACTCGAAGGGTCTTCGTGAAGCACAAGAATTAGAGGAAGAAGTCGAATTAAAAGTTGTAAAAGCTGTTAAATAAATGATGTTTGTCACATATAACGTAGAGCCTTGTCTTACCGAAGACGAGGCTCTTTTTTATCGTATGATCACACATAAACTGTCACAATATCGACTCGTGACCATTGAGAAAAACACATGCCATAATCTATATATAGGATTTTTAAAACGATTAATATTGTTTTGAATCCATATATAGTGAGGTGATGGGTTTTGAAATTACTGCAGTTGTATGAGGACGTCTGCATCTTACCAGATCAAGACTTAGTACAAGAGAATGCGAACGTGGACGGTAAATCCCCGCTCGGGAAACTAGCACGACTCTCTTCGGAAGTGTCGAAAGAACTATCGCAGACGTATTTGATGTCGGAGCGACCAAAACAGGCCGTCACTGATAACTATTTATATGTGCACGACGCCGACTATTACATCACAGGCTCGACGACATGTTGTCAAATTCCACTCGGTCAATTATTAAAAGATGGATTCCATACGGGGCATGGAACAATCAGGTCACCAAAGGACATTCGCTCCGCCATGGCACTCGCATCGATCATCCTTCAAGCGAATCAAAATATGCAACACGGAGGGCAGGCGTTCCCGATGTTTGACGTCGACTTGGCACCGTATGTCGAGAAGACATATGAGCGTCAACTGAGCCGACTCCAATCCTTACCCGTTGACTGGGAAGAAACGCAATTGGAGACACTCGCTGAAGAAGAGACGATTTCGGCGACGTATCAGGCGTGTGAGGCGTTCATACACAATGCGAACTCGATGCACTCACGAGGTGGCGGGCAAGTGCCTTTCGTTTCGATCAATTATGGAACGGACACATCAAAGTGGGGACGTATCCTCATTCGAGAGCTACTTCGTGCCACGGAACGTGGGTTAGGGAACGGGGAGACTCCGATTTTTCCGATTCAAATCTTTAAAGTGAAGGAAGGAATCAACTTTCGGGAGGACGATCCGAACGTCGATCTTTTCCGTGAAGCGTGTCGGGTCACAGGAAAACGGCTATTTCCGAATTTTTCCTTCATCGATGCCCCGTTCAATGCCGCTTACTATGATGGGACGCATGCATCTGAAGTGGCATATATGGGTTGCCGCACTCGGGTCATGGGAAACCGACACGGAGAAGAGACGTCGATCGGTCGTGGCAATCTTTCCTTTTCCACACTCAACTTGGTGAAGATGGCACTTGTCTCGGAGTCGATCTCGGATTTTTACAGCATTCTCAACCGATATGTCGACATCGGGATCGAACAGTTAGTCGAGCGTTTCGAATATCAATGTACGCGTCGCGCTGAAGAATTTCGTTTCCTCTACACACAAGGTGTCTGGCGTGGAAGTGAGCAGTTACATATTCATGATGAAGTCCGAGACGTATTGAAACAAGGAACGCTTTCACTCGGTTTCATCGGACTCGCTGAAACGTTGAAGGTGTTGACGGGAGGTACACATGCTGAGTCGCGTGAAGCAGAGCGACTCGGTCTTGACATCGTCACGCATTTTGCCAATCGCATGCGTGCGGCAGCCGAAACGTACGACTTGAACTTTTCGTTGCTCGCGACACCGGCAGAAGGATTGTCAGGTAAATTTGTGACGCGAGACCAGGAAACGTTTGGGATGATTGAAGGTGTCACCAATCGTGCCTTTTATACAAATTCATTCCATGTGCCGGTCTATCAGTCTGTATCAATTCGAGAGAAAATCCGAATCGAGGCACCGTATCACGCATTGTGTGACGCGGGACATATTTCATATGTCGAAGTCGATGGCTCACTTGCCCACAATGCGGAAGCGGTGGAATCGATTGTCCGCTTGATGCGACAGCATGATATCGGCTACGGTTCCATCAATCATCCGGTCGATCGTTGCGGAAATTGTGGGTTAGAAGGACTGATTGACGATGCCTGTCCGACGTGTGGCGAGGATACAAACATTGAACGAATCCGCCGCATCACCGGTTATTTGGTCGGGACGATGGACCGTTGGAATACGGCGAAGCGAGAAGAAGAGCGGGCGAGGGTGAAACACGATGCGCATTCTATCCGTCGTTGAAGAATCCGTCGTTGACGGACCGGGGATTCGGACGGTCATCTTTACTGCTGGCTGTCCGCATCACTGTAAAGGGTGTCACAATCCTTCCTCGTGGAATCCAACCGGGGGTGAGGATGTCGAAGTAGAGGAACTTGTTCAGCGCGTCAAGCTCAGTGGTTGGGACGGGGTGACCATTTCTGGAGGCGAACCGTTTCTTCAATCGTCAGCGTTAGCAAAACTCGTCACGGCATGTAAGTCGCTCGGTAAAAATGTGTGGGTGTATACGGGTTATACGCTCGAACAGTTGGAAGCGAAGCACGACGAAGCGATTCAAACCGTATTGGACTACGCCGATGTGCTCGTTGACGGTCGTTACGAGCAGTCGCTACGAGATATGGGACTCCGCTTTCGGGGATCGAGTAATCAACGGATCATCTTTTTGAATAAAGTATAATCGAGGCAGAGATGTCTCGATTTTTTGTATAATGATGAAAAAGGGGGAGTTTTAATGAAATGGTGTAGTTTTGAGATGCAGGAAGAGCAACGAGTGGGGATTGTCAAAGGCGATTTCGTTTTTGATGTCAGCAATCAAGTACATACGACAAATTTATTAGAAGTGATCGCGCGTGAGTTCGAACCAGATATCGATTTGGACGTGGCGCCCTCATACCGAATGACGGATGTGAAACTACTCGCCCCGTACCGTCCATTGAAAAACGTGATTTGTATCGGCAAGAACTACGAAGAACACGTGAAAGAGATGGATACAGCAGGAGCAGGGAAACTCGTCATCTTCACGAAAGCACCGACCTCGGTCGTCGGTCCGGAAGCGGTCATTGAGCGTCATCCTGAATTGACGGACAAACTTGACTATGAAGGTGAGCTCGCCGTCATCATCGGCAAGTCTGGACGAGACATCGAAGCGGTCGAGGAGCACATTTTCGGTTACACCATTCTAAACGATGTGACGGCTCGAGACGTGCAAAAAGAACATGTCCAATTCTTCCGTGGCAAGTCGTTCGATACGTTTTGTCCGATGGGACCGTTCGTCGTCACAGCGGACGAGCTCCAGTTCCCTCTCCAAATCAAAACAAGTGTCAATGGGGAGACGCGTCAAGATGGGACGACAGCCGATATGATTCGTCCGATTGATGAACTCATTCGTACACTGTCGAAAGGCATGACGCTCGAAGCGGGTGACATCATCGCGACAGGTACACCAGCCGGAGTTGGGCACGGGATGACGCCACCGACGTATCTACAAACGGGAGACACGGTCGAAGTGACGATTGAAGGTATCGGTACATTAAGAAATGTGATTGTCTGAATGAAATGACGTAAAATGTGAAGAATCTTGTAATTCATTTATTATTTTATAAATGAGTGTTCCTCTTCGTTATAGTAAGGGTAGAAGATAACACAGAGGAGATGAATCATTATGGATCGTCACGATCAATCAAATGAACACGATCAATTACATGAATCAGAGCAACAAAAAGATTGGTTAGATACAGAACTCGGTTCATCCAACCGAGAAGAGACAAAAGTACGAACACAATCAAAACCGTCATTCGTCAGCCGTATGTTCCCGGGACTTGTCGGTGGAGTCATCGGAGCGTTGTTGACGGGCGCAATCGCATATCCGTTCATCGACCAACCCGCGACGAGTGTGAGTGACACGAACGTGACCTCGCAAGGGACTCCGGTCCAAACGTCATCGAACGTATCCGATTCTTCGGTCACAAATGCCGTCGCGACCGCTCAACCGGCCGTCGTGACTGTAAACAACTTCGCCCAAAGCGGATTCTCGAGTGAGGCGGTCGAGGCTGGAGTCGGATCAGGTGTCATCTATAAAAAAGAAGGTGACTCGGCATTTATCGCGACGAACCATCACGTTGTCAACGGAGCGGACAAGCTGACGGTCACCTTTAATGACGGAACGACTGCGGAAGCGGCACTCATGGGAAGTGACGCGACGTATGACTTGGCCGTCTTGAAAGTGGACGCTGATAAGGTACCGGCCGTCATCTCAATCGGCAAATCGAGCGAGTTGAAACCGGGTCAAACGGTCATCGCCATCGGGAATCCGCTTGGACAATTCGAGAACTCCGTGACACGCGGTGTCGTCTCATCGACGTCACGCCTCGTACCCGTCGATACGGATGAGAACGGACAGGCCGACTTCAATGCCGAGGTCATTCAAACGGATGCGGCCATCAACCCAGGTAACTCAGGTGGTGCGTTAATCAACGAAGAAGGACAACTCGTCGGGATCAACTCGATGAAAATTGCGACAGCAGAAGTCGAGGGAGTCGGATTCTCAATCCCAGTCGACATCGCCCTTCCGCTCATCAATCAAATCGAACAGACGGGAGAAGTGAATCATCCGTCACTCGGCGTCTCACTTCGTGACGTATCAGAGTTCCCTCAAGGTTACTTGACGGAACAAATCAACTTGCCTGAATCGGTGACGGCGGGAACAATCATCGTGGAAGTGCAACAAAATAGTTCAGCTGCGAAAGCGGGTCTTAAGGCACGTGACGTCATCGTGAAAATCAATGACAAAGACGTCAGCTCGTTCATCGACCTCCGTAGTGAATTGATTCGCGATACGGACGGAACGGTCGACATCGAATATATCCGGGACGGAAAAACGGAGACGGTTCAAGTCGAGATTCAAAATGCGAACGGTTCTGCATTGTAAAAGGTGGGCAATATGCCCGCCTTTTTTGCTATGCTTATACAAAAGGAGGATGAGTTATGGTACGAAATTTATATGGGGTGTTACTATTCGGGGCAGGAATTTTACATTTTGTAAGAGAGAAGGCGTTCATGTCGATTATTCCGAAATCTTGGCCGTTCCGCCGACTGATGGTGCAACTAAGCGGAGTCGTTGAAGTCGTGTTCGGGGCGATGCTCTTACTCAACAAGGGAACATCGTTCGTGAAACGGACGCTACCGGCATTCTTTATCGCCGTCTTCCCGGCAAATATCAACATGGCCGTCAAGCCATCTAGAATCGGTGGGAAGGTCATTCCGAAATGGATTACATGGGGACGACTCCCGCTTCAATGGGTTTTGATCAAAGGTGTCAAAAAAATATAAAGGTGTGGAGATACATATGACAAGCGTACTCAAGTGGTTTGAGCATTTCCATGCTCATCCAGAAATCAGTTGGAAAGAAGTCGAGACGACTCGAACAATCGCATCCATCTTATCAGACTGGTCGATTCCCCATCGAACGTTTGAGGACGTGACCGGAGTAATCGCGGAGATTGGATCGGGAGAAGAAGTGATTGCGGTCCGCGCCGATATCGACGCGTTATGGCAACAAGTGGACGGTACGTTTCGAGCGAACCATTCATGTGGGCACGACGCGAACATCAGCATGGTACTCGGTGCGCTCGAACAGTTGAAAGACGAAACGTTACAAAAGCGAATCCGTTTCATCTTCCAACCTGCCGAAGAGCAAGGGAATGGTTCGCTCGCCATGATCGAACGAGGGGCGTTAGAGGACGTGACGCAACTATTCGGAATCCATTTACGTCCACAAGAAGAGTTGAAAAGGGGACAATATGCGGCGGCGATTCAACATGGTGCTGCCTTCTTCTTAAAGGGAGAGGTCATTGGGGATGATGCGCATGGTGCGAGACCACATCAAGGACAAAACGCACTCGATGTCATCTTCACGATTCAACACATGCTTAAAAGCATTTACTTGTCACCGTTTGAGCCGCACTCTGTCAAGTTGACGAAGGTACACGCCGGGAGTGACAACATGAACATCATTCCAGGAAATGCGACGTTCTCGATTGACGTCCGTGCCCAACAAAATGAAGAATTGCTCGAACTGCGCAATCGTGTCGAAGACATGTTACTCCAGGTCGGTCAGCTTCATCGTGTGAAACTTGAATGGGAGTGGCAAGACTTTACACCGGGAGCCGTCGTTGGGGAAGAGTCTAGCCAAATCGCCAAGCGAGCGATTGAGAAACGCTTCGGTGAATCGGCTCTCGTTGAACGGATCGTCACGTCAGGTAGCGATGATTTTCATTTTTATACCGTTGAGAAACCGTCACTTGATGCAACGATGATTGGCATCGGCGCTGATTTAGGTCCAGGTCTTCATCATCCGCATATGACGTTTGACCGTGACGCGTTAGAAGATGGGGCACGCCTGCTCGCGGATGCGCTGCGGATTGCAGCAACATAAATCAAGATGGGTGGGATAGACAGATGTCTGTCCACTCATTTTTTTATTGCGCCCACTCCTTGTAAGCGCTATCATAACGTTATTAGCGACAATATAACGACAATTCTGAATTTTCGCTATAGGGGAGGAAGTTAGATGGAAACAACGGGGAACAAGCAAGACATGAAGTTAGGGTGGGCGCTCTTGCCACTCGGGGTGATGATCGTCGTCATGCTCATCTCGATCGTTAAGCTCGGTCAAGGTCCACACATTCCGCTCATCGTCGGAACGGCAGTCGCTTCAATCGTCGCCTGGCGTCACGGGTTCAAGTGGAAAGAGATTGAAGAGATGATGTATAAGGGGATTCGACTCGCCTTGCCGGCAGTCGTCATCATCATTTTGGTCGGGTTGACGATTGGGGCATGGATCGGTGGAGGCATTGTTGCCACGATGATCTATTTCGGACTGAAGATCATCTCACCGGCATACTTTTTGTTAACGATTTGTCTCATCTGTGCGGTCGTCGCACTCTCAATCGGGAGTTCATGGTCGACGATGGGTACGATTGGAGTAGCGGGGATGGGCATCGGGCTGAGTATGGGGATACCGGCGCCGATGGTAGCGGGGGCTGTCATCTCAGGAGCTTACTTTGGGGATAAGATGTCGCCTTTGTCAGACACGACAAACTTGGCGGCAGGATTAACTCATACGAATTTATTCGTACATATTCGGCACATGCTCTATACGACAATTCCAGGACTCATCATTGCACTCGGGGTATACGCATGGCTCGGTAGACGATTTGCAGATTCTTCGACAGACTCGTCTGAAATCACACAGACATTGACGATTTTAGAGGACAGTTTTGTCATCTCACCATGGTTACTCATCGTCCCACTAGCTGTCATTTTGCTCGTTGCAAAGAAGGTGCCAGCGATTCCGGCGCTCGTCGTCGGGATTGCACTGGGCTTCTTGGCTCAAGTGTTCATTCAAGGTGGAACGCTCGCTGACAGCGTAGGCGCTCTTCAGAGTGGTTATGTCATCGAGACGGGAAATCAACTGGTCGATAACCTCTTCAGTAGAGGTGGTCTTGATGCGATGATGTACACGGTCTCGATGACCATCGTCGCGATGACGTTCGGGGGGATTTTAGAATATTCGGGAATGCTACAATCTATTATGAACCAAATTTTGAAATTGGCGAAAACGGCAGGTTCGTTGATTGCTTCAACGATTTTAGCTGGGATTGCAACGAATGCGACGTGTTCGGAGCAGTACATCTCAATCGTCGTCCCGTCGAGAATGTTTGCTGGAGCATATGAAAAAATGGGACTACAGTCGAAAAACTTATCTCGTGCCCTCGAGGATGGAGGGACGTTGACATCCGTTTTTATACCGTGGAACACGTGTGGGGTATTCATCCTCGGCACACTTGGGGTCGGAGCTTTCGAATATGCACCGTACGCCGTCTTGAACTTCATCGTACCAGTCATCTCGATTGTATATGCCTTTACGGGATATACGATTGAGCGCATGGCAGTCATCCAACAGGAAGAACCTGTCGCGGAACAAGCGGCTCAATAAAACGATTCCCGGTCGTCAATCGACCGGGAATTGAAATTTATAGACGGTACGCGGACGACCTTGGCTGTAGCTCATTTCTTCGCCAATCCGATGAACAAGTTTTGCATCAACCAATTTTTTGATGAGTCGCTCTGTCGTACGACGTGTCACGTTTAAATGGTCGGTCAACTCTTTCGCTGTAAACTCGAGATGGTCCGTTGAAAAGTGAATGAGCTTTTCGATATTAATCGGACTCATACCCGTCTGCTTCATCATGTCATAGACACGCGTTTGCGTGACACGGAAATGAATCGGTGCCGGTTGATCGGTGAACGTCATTCGTTTTGAATCGTCGACGATTCGTATAGTGGAATTACTTGTCGTATGAAGTGCAAGTTCGGCATGCTCAATGGCACGTTGATAATCGGACCCATACCCGATACCTACATGACCAGGAGTTTCCTCTGGCAAGATGAAACCGTTTGACATGGCGGATTCAATCTTTCCTTTACTCGATAATAGGATGATGCCGTCTTGAGTGGACTCCATCAATTTACCACCGAAATAATGATGTTTTGTCGTATGGTTGAGCGTATCTTCACTTGCATCCGAGTAGAAGAGCACGGCGAGTTGTGACTGGTCCGATTTGTTCAAACGAATCTGTTGAATAAAATCATGGAAGTGGTGGAGAATTCTCTCTTCTGGCTCTATCATGAGCTGACTAGCAAAACCATTTTCCACTAAGTGTCGATGGACTCGTTCGACACTTGTCAAGGCGAATCGAGTCGTCCCAGTTCGTTGAAGTTGCTCATGAAACGAAATCAACTCTTCGAAATTCATATACGGACTGAGTTCTTTCACTTGCGGTGGCGACATGTGGCTTGGAAACGATGCTAAAATCGAATCAAGTCGTGACGCATCAACGAGATCGATAGAGAGATGTTCGAGTCGGAGCTGTTGTGTCAATGTCACATATAAGAGTGACGTCAATAACACGACATCATCTTGAACGACGTGATGGGCAAATGGAAGGGTCACTTCCTCCGTCGCATACGTATAAGGGAATGAACCGGAAAAGAACACTCCGTCGAAAAATAGGAGATGCGTAGCGATGTCTTTCGCTTCTCGCGGGTCATCATAAGGAAATCCCTCGATTCGAACATCGGGTAAGGAAGAACCGTTCTGTACCTGTTGTATAAACGATGGTGAGCCGACAACGGCGATATGGATGGACATGTAAAATCCCCCTTGCAATTTAGCGACTATATAACGACAATATAGAGGAAAGGACAGTTGAAGTAAAGGAGTGATGAACATGAATATTCAAAAAATAGAAATTTTCTCGGTTCGCTTTCCATTAAAGGTACCATTCATCGTCAGTTATCACCGTTATGATGATATGCCTTCTGTCATCGTCAAAATGACAACCGCATGTGGACTTGTCGGTTATGGAGAAGCCGTGGCGGATGAGCATGTGACGGGTGAGTCCGCTGAGAGCACGGTCAGTGTACTCCGTCATCTATTGGCTCCGCTCTTAATCGGAAAAAATCCGATGCACCTAGAGCATATTCATGACGAGATGGACCGTGCGATTCGTGGTGTTCCGGCTGCCAAAGCAGCACTTGATATCGCGTGTCATGATGTGATCGGGAAAAAGCTGAATCAACCCATCTACGAATGGATTGGCGGTCGGTACCATGAGGCATTCCCAGTCACGCACGTCTTGAGTATCGGAGAGCCGAGCCATATGGCACAAGAGGCACTCGAACAAATGAAACGAGGCTATACGGCAGTGAAGATGAAGGTCGGAGTCGATGTGCAAACGGACGTGGCGCGTGTCAAGGCGGTACGGGAAGCGGTAGGAAATGACGTGCCGATTCGAGTCGATGTTAACCAAGGGTGGGTCAACGCGGCCAATACGGTTCAAGCCATGCGTCTACTCGAACCGTATGGCATCGATTGGGTCGAACAACCGGTCAAGGCGGATGATTTTGAAGGCATGCTCGAAGTGAAACAAAAAATCTCAGTCCCGCTCATGATGGATGAAGGGCTGAAAGACGTTCACGATATGAGACGCTTGACGATGATGCAGGCAGCCCATAAAGCGAACATCAAGCTGATGAAGTGTGGTGGCATCTATCCGGCGAAGAAGTTGGTCCATATGGCGGAAATGTCCGGAATCGAATGCCAGATTGGTTCTATGGTCGAATCCTCCATTGCATCGAGTGCAGGATTCCACGTCGCTTTCTCGAGTAAAATCGTGAAGACGGTCGAGTTGACGGGTCCGCTCCGATTCGGGAAAGATGTCGGAAACTTATTATATGATTTACCAATCATCTCGCTGAACAATCGTCCGGGACTAGGTATTGACGTCGATGAGGACGTGTTACGTGAATTGACGACGGAATCTTACGTGGTTGGAGATGAGTCGCATGTGGCAAGGTGAGATCAAAGACCTTTCACTTCATGTATGCGTCCTAGGCTTGTCGGATTTACCGGAACTGTTAGCCGTTCAAGATACGGTCATTCAGGCGTTGGCTGAACCGGAGCACTATCAATCGTTATCGGTTGAAGAGTTCACGAAACTGTTGACGGATCAGACCTTGATTGGGGCAAAAGCAGATGGTCGGATTATCGCGTTCCGAGCGATGCTCATCCCACCGATTGATGCGGAGCATCTAGGGCGAGATATCGGATGGCCGGAGGATTCGCTTGAACGTGTCCTGTATCAGGAAGTGACGAACGTCCATCCAGACTTCCGTGGATATGGATTACAGACACATTTAGGCAAACTGTTGATGGCACAAGTGGAATCGGATGATCGATTCGATGTCGTCTGTGCGACGGTCGCACCGTTCAATATTCCAAGCATGAAAGACAAGTTCACGCTTGGACTCCGAATCGGGGCGTTGAAAGAAAAGTATGGCGGGAAACTCCGCTATATTTTTTACAAGGAGCTTCATCGTTCATGGCATCCCACATCAGTTGCGCAAGATGTACCGATGGAAGATCGAGGGCGACAAGTTGAGTTGCTTCAAGCTGGTTGGGTCGGGACGGGCATGATGAAACAAGGGGAACAGTGGGTCGTTCGATATGAGAAGTAAAAAAATCCTCGTCAAGCTGACGAGGATTTTGTTTATTGGAGAACGAAAAGTACGTCATTCGCGAATTTCTCATACGTACGGTCACTCGGGTGGAACTGATCGGTCGCAAGGTCTCTTGATAAGTCAGAGATGTAGGCGAACGGGTCGATCACATCGATATTCTGCGCATTCGCCAATTGTTTCGCTGATGCGTTCCAATCGAGGATGAGCTGATTGAATGCTTGTCCATTCTCATCATTTTGAAAAGGATTGTATAGACCGATATACACGATGGTTGCCGAATCGTTGAGCGAACGAATTTCAGTGAAAATCGTTTCTAAATTCGTCTTCGCATCCGTGACCACTTGTTGAATATCGACGGATTCGAAGTTATCGACGTTTTCCCCACGGTTGAACAAATCGTTTCCACCGATGGTCAACGTGATATATCGTGCGTTCTCAATCGTTCGACGCACTTCAGGTTGCTCGAGTTGTGTGAGTAAATCTTCTGTTCGTGCCCCAGACACGGCAAGGTTTTGCGTACGTACGCCTTCTTCTTCAAGAGCAGTGCTGACAGGCTGTACATATCCTGCGCCTGATGTTGACCCCACACCGCGTGTCAACGAATCGCCTAATGCGACGTAGACGTCTCCTTCTGGCTCGGGACGTTCATCTTCGGAGACGGAAAGTGTTCGCTCCGGCGGATTGACGATATCTTGATAGCCGATCCATAGACCGTAGACGGCGATTCCCGTTAAAAGAACGGCGCCACTTAAAAATGCATACCATTTCGACTGTTTCATGGGCTGACCTCGCTTTCTATATAAACATCATATCAAATATAAATGGATGTGCCCTATGTGAATGTTCGAATAGGACAGATTCGCTTTTGTCCGATAGAATAAAGAAAGAGGTGAGACAATGGAACCGACGTTAAAGCTACATCAACTAACTAAAGTGATTGGGAAAAAGACGATTATCGATAACATTTCGTTAGACGTCTACCCGGGTGAGGTCTTCGGATTTTTAGGGCCGAACGGCGCCGGGAAGACGACGACGATTCGAATGATTGTTGGCTTGATCAAACCGACGAAAGGAAATGTATCGATTTGTGGGTATCGTGTCGACAAACAATTCGTCCAAGCGATGAATCAAATCGGCGCAATCGTCGAGAATCCAGAGCTGTATAAGTTTCTATCCGGACGTGAGAACTTAGAAGCGTTCGCACGCATGTTACCTGGCGTCGATGATAAGCGAATCCAAGAAGTCATTGACCTCGTCGATTTGACTGCTCGAATCGATGATAAAGTGAAGACGTACTCTCTCGGGATGCGTCAGCGGCTCGGGATTGCCCAAGCGTTATTAAACAATCCACGGGTGCTCATCTTGGATGAGCCGACGAACGGGCTCGATCCGATGGGGATTCGGGATTTACGACTTTTCATCCGTCGTCTCGTAGAAGAAACGGGGCTGAGTGTTCTTGTGTCGAGCCACATCCTAGCTGAAATTGAGCTATTAGCGGACCGAGTCGCCATCATGTCGCGAGGCAAGATTGTCAAGGTGGGGACGGTCCATGCTTTGATTGAAGAACTCGCGTCAACGGTCGACTTACATGTGACGAATAGCTTCGAAGTATTGCCAATCGTTCAAGGGTACGAAGGAATCGACCAAGCGGACGTGGTGGACGAACGAACGATTCGTATTTCCATGAACGTGGAAGAGACGGCGAAGTTGAATCGATATTTGATGGAAAGAGATGTCGAGGTGTTCGGACTCGAGCGCCGAGTCCAAACGTTAGAGGACCTCTTCATCACGTTGACAGGCGGTGATCACATTGCCTAATCCATCGATGCTCGGCCTCATTCGTAATGAAGTGCTCAAGATTCATCGGAAACGCAGATTGATGGTCGTCTCTATCATCTTGATCGTACTTGTTTCGATGTTCACGTATGCGAACTATCGTCAAATCGAGAAACAACGCGAAGAACAAGGAACGATTGATTGGCGTGTCGATCTCCAGCAAGAAATCATCGATACACAAAACCGACTCGCCTCCGCGAACGTCCAAGACGAGTTTCGGCAGATTCTTGAGTTCCAAGTCCAACAGAATCAGTATTATCTTGATAATGATATCAATCCGAATTATCCGGGAGCTCCGACGTTTATGCGCGTCTTCTTCTCCCAAGGGACTACGCTTGTCCTACCGCTGTTCATTATTGTATTGATGGCAGATATCGTGAGCGGAGAACATAATGATGGAACAATCAAGACGTTGTTATCGCGACCGGTCCGGCGATATAAGATCTTGCTCGCCAAATGGCTGACGACGCTCCTTTATACATCGATCTTAATATTTGTGACCGCCGTCGTCAGTTACGCCATATCCGGTATTGTTCTCGGCTGGGACGGATGGAATGCTCCGATTTTGACCGGTTTCCAAGCTTCGCCGACCGGAACCTTCTCGACCGACTTTGTGCATACGTTGCCGATGTGGGAGTACCTGCTTATGTCGATGGGTCTTTCATGGCTCGTCGTGGCTGCGGTCGGGACAATTTCTCTCATGATTTCTGTCTTGGTGAAAAATACGGCGACTGGAATCGGAATCATGATGGCTGTCCTCATCTCGGGGCCACTCTTGACATCGCTTGGCTCAAACTGGGATAGCTCGAAATACCTGGTGAACGTCAACTTCGGTCTTCATACCTATTTGGAAGGGCAGGCTCCTCCGATTGATGGGATGACGTTACCGTTTTCGCTACTCGTCATTCTCATTTGGTCGATGGTCGCCTTGGCGTATGCGTTTTACCACTTTACCCAAAAAGATGTGTATTAATTATTCGTGCTCCTTTCCTAAAGGAGCACGAATTTTTTTTGGATAAAATTAGGTCGTAAATAGAATGAATGGTTCTAAATACTCAATATTATGAATTATCAAAATAATTAAAAAGATGGATACAGCCTTTGTGGGAAAGTGTGTAAAGTAAGAATCATCACAAAGGAGGTAAACACATGAAAAAAGTTGTTTCAACATCACTAATCGCAGGCGTCTTGCTCGTCCCACAATTGGTCGGTGCGGCAGAATTGAAGTCAGGCACTCTGACGAAACCATCAGAAAGTGCGCCGACAACCATTGTAAAAGAGTATGTCAAATCAAAGGGTGAGTTCAAGACGATCGAGTCGAAATCAGACAAAGTCGGGAAAGTGGTTAAACTCCAACAGACAGTTGATGGCGTGCCCGTATTCGGTGGTGTGGTAGTCGGTGTCGTAGATGAAGCGGGTCAATTGAAGACAGTCGTGGATGATGCGAAATCGGTCAAAAATCTACATAAGTCAATCAAGTTAACTGAAAAGAAAGCCATTGCGAGTTACAAAAAGCTCGTCGGTCATAAAGGGGCCTACGAGCTCGAACCGGAAGCAGAATTGATTGTCTATCCAAAAGGTGACAAGTCGGTCTATGCATATCAAGTGACCGGAACGATCCTTGAAGCGGAAGAGCCATCACGTTGGACATACTTCATCGATGCGGGGACGGGTGAGGTACTCAATAAATTCGACCAGTTGGCTCACGCGAGACCGACGAACGGTGTGACAGGTACGACCTATACGGGAACGGGAATCGATGTTCTCGGCTACAGCCAAACGTTCAAGACAACGAAGAGCGGATCTTACTATTATCTCCAAGATTCAACGCGTGGGAAGGGAATCTATACGTACGATGCGAAAAACCGTACGACGCTCCCAGGTTCGCTATGGGCTGACGTGGATAACGTCTTGAACACGACTTATGACCGTGCCGCTGTCTCTGCACACGTCAACGCGACAAAGACATATGATTTCTACAAAAACACTTACGGACGGAACAGCTATGACAACGCCGGAGCTGCATTGAACTCAACGGTTCACTATAGCCGTAGCTACAACAATGCGTTCTGGGACGGAAGTAAGATGGTATACGGAGACGGAGACGGTCAAACGTTCACGTATCTTTCAGGTGCGCTTGACGTAGTCGCTCACGAATTGACTCACGCGGTCACGGAGTACACGGCAGGATTAATCTATCAAAACGAGTCCGGGGCGATCAATGAAGCAGTATCGGATATCTTAGGTACAGTGGCGGAATATAGCGTCGGCACAAACTTCGACTGGTTGGTAGGGGAAGACATCTACACACCTGGTGTAGCGGGCGACGGACTTCGTTCGATGGCGAACCCGGCTGCATACGGTGACCCAGATCACTACTCGAAACGTTACACAGGCACACAAGACAATGGTGGGGTTCACATCAACTCAGGTATCGTCAACAAAGCGGCATACCTCTTAGGTAACGGTGGATCGCACTACGGCGTATCGGTGCAAGGAGTAGGAGTCATGGCGATGGGGGATATCTATTACCGTGCCCTCAATGTTTACTTGACACCAACGTCTAACTTCTCAAGCCTTCGTCAAGCGGTCGTACAATCTGCGAAAGACCTTTACGGTGCGACAAGTCCGCAAGCGGTATCAGCTGCGAAATCATTTGACGCTGTCGGAGTCTACTAAGTTCTCAACATCTCTTCCGAAATTTTCGGAAGAGATTTTCTTATGCAGTTTTTGGGTAAATCAAGGTTGAACGTCGAGCGAAAAGGAGAACGAGTATGAACACGAAGGAATTTATTGTATCACCAAACAGCAAGATTCAATTAGATGATATTCCAACGACTGTTTCAGACAAACCGGAGGATGACACCTTGACGACTGAACTCATCCCGAACAGTGTCGAGCGATTGAAAGAGCTACATTGGCGATTGTATGCCGAGAGTAAGAAAGGGATTATTGTCGTCTTACAGGCGCTTGATGCGGGTGGAAAAGATGAGGCAATCAGCTATATCTTTTCAAATTTGAACGCCCAAGGACTGAAGACGAATGCGTTTCAAAAACCTTCTGATACAGAAAAAAAGCACGACTATCTGTGGCGAATGCATGACTTATTACCTGAAAGAGGCCAGGTCGGGATTTTGAACCGATCTCATTATGAAGAGGTCATTGCACCACGTGTACATGATTTGTTGGGGGACGAAGTACTTCCGGAAGAAATGGACCAGGAAGAAGTCTGGCAGATGCGATATCGTCAAATCAACGATTATGAACGCTATTTACAGGAAAACGGATTCGAAGTCATCAAGTTCTTTTTTAATGTATCTAAAGATAAACAACGAGACCGTTTGCTTGAACGATTAAAGGATCCGAAAAAGAATTGGGAATTCTCCTTCAGTGACATCGAAGAGCGGCAGCATTGGGAAGAATATCAAGGAATCTTTGCCGAGATGTTGTCGCACACATCAACGGAAGTCTCACCCTGGTATGTATTGCCGGCAGATGATGAGTGGTATAGTCGTTTTATTATTTCGTCAGTCATGATTGAAGTTCTTGAACGCATTGATCCACAATATCCGACTTTCACGGATGAGGAACAAGAGCGAATCGACGAGGCCATCCAAACCCTTGAGAATGAGTAAGGCGTGGCGTTCTCGTGAACACTTAAAAATCCCCTTGCACTGAAAGCGAATTCAAGCTAAAGTGATACAGTAGATTAAAGGTCAGACATCTGTACAAAGGGGTAATGAGTGTGGGTAATGTAAGTTTACTATTCGGTGGCGTCGCACTGTTTTTAAATAGTCTCGTTCTTCTCGGGAAAGTGGATAGCAAGAGCGCAGGATTTTTTAGTTTGTTTACGGGACTCTTACAAACGTTTATCGCCACATGGTTATTGATTGGGGCGAGTCCAGAAGAGCAATTCGGTCATGCGAGTATCTATCTATTTGCGTTCACTTATTTATATGTAGGGGTGACGTTTATTTTGAATTTAGACGGACGTGGCGTTGGCTGGTTCTCATTATTCGTTTCGATTGCAGCTGCTTTTTACGGTGTGATGGCGATTGCAGAAAGTGATCCGATGGGGGCATTGACGTGGTTCTTCTGGTCATTCCTTTGGGCGCTGTTCTTTTTTGGAATGGGACTCGGGAAACCGAACGAGACCATCACAGCACGTGTCGCCCTCGTATTATCATGGTTGACGCTGATTGTCCCGGCGATGGTTGGGATGGCTGGACTGATGAACGGATGGTATGACATGGTTTGGTGGGCGGCGAGCGGTACGGCAATCCTGTACTTCATCGTTTCTGTCAAGCGTACGAAACAGACGATTGAAATTGCTTCATGATGAATTGAAAATGATCCGAGGTCATCGAGCGCGTTCAAGTCGTGCCCGATGTCCTTTTTTATTGAACGCTGAAAGGTCGATATATGCAATACTTAGAAAAATGGAAATGAATGATACGGTACGAATGTCGTTAATTCTCAAAAAGTGGGGTTGAGTTGATGATTGCACTTGAAGCGTTGAAAAGTAGGCTTGTAAATAATCGAATCGAAATTCAAAACGAAGAGGGATATGTGGACACGTTACACTTTTCATTCAGTGAGCCCGCGACGGAAGTTGAAATCAAGCGATTGAAGCAAATGATGCCAAATGACGTTATCCAATTTTTAAAGAGTCATAATGGTGTTGAACTATTTGTCCATCCGACATATGGTGGAGGGATTCGACTCTTTAGTGTGGATGAAATCATCGAATATCGTGAAATATGGGAGTGCCCTGAACAATTCATCCCCGTCGGTGTCGGGAGAGATGGGGAATGGATTGTTTGCGAGGTCTTAAGCGAAAATGAGAACTACATTTGGATTGGGGAATTTTTGACGTACGCAAATGACACCGAAAAACTTCCGGTGGATTATAGACGCTGGCTCGACTATTTGATTGTCGCCCAAGGTGCTCATTTTTGGGATTGGTTCAGAGGTTAAAAGATGATGACTGAATATTTGATTTGAATGATGACTTTGAAATGCGCACTCTTTATTGAGTGTGCTTTTTTACAGTTATTTTGTGTCTGAAATGTGAAAAGTGGGAATGAGGAAGCTAAAGGAGGCGAAAGCAGATGAGTGATGGTCTCGTGTTATTACTCGGATTACTTTTATGTGGTTGGATGCTGTTTGCCGTCGTATTTGATGATAGAATAAAAAGAAGAATTTGATGGCCCGTCTCGTGAAGAGACGGGTTTTTAGTTGAGGAGTGAGATGTATGAAAAAAACACCTGTCGTCGTCATCGTCGGGCCGACCGCTGTTGGCAAAACGAAGACGGGCATCGAACTAGCTAAAGCGTTCGACGGCGAGATCGTCTCGGGTGATTCGGTTCAAGTATACCGGGGTATGGACATCGGTTCAGCAAAAGTAACGAAAGAAGAGGCCGAAGGGATCCCGCATCATTTGATTGATATTTGTGACCCGGATGATGCTATGAGTGTCGCGATGTTCCAACAATTGGCGCGTGCCGCCATCGATGATATTTATGCCCGTGGCAAGTTACCGATTATCGTCGGTGGGACGGGGCTATACATTCGCTCGATCTTATATGATTATGAATTTGTGGAGCAACCTGTCGATGAAGCACTGCGGGCTGAACTCGAACGGTTTGCAGAAGTCGAAGGGCGTGAAGCGCTACATCAACGATTGGTCCAACTTGACCCAGAGCGTGCGGCTACGATTCACCCGAATAACGTGCGTCGTGTCGTACGGGCGCTCGAGGTGGCGATGCAAGGTGATACACAGACAACAGACAGTGCGCCATCCGAACATTATGATTATCGATTGTTCGTCCTCCACGCAGATCGTGAGATATTATACGACCGAATCAATCAACGCGTCGATGCGATGATGGAAGCAGGACTTGTCGAAGAAGTCGAACGACTTTTGGCACAAGGATATCGTGATACGCAGGCGATGCGGGCCATCGGATATAAGGAAATGATTCCCTTCATCGATGGAAAGATGTCGAAAGAGAAAGCGACCGACTTGCTTAAACAGCACACAAGACAGTTCGCGAAACGGCAATTAACTTGGTTCCGTCATCAATTTGATGGAATTTGGGTGGATATGGGTCGAAAATCATTTGAACTATCATATAAAAATATTTATGATGATGTAGAGGGGTTTTTTCGAAAATTCCGATTATTTTAAAGAGATAAAGACTAGGGGGAATCCAGCATGAAAGCGAGCTACAACATTCAAGACCATTTTTTGAATCAACTTCGAAAAGAAATGGTACCAACGACCGTATTTTTAGTAAGCGGGTTTCAAATTCGAGGTGTCATCAAGTCATTTGATAACTTTACTGTCATCGTGGAGTCGGAAGGTCGTCAACAATTGATCTATAAGCATGCGATTTCGACATTCTCTCCGGCACGTAATGTAACACTATATGAGCCGGATGCAGTTGAAGTAACAGAAGGATGAGCATAAGAAAAGGAGCGGCCCGGGGACCGCTCCTTTTCTTATGCCGTTTTTGTCGTTCCGGGTTGTTTGATTGCCTCAAGAACACGCTGGATAGCGCATCCACCGAGGAGCGAATCCATTTGACCACAAATCTGAGTCGGCGTTGAACGATGTAACAATGCGTATGTTCGCTTCCAAGCACGCTCTGCTGATTGGATTCGGACGAGAAGATCGGCGTGGCTCAGTTCTTTTAGTTTATCAATATTGAGTCGGTTAGTTCGAGCGAAAGCAGACAGGATAACCGCCTTCGCTAACGGCGTCTGAAGAGGATAACCAGAAAGCTCAAGCGCCGCCATAGCCCCTTTCATCTCATGCTCGACGATTTTGTCGAGTGATGCATCTTTGGCATATGGATTACCGGAAAGATGCGTGAGTGACTGTTCTAAGTCCTGCATCCCTACCGGACAAGTTGACCCTTGCAGAATATGTTCAATGGATTGTTGCTCTTGTGCATAACGTGTCGCTTCCCCCGAGGCGATGAAACGTTCATACGTATCGATTAATGAAATCATTATCGTTTCCCCCTTTATCGAACTACCTTTATCGTATCAATAATCGTAAGCGCTTTCAATATAATGATGGCAAAATCGACACCCTACTAGAAAGTATGTTCGCCTAATAGACGGAAACACGATACAATGTCATAAGATGCGAGGAGGGAATAATTATGAACTATTATCAACAAATTGATCCGGTCATCGGTTCATCGATGAACCATGATCGATTTCAAATACCACTAATAGACAAATCAAAGGACCGTTTAGACCAGTTAGCCGATGGGGCCCCTGTCCAAACAAAAGCGCTCGTCAGTACAGTCGAGGTTAGAGAAGGGAAGAATGGTGCGAAATGGCTTCAACTAAGTGTCACGACGGCGAACGGGATGATGCGTGCCAAACATTGGCTCCGTGGAAATGAAAGTGAACTGCTTCCAATCTACGAGTCGGGTGTCATCGAATTATCCGGGAAAATCGATGTCTATCCAAAACCGGATGGCGCCAAATCGATTACGATTGACCGCGTCCATCCTATCTCAAAAGATGAGGCAATCTCGTTATTACCAGGCTTGCCAGGGGATGAGACGATGGAGCAGTTTGCGGATGAATTGTTCAGTTTGATTGATACGTTGTCACCGACCTATCAACAGATCGCCTACGGCCTCCTTGATTTCGTTTGGGATGATTTCGTACTATCGCCAGCGGCACTCTACCACCATCATAACTATGCGGGAGGTCTATTGAAGCATACCGTGTGTATGCTTCGTCTCGGCTATCGGATTCAAGAGCAAGATGACTATTTGGCGATGGTGTTTCGTGTAATCAAAGAAGCGGAGCAGTTGCACAAAGTCGACCTTTGGAATACGATGAACGGTGTTAAAATCGAACAGGCATATAAAGGAACGTTTGAATCGCTGTATGCCGCCTGTGAAGCGATGGCCGAGCGGAAAGAACCGTTGAATTGGGATGAACTCGCACTTGGAATCCTCTTCCACGACATCGGAAAAATATATGAATACAGTCATCTGTTATCTAGTCCGAATCGTTTTGAGAAGTTATCTCCTGTTGAGGGCACAAGTGAAACGACCGGCATCTCCATCAACCCGATGGGCACACTAATTGGGCATATGCCATACGGTGGGCTATTGTTTGAAGAAACGTTACGCCAGACGTCGACGCGACTGCCATTGGATGTCCACCATCGAATCTGGCACATGATTTTATCACATCATGGGAAACGTGAGTGGGGATCGAGTGTCCTCCCGATGACAACGGAGGCTTGGATGCTTCACTTGATTGATTTATTGGATGCGCGTTATGAGAAATGGGCTCGCGCGCACGAAGATTTGTAAGAAAAGGGTGGTATCATGATTCCCGTACAATTAGTGACCGGGTTTTTAGGAGCAGGCAAGACAACGTATATGAACCGCTTACTCGCGGCGACGGATGAAAAAATTTGCTTGATCGTCAACGAGCTCGGCGCGATAAATATCGATGAACAATTGATCGTCAAGATGGACCAAGAGCAAATCGAACTCTCAAACGGATGTATTTGCTGTTCTATCCAAAATGATTTGAGTAAGACGTTCTATCAATTGGCTGCAAAGCAAGAAACATTCGACCGGGTCATCATCGAGACGACCGGTGTCGCGGATCCCGCACCAATCATTCAGACGATTTACTATGATGAATATTTGCGACAACACTTCAAAATGAATGCCATCTTGACGGTTGTGGATGCCAGTCAAATGGATCGTGAACTGTTCAAAGAAGGGATTCATCAAATCGCTTATGCCGATCTCATCTTGTTAAATAAAACCGATTTAGTGTCGACGGATGAACTCAATCAAGCACACCGCCGAATCGAGCAACTCAATCCGACGGTGAGGATTGTAGAGACGATTCAAACAAAAGGCGATTACGAATTACTTGAGAATACGTTCCAACTGTCACGTGTCGATGAACAGAAGTTGAGTCAACTGACAGAGACGAGTGAATCGGTCTCTTCCCTTCGTGCGATCACGTTGAGTGCCGAGCGTCCGTTGTCTCGAGAGCGCGTGACCCGTTACGTTCGTGAAGTATTGATGCACTATGAGGATGCGATGTATCGGATGAAGGCGATTGTCCGCTTACAGGATGAGGAGCGCAAGTTTGTCATTCAAGCGACGAATCAGTTGATGGGCGCAACATTTGCAAATGAGATGCATGAAGGGGATCGTTCCGTATTTGTTTGGATTGGGAAGGAACTAGACCAAGATGCACTGGCACGGGGATTAAAAGCATGTGAGGTGGAGCAAGATGAAGCTTATTCTAGTTGACGGATTTAATTTATTGTCACGTTATTATTTTGCAACGGAGCGAAGACGAGCACAAGATCCGGAAGTGACGGTAAAAGGATTGCTTCGGAAGGTGGATTCTTGGACGACAGACTTTTCCCATATCGCTTTCTTTTGGGACGGGACACGAGAGTCCACACACCGCTACGCGCTGTATCCTGAATATAAAGCAACGCGTAACGGACTTCCGGAGCCGCTCTTTGAAGACTATTTGAAATTAAGGTCTGCTTTGGATGAACGAGGCATCTTACAATCCGAGTTGACGGGATATGAGGCCGATGATTTGATGGGCGCCGTCGCGACAGCGTTCCCGGGCGAATCGTACCTCTATTCTTCAGACCGCGATTTACTTCAGTTGTTGTCTCCGAACGTGTTTCAAATCATGCCGAAAAAAGGTGAGGAGCAGCTCGTCAATGAAGCTTCTTTTGAAATGATGTACGGGGTGAAACCATATCAGTTTGTCGACGTGAAGGCTTTGCAGGGAGACTCTTCGGATAACATCCCGGGGGTGCGTGGCATTGGTCCGAAGACGGCGACGATTTTGATTCAGCATTACGATACGATTGAGACGCTTTATGTGCATGTTCAAAATGAAACACTTGAAGCGCCCCATCAAAAGTATGCCAAAAAACTAGACGGCCATGAAGAAATCGCCCTCTTATCGAAACGACTGTCTCAGATTGATATCCATGCTCCTGTCAATACAGATTGGGAGGCGTACCGGTTTGGTTCACATTTATTTTGACGCGGCCACCAATCAGACGACTGGAGATAATGGAATCGGTGTGTGGATCAAGTCGTCCGACGGTACGGTATCGACGTTTAAACGTCGCATGCAAGGATTGACAAGCGTTCATGCGGAATTGGTTGCATGTGCTTATGCACTGGAACAAGCTCATGCATTAAAAGGTGAAACCTCATTCATGCTGTATTCCGACGCCGAAGTGATTGTTCGCGCATTAGAGCAACGTTTCATGAAAGATGCATCGGCGAAGCCTTTATTTCTGAAAGCACTGATTGCCTACGATGAATTGCCGACCGTGTTCTTAAAATGGGTCCCACGAGCGGAGAATCGAGCGGATGTGATTGCACGTGACGCATTGAATGGAATGAATTAAGCGACCGAGATCATTCTTGGTCGCTTTTTTGACGGAGTCATTTCTTTTTAGATGGTTTTTCGCTAAAATGAAAGCGTAGTCAACTATAGAGGGGGAATTATACATGGATTATCGGATCGAACGGGACACAATGGGGGAAATTAAAGTTCCAGCTACGGCGAAATGGGGAGCACAAACGCAACGTAGTCTTGAAAACTTTAAAATTGGTGCAGAGAAGATGCCACTTGAAATCGTATACGCATTTGCCATTTTGAAAAAAGGTGCCGCTTTAGCAAACGCTGAACTCGGTGTACTCGAGGAAGAGAAAGCAGCGATCATCGCAGAGGTGGCTGATGAGATTTTAGCAGGGCAACATGACGCAGAATTCCCGCTTGTCGTCTGGCAGACAGGGTCGGGCACGCAGTCAAACATGAACGTCAACGAAGTCATTGCGCATCTTGCGAATGAAAAGTTACAGGCTCGTGGAGCATCTATCACGATTCATCCGAATGATGACGTCAACAAATCGCAAAGCTCGAATGATACGTATCCAACTGCGATGCACATCGCCGCCATCCTTTCCGTACAAGATGATGTCCTTCCAGCAATCGACTCGCTTTATCAAACTCTTTCACAAAAAGCTGAGGCATTTATGGATATCGTCAAAATTGGTCGGACGCACCTTCAAGACGCGACGCCGGTCACACTCGGTCAAGAAATCAGTGGGTGGGTCCGGATGCTTGAATTGTCAAAACAGATGATCGAGCGCACGATTGAGCCACTCACGGAGCTTGCACTTGGAGGAACGGCCGTCGGAACTGGGATCAATGCACACCCTGAGTTCGGTGAAGTTGTAGCTAAGAAAATTTCAGAAGAGACGGGTAAACCGTTTGTGACAGCCGTCAACAAGTTCCACGCTCTCACGAGTCACGATCAACTCGTTTTCACACATGGTGCATTAAAAGCCTTAGCGATGGACGCGATGAAGATTGCGAACGACGTGCGTTGGTTGGCTTCTGGACCACGTGCAGGAATCGGAGAAATCACTATTCCGGAGAATGAACCAGGAAGTTCAATCATGCCAGGTAAAGTCAACCCGACTCAAAGTGAGGCGCTCACGATGGTTGCCGCACAAGTACTCGGAAATGATGCGACAATCGGTTTCGGGGCGAGTCAAGGGAACTTTGAATTGAACGTCTTCAAACCAGTCATTATGTATAATTTCCTACAGACTTGTCGTCTATTGACGGACAGCTTACATTCTTTCAATGATCACTGCGCTGTCGGAATCGAGCCGAATCATGAAGTGATCTCACATAATGTGGAGCAGTCACTCATGCTCGTTACAGCACTCAACCCGCATATCGGATACGAAAATGCAGCAAAAATTGCGAAATTGGCACATAAAAATGGTACTTCTTTAAAAGAAGCAGCCTTGGAAACCGGTTTATTGACTGAAGAACAATTTGATCAATGGATTCGTCCGGAAGAGATGACGTCACCGAACTTAAAAGTGAAAAAATAACACAAGGCGGTCGCAAGACCGCTTTTAGTATGTCTTTTTTAGGGCATAAGTCCTAGTAATATGTAAAACAATAGAAAATAAATAAGGAAATAGTTGTATTTCATCCTGAGAAGTCGCATAATCGAAACATAAGAGAATTCGGGGAGTACGAACATAGGGGGGACGGGAATGGAGCAAGGTCAACTCACTGAGCGTATACATATTATTTTGAAAAAGATATCGGAGTCGAGACAAATTCCAAAAAGCGATATCGAGTTTCTACTCGATTGGATGAAGAAGGAAGTTCGGCAACGACGATTGATGCATTTGTTAGAAATCTTTAGTCGTGTCGAGTCTGACGCGAAGGAGTTGCCAAGCGTCCTCACACATGCGGAAGCTTTGACCTTGATCTCTCCTGTGAAACGCTATATCCATACCGTCTTAGGGATTGAACAGGAGGATGAGGATCTCGTCCTCATCTTATCCGCAAGCTTTTCTACATTTAGTCGTTACAAGTCGCGCGTCGAGAAGCTCGGAGCACGTCCGGTATTTTTGCAGACACTAGAAGAGGCCGTCGAATACGATTATGAGGATGTGCCGAAAGCCATCATCATGGACGTTGAATTATGGCCACAATTTAAAGAGCGAGATATCCAATCTTTCGTTAGCAAGATGAGAAAGCTCTATGTTCCACTTATTGTCATCGGAACGAATGAACATTATCGTCTTGCGGCCTATTCATACGGATTCGACGATTATTGGGAATCGTGGGTGCCGATGGAGGAACGATTGGTGCGTCTCGGACTACATATCGAAAAATCACGTCTCGTATCAAAAGCGTTACTCGTGGATGAATTAACGGGTGCTTTCAACCGTAAGTATTTAAAGGCGACCTTTTCTCGGTTCATCTCGAGATTGGAGCGGTCTGGTGAGAGTTTTGCTGTCGCACTTCTCGATATCGATCACTTCAAACAATTGAATGATACGTTCGGTCACTCGTATGGCGATGACGTTCTTCATCGCGTTTCTGAAGAAATCCGTCATGCCATTCGTTCTAGTGATGAGCTCATCCGATACGGAGGAGAAGAATTCTTAATCCTCTTGAATGTCTCAGACCGTGCGATCGTCGAATCGGTACTCGAGCGAGTCCGAACACGTATCGAAGAAATGGAATTTCCATACGACCATCAGGTGACGGTGTCGATTGGATACACCCGAGTCTGCCAGACAGGCTATACACTCGGTGAATGGTGTGCCTACGCAGATGAGGCGCTGTATAAGGCGAAACGAGATGGTCGAAATCGTGTCGTCCGATACACTTCTGCTGTTCGTGAGGAGAAGCGAATCGCCTATGTGACGATGTCTGCCAATACCTATACATCGCTTGCTGATCGACTCCCCAAAGAGCATCGCCGATATGAAGTCGTATACCGTCCTTACGAGGCGTATTCTTGTAATGACAATATCGAGATGTTCGTCTTGGATGATGCGCGTGCGCAAGAAGCGAAAGGGACGTTGTCTGCTGTGAAAGAGCAACGAGGCAAATATAGTCACATTCTTGCTGTATCGAAACGAACGGCGTCTGAACTCGGAGCAATCTATGACGATTATGCGGATGGAGAACAAGACGAGGTCATCACGAGAAAAATTGAACAGTGGCTGGAAAAATTGCCAGACTAAAAAACAGACATCATGATGCGATGTCTGTTTTGTCGTATTGTTTGAATGAAAAGGCATATGCATGTGTTTCGTCTTGCGGGTGGTCGATTGTACTCGTAATTGACCATTCCCCAATCCGTTCGGGATAATACGTATCGGCCTCGAACGATGCAGCGACTTCCGTTGCATAGATCCGGCTCGTCATCAGCATCGTCTGCTCATATAACGTGGCGCCACCGATGACAAACCATTCTTCATCTTGACTCATTTCGACGAGACGGTCTAAATCATGCCAGACTTCGACTTGATCTGCTGAAAAGGAAACATCTGATGTGACGACAATATTGCGTCGGTTCGGTAACGCTTTACCGATGGACTCAAACGTCTTTCTTCCCATCACGACCGTTCCGCCAGACGTGATGGTCTTGAAATGTTTCAAGTCATCTGGCAAACGCCATAATAAGTCATTATCTTTTCCGATTTCACGACCTAATCCATATGCGACGACGTGTGAAATCATACGCTCACTTCTCCTTTGATGTGCGGATGCGGATCATATCCTAGAATTTCGAAGTCTTCAAAACGGAATGATTCGATTGAAGGGACGTCTCGGACAATGTTGAGTTTTGGTAGCGGACGTGGGTCACGCGACAACTGAAGTTCCACTTGTTCGAGATGGTTGTGGTAGATGTGTGCATCACCAAGGGTATGGACAAAGTCGCCGACTTCGAGTCCGGTCACGTGTGCGACCATATGCGTGAGTAGTGCGTATGAGGCGATATTGAACGGTACCCCTAAAAACGTATCAGCGCTCCGTTGATACAATTGACACGAAAGCTTTCCGTCAGCGACATAGAATTGGAACAATAGGTGACACGGCGGCAGGGCCATCTCCTCTAGCTGTCCTGGGTTCCATGCCGAGACGATCAACCTTCTTGAATCTGGGTTCGTCTTGATTTGGTCAATCACTTGAGCCAACTGATCGACAGAAGAACCGTCCGGGCGTGGGAAAGAACGCCACTGTGAACCGTATACTGGACCAAGATTGCCTTCTTCGTCTGCCCATTCGTTCCAAATGCGGACCCCGTTATCTTGAAGGTATCGGACGTTCGTCTCTCCTGAGATGAACCATAATAGTTCGTGAATGATGGAACGAATATGTAATTTCTTCGTCGTGATAAGGGGGAACCCTTCTTGCAGATTGAAACGCATTTGGTAACCAAATACACTCGTTGTCCCGGTCCCGGTACGGTCTTCTTTTACGACACCATGGTCGAGGATGTGTCGACATAAGTCATGATATTGTTTCATACGTGATGTTCCTCCTTCTCAATCTCCTACCACTAAAGGTATCAATTGTGGGAAGGAAACACAAGATATAGTGTCGTGAATCAGGATGAATCCATATACTGAAAAAACAATCATGATTCTTCGTTTTCGTGACTAGCGGTTTCGGGTATAATGGGGAATGAATAAAAGGAGGGGTTTGATGAAATTACAAGGGAAGAAAGTCCTTCAACTTGTCAGTAATGACTTTGAGGATTTAGAGCTTTGGTACCCGGTACATCGCCTTCGTGAAGAAGGGGCGCACGTGATCCTCGCTGGGGAGAAGGCCGATCACGCATATATCGGTAAATACGGTGTGCCAGCAAAATCTGACGTGGCGTTTGATGATGTGGACATTACATCGTTCGATGCGATTCTCGTGCCAGGCGGATGGTCACCTGACTTATTGCGCCGTTTCGATTCGGTGAAAGGATTCGTCCGTTATATGGATGAACAAAAACGACCAATCGGTCAAATCTGTCACGCCGGTTGGGTGTTGATTTCTGCGAACATTCTAGACGGGGTGAACGTGACGAGCACGCCGGGAATCAAAGATGACATGGAAAATGCGGGAGCGATTTGGCATGATGAGCCGGTCGTCGTCGATGGACATATCGTCTCAAGTCGTCGTCCGCCAGACTTGCCAGATTATATGCGTGCGTTCATCGACGTGTTCGCAAAACAGTAACTGAACCATAAAGGAGCTATTCAACGTTGAACTTAAAATCGAATCCATTACTTCGTAAATCAATGCAGTCCACAGCTTTCAGTGCCGAACCGATGACGAAAGCAGGTACATGGTCTAAGGTGTTCACCTTGCTTTTACTCGTGACAGCGGCAGCCGGTACGACATGGCTTGTCGTCCCGACAATCGGAGAAGGGCTCTTGTTCCCGCTCATGATCGGGTCACTCATCCTCGGCTTTATCTTTGCTTTGCTCATCACGTTTAAACCAAATACGGCTCCGGTCGTCGCACCCCTTTACGGGATTATCGAAGGTGTCTTCGTCGGCTCGATTTCGTATTTCTTTGAAGCGATGGTCCCTGGTATTGTGGGACGTGCCGTATTAACGACGTTTGTCGTCGCCTTTGCGATGTGGTTTGTCTATACGACAGGGCTTGTCAAAGTGACACAGAAGTTTAAAGCCGGTGTCATGGCAGCCATGTTCACAGTCATGTTGTTATATCTCGTGCAACTCGTGATGAGTTTGTTCGGTTCAGGCTTGGCATTCATGACCGGTTCAAGCCCACTTGCGATCGGTGTTCAATTCGTGATTGTCATCGTCGCTTCACTCGCTCTCGTCTTAGATTTCGACTTTATCGCAAGTCAAGTCGAAGCTCGGGCTCCGAAACAGTTGGAATGGGTCGCGGCATTCGGATTAATCGTCACGCTCGTGTGGCTCTACATCGAGTTGTTAGATTTACTTTATCGTCTAGCGATGAGAGAATAAGAATCAATCATCGATCCGTTGGGTCGATGATTTTTTTACGAAAGGATGTGTCCATCTGTCTGCGCAAGACAGATTTATGATGAAGAAAATAGTGATTATCGGGTCAGGGATCGTCGGTGTTTCGGCTGCCTATCATTTAGCTGGTAAAGCGGATGTAACGGTCATTGACCGGAAAGAAGAAGGAAGAGCAACGGATGCGGCGGCTGGAATCGTATGTCCGTGGATTGCGCAGCGACGCAACAAAGCTTGGTATGCACTGGCGAAAGGCGGAGCAAGCTATTATCCTAAGGTCGTCAAAGAGCTGGAGGCTGAAGGGGAGACGGATACCGGATACAAACGTGTCGGGACGCTTGCGCTCCATGAAGAAACAAAGCTCGACCAGATGATGGAGCGAACGTTGCTTCGTCGAGAAGAAGCGCCAGAAATCGGTGAACTCGAACGACTGACTGCTGAAGAGGCACAACATCGTTTCCCACCGTTATCCGATGAATACGATGCACTCTTCGTGACAGGAGGGGCTAGAGTCGACGGCGGACGCTTTCGCGCTGCACTTGAGAGAGTCGCTATCAAGCGTGGCGTCACATTTGTCAACGGTTCAGCACGGTTGACGAGCGGAGATGAGATTGGTGTGGAGTGTGACGGAGTGAGATATGAAGCGGATGAAATCATCCTTGCGACGGGTGCTTGGTTACCGGAACTGTTACAGCCTCTTGGATATACGGTACGAGTCGAAGGGGAAAAGGCCCAGCTCGTCCACGTCCAGTTGAAGGATACAGATGCATCTGACTGGCCGGTCGTCATGCCGCCACGACGCCGCTATTTACTCGGATTTGACGACGGGAAAGTGGTCATCGGTTCGACACATGAGAAAGGAAAAGCGTTCGACGTTCGTCCGACTGCAATCGGAGTACACGAAGTACTGACGAAAGGTTTGGAGTCGGCACCTGGACTTTCCGAGGCAGAACTCGTGGGGACGAAAGTCGGCTTCCGTCCGGTCACACCGAATTCAATTCCCGTACTCGGAAGGGTGCCTGGGGCAGAAAAACTGTTGGTCGCCAACGGTCTGGGATCATCCGGTTTGACGGTCGGCCCGTTCATCGGAAAAGTGTTGAGTGACCTCGTTCTGACAGGAGACGCGGAAGTGGATCTATCGCTCTATCCAATTGAAGACTTTATCTATCACACATAAAAAAGGTGACTGTCTGCTTGCTTGAGACAGTCACCTTTTAGCGTTTCATGACTCCATTCAAAAAGAAATGAAAGTAGACTTCCATCGTTTCCTTCATATTCTCGATTGAAAACTGAGGATCGGACAGGATAGCCTGTTGCATGAATTGTACATAGCGTAAATAAGAAGAAGTGGATAACGTCGAATCAATTGACCCTTGGGCCTTCCCGTATTCAATCAACCGGGCGAAAGCAGTATATCCTCGAGTCGCAAGCTGTTCCCAGTTCGGGTCTTGTTGAATCATTGCTGTGATGGTCTCGTCAAAGAGAACCGCCGACTGGATTTTTCGTGTTAGGATCTCGACGAGTAACGCATCGAATGGAGCGTTCGATTCAATCGCATGTTCAATCCAACTCATCTGCTCTTCTGTCATCTGCTTTAGGACTTGCACGATAACCTGGTCTTTTGACCCAAAGTAATTATAGATAGATACGGGGGAGACGTGCGCTCGACTCGCTAACTCACTGATTGTGAATCGGGATTGTTTTTCTGCCATCAAGTCATAGGCGGCACGTAAGATCGCTTGTTGTTTTTCTTCGGTGCGTTTCGCAAATCCATCCATTGATTTAAGCGCTCCTCTCTCTAGTTTTGTAATCAATATACCATTTCCATTTCAAAAAAGAACGTGATATACTAGTTTTGTAATCATATCGCTCAGATATTACAAAAAAGGAGGGTTCGAGATGATTCGGATTCAGCGATTGACGAAACGATTTGATGCCACACATGGTATTTTTGACGTTTCACTACATGTATCACCAGGTACAATCTTCGGATTCATCGGACCGAACGGCGCTGGGAAATCCACAACGATTCGACATTTGATGGGTCTTTTGAAGCCGAGTGAAGGCAAGGCGACCATCAACGGATTCGACTGTTGGCAGGAGACGGAGCAAGTGAAACGGAGTGTCGGCTATTTGCCAGGAGAAATCAATTATCCCCAGAACATGACGGGAGAAGAAATCATTCGATTGACGCGCCATTTGCACAAAACGAATTCGGATCGTGAACGGCAATTACGTGAACGGTTTTCATTCGATGAGGCGACGAAAGTACGGAAGATGTCAAAGGGGATGAAGCAAAAACTCGCCATCATCACCTGTTTCATGAAAGATGTGCCCGTCTATATATTGGATGAACCGACGAGCGGATTAGACCCGCTCATGCAAGATCGTCTAATCGATTGGTTAATTGAAGAAAAGCAATCTGGGAAAGCGATTCTCATGAGTTCTCACCATTTCCCTGAGATGGAACGGACGTGCGACCGTGCCGCGTTGATTAAAGATGGACGCATCATCATCGAAGAGGACATGGAACAATTACGACAACATAGCGTGAAACGGTACCGAGTCGAATTTTCAACGGAAGCGGAAGCCGTTCGATTCGCGGCCGATTCTGGTGAACGGGACGGCATGCATGTTGAGGTCACCATCTCGACACCGATAGAGCTGAACCACCTCATCCGAACATTGGCGGAGTTTCAGGTTCAATCACTGACAAGTGGCACAGACGAGCTCGAACATCTATTCATGCAGTATTACGGGGAGGCGACATGACATGTTAATTCGCTCCATGTTGAAACAGAATCGCAGTTGGATTCTAGGATATTCAGTCGGGACTAGCATATATCTCTTTTTCTTAGCCGCAATCTTCCCATCTATTCAAGAAACAGGATTGATTGAGGCAAAATTAGAGTCGTTGCCACCTGAGCTTCTCGATGTCTTCCAAATCGATGCGTCGATGGCGATGGACAACGTCCTCAATCTATTGTCGAGTAACTATTATGGCTTGATTTTCTACGTCCTCGCAGTTTTATTCGCATTGACTTTCGCCTCGAAACTGTTGGCCAAACCGGTCGATTCTGGAGAAATCATGCTGTATATGGCGGCCCCGATTTCTCGAGTCACGTATGTGATGTCAAGCTTTGTTGTGTTGATTGTGGCAGTCGGGCTATTTGTCGGTCTAAATGGGTTGAGTTTAATGGCAGCGGACCTTCTGTTCGATTTACAAATCGACTATGCGGTATTGTGGATGCTTCAATTGAATGGAGCGCTCATGTTGCTCGTCCTAGGCGTAGCCGCTTATGTGATTGCGAGTCTGTTCGATGATAGTAGTAAATCCTATATGGTGACGGGTGGAATCTTCACGTTCTTTCTCATGGTGAACATCATCCAAGGAGTGAGCGATCAATTCGATTGGATGTCAAACCTCTCATTCTTCTCTCTCTTTGACGCCGGTGCCATCATGCGTGAGGAATATTGGGGAATCCATTTCATCTGGTTACTCGGTCTCCTGACCATCTTTTCAGCACTCTCGTTCATCCGATTCACCCGAAAAGATTTGACGATTTAGTTTTCCGAAATAAATTCTCGGGTATGATACAATCAGCTCGTTAGAATGAAAAGGGGATGAATGAGATGCTTTACGCAACATTACGAAATAAGGTCGAAATTCCGATGATCGGCTTTGGTGTCTGGAAGGTCGATAATGAAACCGAGGCACCAGCTGCTGTCGTTGAAGCCATCAAAACAGGCTATCGTCACATCGATACGGCTGCAATCTATAAAAATGAAGAGGGCGTTGCGAAGGGAATTCATCTCTCAGGTTTAGACCGCTCTGAATTGTTCATCACGTCGAAGATTTGGAATGATGACATTCGTGAAGGCAAAACGAAAGAGGCATTCGAAGACTCGTTAAAACGACTCCAGACAGATTATTTGGACCTTTGTCTGTTGCATTGGCCGGTAGATGGGTTCGTCGATGCGTGGAAAGATCTCATCGATTTATATGAAGCCGGAAAAATCAAAGCAATCGGTGTATCCAACTTTAAAGAACACCACTTAGAAACATTGAAAGAAGCCGGTCTGATGGCGCCACTCATCAATCAAGTTGAACTTCATCCACAACTCCCGCAACCGGATTTGTTGGATTACTGCCAAGATGAAGGGATTCAAATCGAGGCATGGAGTCCACTCATGCAAGGAAAGTTTTTAGACATCCCTGCTTTTTCTGAGATTGCAGAAAAACATGGGAAGACGCCGGCACAGATAGTTCTCCGTTGGCATCTTGAGTCTGGTCATGTCGCGTTACCGAAATCGGTGACACCACATCGAATCCGTGAGAACTTTGATGTATTCGACTTCTCACTCGATGCGGACGATTTGGCGAAAATCGATCAAGTGGCGACAGGGGAACGTCTCGGACCAGATCCAGACGAAATCGACTTTTAATTGAGAAGGGGTTCGCATATGCGAGCCCCTTTATACGTGTAGAGTCACATGGATGCGGGTATTGAATATTATGTTGCAAAAGGAGGTGTTTGATCTTCATTTAGAAGATCGTGCTTATGGACTTATCAAAATGGCCGATTGTAAACTGGGTCGCTTTTTTAGCGACCGTCGTCATCAACTATTTCGCGAGCGGCGACAACGCGGCGGTTTCGGACCGCATCGATATCTACTTTAAGCCGGCAGGGTACGCTTTCTCAATTTGGGGTGTCATCTATGTCGCGCTTCTTGTCTGGCTGGTGCTCCAGTTGAAGAAAGGGACGACGGCGAATCGTCAAGCCGAGCGAATGAAAGCCGGATTTTTAGTCTCTTGCGTGTTGAATGGTTTATGGTTATTGGCATTCACGAACGAATGGTTCGTCGTCTCACTTGTCATCATGGTGTTGTTCCTGGCGACGCTGTGCTGGTTGTATTACATCGCTTTTCGAACGTCTACGAGTTGGCTCGATCGGTTCCCGTTCTCCATCTACATCGGCTGGGTATCAGTCGCGACCATCGTCAACACGTTCGTTGTGATGAAGACGGAACAGATCACGTCGCTGTTAGGTCTTGATGAACTTGCCTGGACCTCACTTATGCTGATGGTCGGTGTAGTCCTTGCCCTCCTCTTTATGTGGTGGCATCATGATTTCATCTACCCACTCGTATTCGTATGGGCGTATATCGGAATCTTTGCTAGAATCGAAGAAGGCACACTCTATGTTGTGATTGTTAGCGCCCTTGCATTGCTAGCGATTGGGTATATCGGTTTGATTTTGTGGAAACGTCCGAAATCGTTTTTGCATCATACGCGTAAAACAGTAGAACAATAATCAAGAAAAGGGTATCTTCAGGATATCCTTTTTTGCGTTCTTAAGAACCTATAAATAAATAATATTTATGGATATTTATTCTTTATTGAACATAACTAAAAACGATAAATCCATTGATAACAGTTATGTATACGCTTTCAATAGCACTCTTTGAGATTCTTGTTATGCAAAAATGCATGCAACTCACTTGATTTTTCAGAATATTTAGAACAAAATGTTAATTACGAAACTGTGAGTGAAAGGGGTCGATGATATGAGTCGAGTTGGTTTGTATGACTCAAAATTTGAGAAAGATGCGTGTGGGATTGGACTTTACGTCAATTTACATGGGCTAAAGAAACATGAAATCGTCCAAAAATCGCTCTCCATGTTATGTAATTTAGAGCACCGAGGAGGACAAGGTGTCATCGATGCTGGTGATGGGGCTGGTATCATGACTGAAATTCCACACGAATTGTTTACGCAAACCATGAACCTTCCGTCACTCGGTCGTTACGCTGTCGGAATGGTTTTTTTTCAGCCGTCTGAGAATCAGCTTCACGAAAAGATCACTTTGATGGAACGGATGGCGGATGAACTTGATTGTTCGACGATTGAATGGCGCGAAGTACCTGTCGACCCGATGCAAATCGGTGAACATGCACGGGTCACACAACCGGTGATCTATCAATGGTTCATCTCATGTCCATTCCTAGATGAGGATGCGAATGAACGCGTCTTCTATGAACTTCGTCGAAAAATCGAAAAGGTCGAATCATTACGCCTATATATCGCAAGCCTTTCAACGAGAACGATCGTGTATAAAGGGATGTTGACGCCAAATCAAATCGCAGCATTTTATTTGGACTTGCAATCCCCTCATTACAAGAGTACGTTCGGCATCGTTCATTCTCGTTTCTCGACGAATACGTTCCCTTCTTGGGAACGAGCACATCCGAACCGAATGATAGTCCATAACGGGGAAATCAACACGCTTCGCGGAAATATCGATGCGATGCGAGCGCGGGAAGGGGTCACGTCAACAGACTTATTTGAAGACGTTCAACACTTGTTCCCTGTGCTTCAAGAGGATGGAAGCGACTCGTCCATGCTCGATAACGCTTTTGAATTCTTCACACGAACGGGTCGCTCGATTGCCCACACGGCGATGATGTTGATTCCTGAACCATTTGTCGAAGGACAGATGGAACCGTTCAAGCGCGACTTTTATCAGTATCATTCATCCATCATGGAGCCGTGGGATGGACCGACTGGAGTCGTCTTCACGGATGGAAGGCAAATCGGGGCAATTTTAGATCGTAACGGCTTGCGTCCGATGCGTTATGTCGAAACATTGGACGGGGAATTGATTCTCTCATCTGAAACAGGAGTCATTCCGGTTGACGCAGAGAACGTCAAATCAAAACAGCGTTTAAGACCAGGACAGTTGTTATTGATCGACTTGATTGAAAAGCGATTGATACCAGATCATGAGATCAAAGAGACGATTGCGAAGTCAGAGCCTTATCACAAATGGCTTAGGCAGATGATGATCCTTGAGGATCGAGGGGTCGATGAAGAAGAACTGCTTGAACTCGAGCGTGTGCAACGTGCGTTTGGATATACGAAAGAAGACATTGAACAGTATATGGTTCCGTTAATCAAAGATGAGAAAGATCCAATCGGCTCGATGGGACATGACCAACCAATCGCGGTGCTCTCGACACGACCCCGTTCCTTGTTCCATTATTTCAAACAACACTTCGCACAAGTGACCAACCCACCGATTGACGCGTTGCGTGAGAAAATTGTAACGGCTACATTTACTTGGATTGGTCCGCAAGGAGATCCGGTCCATACCGGACGAGGTCATGCAAAACGTGTGTGGTTAGATCATCCGATGATTGATGGGGCGGCTCTCAAGCAACTTGACGAGAGGCTCAAGGTCGAACGAGTCGCTACGACGTTCATGGATGATTTAGAGACATCTCTTGAGTCACTTTTGCGACAAGTCAGTGAGATGGTTCGAAATGGAGCAAATGTGATTGTTCTATCTGACCGGCTCATCGATCGCGAACAGATTGCGATGCCGTCTCTCCTCGTACTGAGTGCAGTTCATCAACACTTGATTCGAGAGAACTTGCGATCGGGCTGTAGTCTTGTTTGTGAGAGCGGTGAGGTACGAGAAGTGCATCAAGCAGCGACCTTGATTGGGTATGGGGCAGATGCGGTGTACCCTTACGTGGCCTATGCGACCATTCGAGATTTAGTCGAACGTGAACAAATCGCGCATTCATTTGAAGAGGCTATTCGCTCGTATCAAAAAGCAGTCGTCGAAGGCATCGTCAAAATCATGTCGAAAATGGGTATCTCCACCATTCAAAGTTATCGCGGGGCTCAAATTTTTGAAGCAGTGGGACTAGACCGTGATTTGATTGAAACTCATTTCAGGGGAACCACGTCCCAACTGTCTGGAATCGGATTTAAAGAACTTGAAGACGAGGCGAAAACACTCCATACGTCCGCCTATGCGACGAATCGGCCGCTCGAAGCGGGAAGTGATTTCCAATGGCGTGCAGATGGGGAAGAACATGCATTTAATCCGAAGACGATTCATTTGTTGCAACGTGCATGTCGTGAGAAGGAACGAAAATATTATGACGCTTATGTGAAGCTACATGATTCATCAGGACAGTTCATTCGACAGTTGTTTGCATTTAAAACGCAACGTCCTGTGCCACTCGAAGAAGTGGAACCAATCACGTCGATCGTTCGCCGTTTTAAGACGGGAGCAATGTCATTCGGGTCCTTGTCGAAAGAGGCGCATGAAACCCTCGCTATCGCCATGAATCAGATTGGTGCGAAAAGTAACTCGGGCGAAGGTGGGGAAGACCGAGCACGCTTCGTCCCGGATGAGTTCGGGAACGAACGCATCAGCCGCATCAAGCAAGTCGCGAGCGGGCGATTCGGGGTGACGGCAGAATATCTGTACCATGCCGATGAGATTCAAATCAAGATGGCGCAAGGGGCAAAACCGGGTGAGGGTGGTCAACTTCCCGGAAATAAGGTGTACCCATGGGTCGCCGAAGTACGCGGATCCGTTCCAGGTGTTGGGCTCATTTCACCGCCTCCACATCACGACATTTATTCGATTGAGGACTTGGCCCAACTCATCTTTGACTTAAAGCATGTGAACCCGAAGGCGAAAATCAGTGTCAAACTTGTCTCGAAGTCAGGCGTCGGGACAATCGCAGCGGGTGTGGCGAAAGCGAACGCGGATACGATTGTCATCAGTGGATATGATGGTGGGACCGGTGCTTCTCCAAAAACATCAATCAAGCACACAGGTCTTCCTTGGGAACTTGGTCTCTTAGAGACGCATCAAACGCTCGCGTTGAACGGGTTGCGGGGGAGAGTAACACTTGAGACAGACGGAAAGCTCATGACGGGACGAGATATCGTCCTAGCTGCCATCTTCGGGGCGGAAGAGTTTGCGTTTGCGACAGCACCGCTCGTCGTCCTTGGATGTATTATGATGCGCGCATGTCATTTAGATACATGTCCGGTCGGTGTGGCGACACAAGACCCTGTGCTTCGTCAGAAATTTATGGGGAAACCAGAACATGTCGTCAACTTGATGACGTTCTTGGCCGAAGAAGTACGGGAAATTTTAGCGTCACTCGGTATGACCTCACTTGATGAAGTGATTGGTCGAACGGATCTTCTTGAAGAGAGTGAATGGAAGACGAGTCATCCGAAAGCAAAACGGTTAGATTTAGCACCGATGCTCTCGATGCCGACACCACTTCCTGAACGTGAAGAACTCGCTCACCCGGCATATCGTTCCTATGATCACCGGAAATTGATTCCGGCAGTCTCTCGGTCAATCAACTCGTTGCAGCCGACATTCTTCGTTGGTCGCATCCGAAACACCGATCGCGCCGTCGGAACACAGTTAGGGTTTGAAGTGACGAAAGTTCACGGTCAGGTCGGTTTAGCGGATGATACCATTTCGCTTCGCCTCAGTGGATCAGCCGGACAAAGCCTAGGAGCATTTTTACCACGAGGGATCACCATTTCCGTCATCGGTGATGCCAATGACTATATTGGGAAAGGCTTGAGCGGTGGAAAATTAGCATTGATCGCTGAAAAACATGCGCCGTTTGATGAAAGTAAACAAATGATTGCCGGTAACGTCTGCTTGTACGGAGCGACGAGCGGACAGGCCTTCTTTAACGGTCATGTCGGCGAGCGTTTTGCCGTTCGAAATTCTGGGGCGACGGCAGTCGTCGAAGGAGTCGGCGATCATGGATGTGAGTATATGACCGGGGGAACAGTTCTCGTCCTCGGTGACGTTGGACGGAACTTCGCAGCCGGCATGTCAGGTGGCATCGCATATATTTATGGGGATCAAGCGTACGATCGACTCGTCAACGAGGAGCTCGTCTCCGTTATAAAAGAATTGAACGATGAAGACGTGGAACAAATTTATGCACTTCTTGAGGCGCATCAGTTTCATACAGACAGTGTCAAAGCACGGACCATTTTAGAGTCGTTCGAACAAGCTCGCTCTCGCTTTGTAAAGGTCGTTCCACGAGATTATGCGAATGTATTGGACGTCATGCGTCGAATCGAGGCGAATCGACCGGAGTTGAGTGAAGCAGACCGAGCGCTTGAATTGTTCCGGGTTGTGACTGAGGGGGGTAACGCATGAACCATAACTTTTTAAACATTCCACGTTCCACATTACCGGAACGTCAGGTGGATGAACGAGTGAAGGATTATGAGGAATATGCGACGCGAATGGATGACGAATCGGTCAAACAGCAAGCAGCACGTTGTATGGACTGTGGCACTCCATTCTGTCATGTCGGGGATATGATTGGACAGGAGACGATTGGGTGTCCGATTCACAACTATATCCCGGAGTGGAACAAGCTTGTGACAAAATCGGACTGGATGGGAGCGTATCACCGATTGATGGAGACGAATAACTTCCCGGAGTTCACGGGGAGAGTTTGTCCCGCACCATGTGAGGGGTCTTGTACACTCGGAATCAGTGAAGATCCGGTTGCCATCAAATCGATTGAACGAACCATCATCGATCGGGCATTTGAAGAAGGATGGGTGAAACCAAGATCTGTCCATCGAAGAACCGGGATGACCATCGCCATCATCGGAAGTGGGCCAGCTGGATTAGCGGCTGCTGACCAACTGAACCAGCTCGGACATTCCGTCACCATCATCGAGAAGGCGGATGAACCGGGAGGGCTACTCATGTACGGAATCCCGAACATGAAACTGGATAAGGACGTCGTGAGGCGCCGTATTCGGTTGCTCGAACAAGAGGGGATTGTCATCCAGACGAACATAGTGGTCGGTACGGATGTGACAGTCGAGGCGCTTCGGAACCAATACGATGCGGTGATCTTCGCTACAGGAGCTCAGAAACAGCGCACGCTCGGGATTGATGGCGATGATGCACGTGGTGTTGAAATGGCGATGGACTATTTGACGGCATCCATGTACGAACGGAAAGGATTGACTCGATCACCAGGACATGATGCCAAAGGCAAAGACGTCATCGTCATCGGAGGTGGAGATACAGGGGCCGACTGTGTGGCGACCGCGATTCGTCAAGGAGCGAAATCTGTCATCCAGTTTGGGAAGCACCCTTCGAAAGGATTGTTTAGGGCTCCTGAGCGACCATGGCCACTTCAACCGGATACGGATACGACGGATTATGCGTATGCGGAATCACTCGCGGTCTATGAGAAAGACCCGAGAACGTATTTGATTCGCTCCAACCAAATCGTCACGAAAGAAGGACGTGTCACAGGGGTTGAAACGGAACGGATGACGAAAGTGGTCAATCCGGATGGTCAGGCAACCTTCTTCGTGGAGGAAGATTCGATAGAGACGTATCCGGCGGACCTCGTCCTCGTCGCCATCGGATTTGAGCGACCGGAGCATGAGTTGCGGAAAATCGGCGTCGAGAAGACGAAAGATTTCCAGACGGCAACGGAAAACGTTTTTGTCGCGGGGGATGCCAAGCGAGGGCAAAGCCTGATTGTATGGGCGATTCGGGAAGGACGAGAAGTAGCAGAGGTCGTCGATGCGTATCTCGATACTTGCAAGACCGAATTAAAAACCTCATCATAAAAAGGAGCGACAGCCGTCGCTCCTTATCTTTTGTTTAGGAGGAGTTTTATGTTCACCGAAATCCTCATGTATACGGGAATCTGGTTTATTCTCATCCTCATTTTATTAGGAACCATTTATTCACGACGGAAAAAATGATCAAAGCACCATCGCCGCAATCACACCGAAGATGATGAGTGGAATATTGTAGTGTAAGAACGTTGGCCAAACCGTTTCACGTAGGTGATCGTGTTGACCGTCAGCGTTCAATCCACTCGTAGGTCCGAGTGTCGAGTCACTCGCTGGGCTACCTGCATCCCCAAGCGCTCCTGCAGTCCCGATGATGGCAATCGTTGCCTCGACTGAGAAGCCGTATTGTACACAGAGCGGGACGAAAATTGCTGCAATGATTGGAACAGTCGAGAAACTTGAACCGATTCCGAGCGTGATGACAAGGCCGACGAGCAACATGACGAGAGCGGCAATGAGTTTAGAGTCACCCATCAAATCGCTCGCTCCGTTGACGAGCGGTTCGATCGCACCTGTCTCGCGGATGACGGCAGCGAATCCACTTGCGGCGATCATGACGAACCCGATGAATGCCATCATGCGCATGCCGCTTGTGAAGATATCATCTGCCTCAGACCATGGAATCAGGCGGAAGATTGAAAGCAAAATCAAACCGGTCACCGCAGAGGCGATCATCGACTCGGTCTGCAACTGAACAATCAACACGATGAGAACGACTGCGAGTGTCATGATCATCTTCAAACCACTCATTTGACGTACTTCATAATCAGTTGGTCCGAGTGCAATCGTGTCATACGTTCTCGGTTTCCGGTAGTGAATGAACGCCGCTATCAATCCGACGACCATCCCTAATGCCGGGATGCCCATGATCGAGATGATGTTGACGTCTCCGACAGTCAAGCCGTTTGCTTCAACGTTCGCGATGAGAATCTCATTCAAGTAAATCCCAC